>JAKVCR010000111.1 GCA_022448985.1 Roseibacillus sp.
GAGAGAGCAACCTGCTCGGCGGTGAGGGCCCGGTCATACAACTGGGCCCGGTCAATGCGCCCGGCCAGCATGCGCTTCCCATCGGACGAGGTCCCGTGCCGCATCCCGAGGATGACCTGGCTCTCGCCTGCACCATAGGTGACTACCCCTGTCTTGTAACTCTTTCCGTAGGGGCGCCCATTCCGGTAACCGGTGATTGTGCCATCCTCCTGGTAAACAATGGCCATGTGGACGAACTGGGACCGGGCTTCCTTTTCCTCCTCGCCCCCGAAATTCGAGGTGCGCCGATAGCCCGAGCTCCCGGACATCCAGCGACCGGGCTCCTTCTCCCCGAAGACGATGGCGTCAAAAGGCTCCCCGGAGGAACCCTGGATCCCGATGACTCCCCCACCCCGTTGACCGAGATTGTCCAACTTGACCCAGGCCTCGAGGGTGCGGGCCTTGATCGACTTGGACAGGGGCGCGGTCAGGACAAAGCCGGTCTTGCCATCGACCACGAGCGCCCCTCCTTCCACCCGGGCACTTCCGCGGGCCTGCCCGTGCAGGGTTCCAATCTCATCACGGAGGTCCTTGTCAAAGGACCACCGGGAGACCGGCTGCGGAAAATCACCCTGGATCTCCCTGGTATCCTCCTGCTCCAACTTGACGAGAAGGCGCTTGCGCACCGTGCCGTCCAATTCAGAAAGCTTTCGGGACAACTCCTCGATCTCCTTCCGTTTTCCCGCCACGTCCACCCCGGCCGGGACGTTGCGATCACCCCGGTGTACCCCGGCGAGGGCCGAGGCCATCTGGAAGTATTCCTTCTGCGCGATGGGGTCGAACTTATGGTCGTGGCAACGGGCACAGTGCACCGTGAGTCCAAGGAAGCTCTGGGCCACCGTTCCCACGATGTCCTCCATTTCATCCTCCCGCATGATCCGGCGCTGCTTGTCCCCGTTGGGCTTGAGACCATCGAAGGCTCCACAGACGAGAAACCCGGTCGCAGCGATGGCCCCGGGGTGGTTTGGCTCCAGCACGTCCCCGGCAATCTGCCACTTCACGAACTGGTCATAGGGCATGTCTTCGTTGAAGGCCTCGATGACCCAGTCCCGGTAGGTCCACGCGTTGGGCCGTAACTGGTCATACTCAAAGCCATTGCTCTCTCCATAGCGAGCCACGTCGAGCCAGTGCCGGGCCCAGCGTTCACCGTAGTGAGGAGAGGCCAGCAGGGCGTCTACGTCCGCACTGGCGCCAGGAGCAGGCGGCAGTCCGGTGAGTCCGAAGTGAAGGCGGCGGCGGATCACCCCCTCGCTTGCTTCCGGGGCCGGCTCAAGCCCCATCTCCTCGAGCTTCGACAAGACGAAGGCATCAATGGGATTCTTCACCCAGTCGGCCTTCTTCACCGCGGGCACTTCCGGCCGGGACACCGATTGCAGGGACCACCAGCTCTCATCCGCCTTCTCCTCACCCCCTGCGGTTCCGACGATGCCGAACAGAAGCGGAAAGCATAGAACGATTGCCTGGCAGGGTTTCATTGACTGAGTGTTCATTCCCACAAATCTGATGGCAAGGCAAAGGCTCGCCCTAACCCCAAGAGATCACGGTTTTATGCTATCGAAACCG
>JAKVCR010000112.1 GCA_022448985.1 Roseibacillus sp.
TCAATCGACCTGACCGGGGCAGGTGGAGCGGAACTCTCCTTCGCTGCCTTCCGCGACGCGGATGGTTTCGCGGACACCGCGGTGGTACGCTTCCTTCGTGCCGCCGACCAGGTGCAACTCGGACTCGACACCTCAATCGACATGAGTGTCTTTGACACCACCTACACGACCATCGCCATCCCCGTCCCGGCCGAAGCCCTCGGAGAAACGATCCTCGTGGAATGGAACTTCGTCAGCGACAGCAGTGCCGATGCTTTCAGTGGATTATCCATTGATGATGTCGGGGTCAGCATCGTGGAGTAACCTTTCCCAGAGATTCTCAAGGCGGTGGGGCTCCCGGCTCCTCCGCCTTTTCTCTTTCCACGCCGTCGTGCAGACCAGTGTGGAGAAATCCCACCTCATGATGTTTGGCAATCCAGCTTGGCGCAGGGGGAATATCTCGATATAATCTGGGAGTCCCTTTCTTATCCTGTCCCGCTCCTGATCATGCTTGAACTCTTTGGAAGACCCGACCGTAAGCCCTCCCACTGTGATGGATACTCCCGGCGTGACTTCCTCAAGATTGGAGGCATGGCTGCGGGCGGCCTCTCCCTTGGCCAGCTTCTTGGGATGGAATCGAAGGCTGACAGCGGGTCATCCCACAAGGCCGTCATCAATATCTACCTGCCGGGGGGGCCATCCCACCTTGATCTCTTCGACCTCAAGCCCGATGCACCGTCCAGCATTCGAGGCGAATTCCGGCCCATCTCCACAAATGTCCCGGGCATCGAGATCTGCGAGCTCTTTCCCCGTCTTGCCAAGATGGCAGACAAGTTTGCCCTCATCCGTTCGCTCGCCGACTCGGACGGGGGCCACGACTGTTTCCAATGCATGACAGGACACAAGCGGCGTGACGTCTCCCCTGCCGGTGGCTGGCCGGCCTGGGGATCATGGGTTTCCAGGATCCAGGGATCCAAGCCCGGGATTCCGGCCAACGTTTCCCTCATGTATCCCACCGGCAACAGGACCTGGGGGGAAGCCGGCACCGGTGGATTCATCGGCAACTCGCACTCCCCGATGGGCCTGGTCGACAAGGATCCCAACGCCCGCGCCAAGAGCATGACCTTGCAAGGCATGTCCCTTGATCGCCTCATGGATCGCGAAGCCCTGCGCTCTTCCATCGACACCCTGAAAAGCGAGATCGATACCACCGGTCAGATGGAAGGGCTCGATACCTACAACCGCCAGGCCCTTGAAATCCTGGCCGACGGGAACCTGGCAGCTGCCCTTGACCTCTCCAATGAACACCCCAGCGTGGTCGAGCGCTACGGCATCAACGATCCGAAGTACCAGCGCGACGGGGCCCCCAAGATGATCCGCAACTTCCTGGTGGCCCGCCGCCTTGTCGAGGCCGGGGCCCGTGTAGTGTCCCTCAACTACAGCCGCTGGGACTGGCACGGCGGAGACGGCCTGAACTTTCCGCGTTCCCGCGAGGAATTTCCGCTTCTCGACCAGGGGCTGAGCGCCCTTATCACCGACCTCCACGAGCGCGGCCTGCAGGACGATGTCTCCATCGTGATGTGGGGCGAATTCGGGCGCACTCCCAAGATCAACAAAATGAACAGCCGTGACCACTGGCCGAAGGCCAATTTTGCCTTCCTCGCCGGTGGGGGAATGAATCTCGGCCAGGTTATCGGGGCCACGGACAAACACGGCAACGAACCGATCGAGCGCCCCATCAAGTTTCAGGAAGTCTTCGCCACCCTTTATCACAACCTGGGTATCGATCTCGCCAGTGCAACCGTCGAGGATTCCAGCGGCCGCCCCCACTTCCTTGTCGATCCCGGGATCAAGCCCATCCGCGAGCTGATCGGTTAAGGTCGCTCCGAGAGCCTTCCCCCCTAGCGTACCGTCGCCCTGGAGAACACGCTCAGGACAATTACGCCGATCACAATAAGCCCGATCCCAACGATCGCGCCGGCATCCAGCCGCTGCTTGAGAACAGCCCATCCGATCAAGCTGATGAGGGCCATTCCGACTCCGCACCACACGGCGTAGGCCACCCCTACCGGGATCGTCCGCAGGGTCAGGGAAAGCATGTAGAAGGCCAGCCCGTAGCCGCACACTACAACGACGGAGGGAATCAGCCTTGAAAAGCCCTCCGTAGCCTTCAGGGCGGAGGTGGCAACAACCTCCGCAACAATCGCAACCGCAAGATAAACGTAGCCTGTCATTAGAATCCCTCCTTCAACTGGTTGCTCATCCTTGTCGAACCGACAGGAGACATCAAGCGCGGACAACCATTCAGGCCAGGCAAGTGAAATCCCGGCCTCGTTATTCACGCAAGCACCTTCTCGAGAACGTGGCCGTGTACGTTGGTCAGGCGGCGCTCGAGGCCGTTGTGGTAGTAGCTCAGCCGTTCGTGATCGAGACCGAGCAGATGCAGGATGGTGGCATTGAAATCGTAGACCTCGACCGGGTCGACTGTGGCCTTGAAGCCAAACTCGTCGCTCTCTCCGTAGCTGAACCCCTTCTTCACACCCGCCCCGGCCAGAAGGCAGGTGAAGGCTTCCGGATTGTGATCACGCCCCGTCCCATTGCTCTGCAGGAAGGGCATGCGTCCAAACTCAGTACACCAGACCACAAGGGTGTGGTCCAGCAGCCCGCGCCGCTTGAGATCTCGAATAAGAGCCGCAGTCGGTTGATCCATGATCTCGGCCTGCATGGCATGCGTCTTGAGAATGTTGGAATGGGAATCCCAGTTGGTGATCCCGTTTCCTCCGGAGGGATCACTCCCATTGAAAAGCTGTACCACCCGCACCCCCTTCTCGACCAGTTTCCGCGCAAGGATGCAGTTCTTGGCATATTCCCGCTTTAAATCCGTTCCATTGTCCGTGCCATATTCCCTGTGGACAAATTCCGGCTCGCCGGAGAGATCCATCATTTCCGGAACCGAAGTCTGCATCTTGCCCGCCAGCTCGTAGCTGGCAATACGAGCGGCAAGATCCGCATCACCCGGATAACGCTCAAGGTGCTTGCGATTGAACCGCTTGAGCAGGTCGATGGTCGTTCTGTCATCGTCCGCCGAAAGGGAAGCCGGACGATCCAGATTCGCGGGCGGATTTCTGGCATTGAAATCCGTGCCCTGAAACGCCGCCGGGAGAAAGCCACTCCCGAAGTTGTTCTTTCCCGACCGCGCCAGGCCACGGGGATCATTGATGGCCACAAAAGCTGGCAGATCACTGCAATCGGACCCGAGGGCGTAGGTCACCCACGCTCCAAAGGACGGGAAGCCTTCCATCGTGAAACCGGTGTTGAAAAAATTCTCCCCCTGAGGATGAGCACTGGTCTGCGTGTGCAGGGAGTGCACGAAGCAGAATTCATCGGCAAGCGCCCCCATGTGCGGAAGGAGCCCGGAAGTCATCTTCCCACTCTGGCCCCGCGCTTTGAACTCCCAGAAGGGTTTGGCAATATTCCCGGACGGCCCCTCGAAGGTAACCGCCGGGATGCCGGGCGGCTTCCTGCCATGCAGCCTGGTGAGGGCCGGCTTGTAGTCGAAGGTATCGACGTGGCTCACCGCCCCGGGGCAGTAAATCACGAGCACCTGCCGGGCTGCTCCGTTGAAATGTCCTCCCCGCGGGGCATAGGGTCGGTCGGGATTGATGTCCGGACGGATGGGCGCCTTGTCACTGGAGGCCGCACGCTCGGGATCTTCGGCCGCCAGCAAATGCGCAAGTCCGAGGCCCCCAAGCGAAAAGCCCGTATTGCGCATGAAGTCCCGTCGGCTCAGCAACTGCCGTCCGTGCGAACTGAGATGTTCGGCATTGTTCATCGGTTCAAGATGCACCCCCGGTCGATGGCCAGCCTGGACTCCACCCTTGGGTGGAAGACGACAGGCTCCAACGGGCAGCAAGTAACCATGCGAATATCCGGAAGGCAGGGTCCATCAGGGTAGAAAGGCAAATTCGTTCGAATTGATCAGGCTCCGGCACACCAGCTGGAGATCTGCCTTCCGGCAGGCCTCCAGTTCTTCGGTGGCAGGTTCCCGGTTGAGGAGAAGGCCAAAGGCGCGGTGAAGCTGTGCCTCGATATCGGCCCCGGCTTCCTTGCGCACCCGCTCCGCGATAAACCTGGACTGTTCGGTCACAAAGGGGCTGTTCATCAGGTTGAGCGCCTGCAACGGCGTGGTGGACACCGGCCGCCTGGCGCGGACTTGCCCGCAATCGGGAAAGTCAAAGGCGGTGAAGATCTGATCATCCACCCGACGCATCCGTTCCTGATAGAGCATGCGCCGCCAGGTGTGCGGAGCGTGATTGTTGACCACCTCCCATTGCGCATAGGTCTTCTTCACATTGTGAATCCGGTAACTCCGCCCGCCAATGGTGGTATCGAGCCTGCCGGACGCCTGCAGGATCCCATCACGGAGCACCTCCGCTGAAACACGCTGCGGCGGATAGCGCCACAGCAGCACCGATCCCGCATCACCCTTCATGCCTGCCTCATTCGGCAGGCTCGACCGACGAAACGCGTCGGAGTGCACGAACAAGCGAATCATATCCTTCATGGACCAAGCCTTCGCACCCGCGCGCGAAGGAGTCACAAATTCGGCGGTCAACCACTCGAGCAGCTCAGGATGGGTCGGCGGTGCACCCGCAGTGCCAAAGTCACTGGTCGTCGCGACGATGCCCTGCCCGAAGACGTGATGCCAGAGACGGTTCACCATCACCCGGGCGGTGAGAGGATTCTCCGCCCTGCTGATCCAATTCGCGAACTCCACACGTCGCTTGGCGCCGGCCGCCCTGGACGTCAGCTTGAGATCCCCGCCCAGAATAAGCGGACCAGCCGGCATCACTTCGTCACGTGGGCTCTCCGGACTCCCACGATGCATCACCCGCGTCACGACGGGGCTCACAAACCGGCCCACAAAACTTGGCCGCGGGCCCTCTTCACCAAGCTGCCCAATGAGCTTCTGGATCTCTTTCAGCACCGCCACGCGCTCCGGATGATCCTGGTTGAGTTTCTTGTTCGCCCACCAGGTGCCCACCAGCGGCTGCCATGTCCCGTCTTCCTTCATCACATCGAGGTCAAATTCGTAGCGCGGAAGGTAAGGCTTCTGGGTAAGATAATCGGTGTCGTAGAAATACTCGCGATTCGCACTGAGGCGCAGGCGATTGATGGTGACGGCCTCCGGAAAATCATAACGCACCCACGGCTTCTCCTTCGCATTCTTATCCACCCGTCCCCGCCACGCCATCGTGCCGTATTCCCCATCGTTGACCCGGTCGATCGGATTGCGCCCTTCATTTCCCTTCTCGGGAAATCCACTCAGCTTTGTTCCGCGATCGCGCCGCGCAAGACTCACCCGTGGCTCGTCCGGCCCGAATACCTCCAGCTCATCCAGGCTCACATTGGACGTCTTGAAGCGAAAACGGACCCCCCTGGTCTTGTAGTTCTTAAAGTGGAGCTCGCGAAAAGCTCCCCAGTTCTCCTCCCATGGCCCCGTCTTTCGGAGTTCCTGGCGGTGCTTGGAGATCTTCCGCCAGATCGCTTCCCCACTCTTGCGCCGGGGGTGATCCGCCGCGAATTCTGGAAAGCGGCTTCCAAATTCCACGTCCTGAAAGACCGCCGTCAGCGCGTAGTAGTCGTTGATCGAGATCGGATCGAACTTGTGGTTGTGACAACGCGCACAACCCATCGTTACGCCCATCACCGACGCGCCCACCGTTTGAATGATCTCGTCCATGCGATCAGCCCGTGCCTGCCGGATGGCGGACGGTTCGCGACCCACCGTGGCCGCGGGCACATGCGGACCAGCCACGAGAAATCCTGTCGCATCGCCTGAACCCAACGAGTCGCCCGCAATCTGCTCACGTACGAATTGGTCGTAGGGCAGATCATTATTGAACGCCCGCACCACGTAGTCGCGATAGAGCCAGGCATTCTTTCGGTAAAGATTCGCCTCCGAGCCGTTGGACTCCGCCCAGCGAATGACATCAAGCCAGTGCTGCGCCCAACGCTCCCCGAAATGTGGCGAAGCGAGCAACTCCTCCACGAGAACCCCGTAAGCCGCATCGGGATCCTTCTTGAAGTCCACTTCGAACCTGACCACGCGCTTCGCCTTCGGCGGCAACCCGGTCAGAATCACCGCCGCGCGCCGAATAAGCGAGCGGGCATCGGCAGTTCCATTGGGCTTCAACCCCGCTTCGCCAAGCCTCGCATTGAGAAAGGCATCAACCGGATTGCTCACTTCCTGCGGCAGCCCGGGACGCTTCACCCGCTGAAAGGACCAGTGATCGGTCGTCACTCGGTCAAGCTCTTCCATCTGGCCCGGCCAACTGGCGCCTTCCTCGATCCACTTCTCAATCAACTCGATCTCCCCTTTGCTGAGCGAATCCCCTTTCGATGGCATCCGCTCATCGGGATCCTCGCTCCTGATCCGCTCCAGGAGATGGCTTTTCATGGGATTCCCCGGAACCAGTGCCGGCAGCCCACCGTCTCCCCCCCGCAGCAGGGACATCCGGCGATCCACCCGGAGCTCTGCCTTCTGCTTGTCCGGTCCGTGGCAGTCCAGGCAACGCTCCTCCAGAATGGGGCGAATTTCGGTCTCATAGTCCACCGCTCCCAGCGAAGCCGGGAACGCGAACACGATAACCACCGCGCCGATTCTCATCACCGTAGATTCTGGTCGCCCCATGGGTTCAGCGCAAGCGGCTCCGGACGCTTACCGCTCGCTCCTCCGCTGGCCCGGGTTGTCGGCTCCCTCATTCTGCCGGGTTGTTGACATCGAAATAGTTGCCGCCCTTCAGTTTCTCATCATCGGTATTCCAATGGATTTTCTTGTCCATCTTCTTGAGCAACGGGATGTGCTTGGAACAGTGGATGTAGGCCTCCTCAACCGTGACACGAACCCAGCGCTCGGCCCGGGGATCATCAACTCTTCCCGGATTCTCGACAATTTCGGCCTGCCCATTGATGTGCAACCCGATCGTGGAATTCAGGAAGTCCACCATCAGGATCCCGACGTGGGGATTCTCCGCCATGTTGCCAAGACTGGCATAGACCCCATTCCCCCTGTACTCGGGATAAAGTAGTGTTTTTTCGTCTGCAACCTTAACGAAACCCTTTTCTCCCGCACGAATCGAGCTGTCACAGTTGCCCCCCTTGTCTGAAGTCGCAATGAACATCAACTCCTGCTCGGCAATAAACCGAATCATCATCTCATTGAGGTGATCAAGGCACTGTTTCCGGTAAAAATTGCTGGCTCGTTTCGCCGTGCCGTATTCCTCCTGCAGTTGCTTTTCCAGACTCATGCCATTCGGTTCCCAACGTGATAGTTCCACTATTGCCGGGTGTAAACGCCGAAGGCATGCAACCTTCCGCAAATCACTTCTGCAGCGGGGTCCCATGATTACCTCCGCCAGACAAGAGAGACGCCACGCAGGAAAAGGCCTCCCGCAAGGACAATGCGAGAAGTCATGGAACCCCGCCATCCCATATAAGGTCCTTTGAAAGCCGGGCAAATTCCCGCCAAGGAATGCCTGTGCAATGGGATCAGCATTCCATTCCGGATCTCCCCCTGTTATCAACGCAAATGCCGTTTCGCGGGCATCTCCTCGCATTGATCCTGACCGTCTCACTCCCGGCAGCTAGCCAAGCCGGTGCCGACGACAGGCAGGATCAGTTCGTAGTGGCGGGCTATCTACCCCATTACCGGGTGGCACAGGCGACTCCGGAATCTCTCAAGCCCCTCACCGACCTCATTTATTTTGGTCTGACCCCCCCAGCAGGCGGAAGGTTGGCCGAGGCACCCGTCGCTCCTGCCATCCTGGAGAAGCTCCAGGAGATCAAACGTATCACCGGTTGTCGGCTCCTCATCTGCGTGGGCGGGTGGAATCGTTCGGAGGGATTCTCCAGGGTGGCCTCCAAGGCGAGCCTCCGCAAACAGCTAGTCCTAGATCTGCTGGCCTTCTGCCGAAACAACAGGTTCGACGGCATCGATTTCGACTGGGAGCACCCACAAGGTCCCGAAGAGCTGGCTGCCTACCAAGCCCTCCTCGCCAGCGCCCGGAAGAGCTTCGGCCCTGCGGGGCTCCTGGTCACGGTTGCCCAGGCTAGCTGGCAGAACCTCGGCAAGCCGGCTTACAACACGGTGGACCGGGTGCACCTCATGTCCTACGACCACGACTATCCGCAAGCGACCCTGGAGAAGTCGCGCAAGGACGTGGCGCGCCTGATCAGCTGGGGCTGCCCCCCCGGCAAAGTGGCTCTTGGATTACCGTTCTATGGGCGAAACAAGGCCCGGGAGTCTAACACCTACCGCCAGCTCGTGGCCAATCGCAGGCCCCCTCCCGACCGCGATGAGATCAACGGCTATGCCTTCAACGGACCGTCCACTCTCGCGCGGAAGATACGTCATGCGCGGGAACAGAAACTGGCCGGAATCATGATCTGGGAGGTTGGCCAGGATGATCCACGGGAAGAGTTCTCACTCCTGAAGGTGATTGGCCGGCAAGCCGGCAGGGGCTCACCTGCTAGCCCCCGATGAGATTGTCCTTCACCGTCACCCCCGGATCTGCGAGCACGGGACGGGGGACATCCGGGGAAATAATATTGCCAGTCACCAGATTGGCCGCACCTTCGCCCCGGAACCGGATCGCGCCCTTTGTTTTCTTTTCCTCCCGCCAGTCCGCAATCGTACACCCACTGACGTTGGTCTGGCTGCAATCCCGTGCATCAACCCCGTAGGGAACGCCCCCGAGGAACTGACATCCGGAAACGTTGATGCGACGGCACTGCTCCAGTTCAAGCAGTGAGGCCCCGTTCTTCTGCCCCGCGGGTTCCTGATCCTCGATGGTGCAGCCGTTGATCAGGCAATCCCGGGAATTTACCAGACGGACGCCCGTGTGCATGCTGGGCGTATGACGGCGGAAGCTGTTGGTCCCGATGGTCAGGTGGCTGGAGTTCTCGACCAGGAGGTTGCGCCGCCCGCAGGAATAAATGCAGTTTCCGCTGATCACCACGCCGTAGCATCCGGTGAGGTGCACATTGTTCTCCTGGCTCCCAATGATATTCCCGGTGATGGTCCATAATCCCGGGGGCCGGTCCTTCCCTGGATGATTCAGGATCCGGATATTGGAGCCCCCGGGTGAAACGGTTGCCTGGATCGTGTTCGAGGCCACCGTGAGCTCGTTGACGCTGGAGCCTTCTGCCGTGGTGTCGACGTAGATTTCGGCCGCTGGTTCCGGTTTCGTTCCGTGAGCGCGATGATTGTTGTATTCGATATCGTTACCCGTGATCTGCAGGTTGCGCACTTCCGATCCCTCGATGCGAATGCCGCCCAACCGATTGTAGCTGATGTGGCTGCCTGCGATGTTGATCTGGTGAAGATTCACCCGGTCGAGAAAGATCCCCACCCCGGTATTGAAATAGAGGTGGCAGTGGCTGATCAGCACATTGCGATTCCGTTTGTGCAGGCGAATTCCATGGCGAACCCTCCGGATCAGGACCCCTTCAAAGACGGCCTGCATCGTCTCGATCAGTTCGATGCCATCGGCCTCGGCATGAGACCCCTCGATCACCAGGTTCTTGATCGTGGGCAGACACTGGTCCCACACTTCCGGCTTGATGGTCCCCGGATCACCGGTCCCGCCATGAGACCCAATCAGCCGAAAGGCCGGACCAGCTCCCGCCATCATCACCACGCCCTGTCCCCCACCATCGAGACAGACGCGACGCTCGAGGGGAACCTCGATGGGCCTCGTGATACGAAAGGTTCCCCTCGGAAACTCAAGGACGCCATCCCCGGCGGCCAACGCATGCTGGATTGCCTTGGTGTCGTCCGCCTTGCCATCCCCAACCGCTCCGAAATTACGTAGATTACTCATCGTCTCTAGCTGGGCACGGACTTGGGCAGCCCTTCCGGAATAGTGTCGGGAGAAAGGCGACGGCTGGCGAGCGTTTCTAACGCCGATCCCTCCCGGGGCAGGTGCGCCCCTCCCCACTCCTGCTTGCGGCGGGCCGCTCCGGTCCATAGGTTCGCAGCATGAGACTGCTCGCCTGCCCGATTCTCCTCGTTGTTCCCTTTCTTGCAGAGACCCAAGCCCAGGACCTCACCAATGGCGCCCTCAACCTCGAGGGCGTGGTCGCCTTCACCGAGGGCCCCGCCTGGCATCCCTCCGGAAATGTCTACTTCACCGACATTGCCAACAACCGAATCATGCGCCGGGACCCAAAGGGTGCCATGCATGTCTTCCGCACCCCCTCGGGACGGGCGAACGGGCTGCTCTTTGACCACAGCGGCAACCTGATGGCCTGCGAGGGCGGTGGCGAGGGAGGCAATCGACGGGTGACCCGGACCGAGAAAAACGGAACGCTCACAATCCTGGCCAACCGCTACCAGGGGAAAAGGCTCAACTCTCCCAACGATCTCGCCGTGGATTCAAAAGGGCGTATCTACTTCAGTGATCCCCGATACGGAACCCGCGACGACCTGGAACAGTTCGACGATCAGGGCAGGGAAATTGAGGGGGTCTACCGGATCGATGGCCCTGGAAAGATCACCCGTATCATCACCCACGAAGTGCATCGGCCCAATGGCATCCTGGTTTCAGCGGACGACAAGTTCCTCTTCGTGGCGGACAACGTGAACGACGGCCCCAGGAAGGGATTGGGTGGCAACCGTAAACTCTGGCGCTTCGACCTCCAGGCTGATGGATCGGTAGCTCCCGGAAGCCGCAAGCTTCTCTTCGACTGGGGCAGCGAGCGCGGACCCGACGGCATGGCCCTGGATTCCAAGGGCCGCATCTTCGCCACCGCCGGGTTCAACTTTCCCAAGCCCCCGGTAGAAACCAGCAACAAATACAAGGCCGGCGTCTACGTCTTCTCCCCCGCAGGAGAACTCCTCCAGACCATTCCGGTCCCCGCTGACATGATCACCAATTGCACCTTCGGGGGACCGGAACTCAAGACCCTCTTTGTCACCGCCGGCCATAAACTCTGGAGCATCCCGGTCAAGGATGCCGGCCGCCTGGCCTGGCCCCGGGCAAAGTAAACACCGCTCCAAAGCCGTTCATACAAGCGGCGCCTTGAAAGGCGCCGCCCGCTCTTCCTAATGAACGATGGTAACTCTGGTTCCTACCGGAGCCTTCGCAAAAAGACTCCTGGCCATTTCACGCGGCATCCGAACGCACCCGTGGGAGGCCGGAGATCCAGGGTTCGGAATTGGCCCAACGTGCATCCCGATTCCCGAACCGGTGAGCCGCATCCAGTAGGGCATGGGGCATCCCACGAATTTCCCGCCCCTGGGAACGGAGTGGCGGCGGGTATCCGCATCAGCCACCTTGACATTGCCGTTCGCATCGTAAATCCGGCCATAAAGGGTGGAACGTTTGGAGACCACCTTTTGAGAGATCGTGAAGGACCCGGTAGGGGTCGAGTGTCCGGCCCTCCCGGTAGCAACGCGGGACTGCCCGACTTTTACATCCCCGCGGAAGAAATAGGCCGTCTGCTCACTCAGGTCGATCCGCACCCGCAAGGGAGCACTGACCCCCTCATCCGACCAGTAGGAATATTGGGTTCGCGTAACCCCTTCACGAAGTTGATCGACCCGCACGGTACTGGCCTGCACAAGCGAGGTGCGGTGTGTAGGCGTGGTGCAGGAGGGCAGGAGCGCGAGGAGCGCGGCGGCAGCAAGAAGATTGAATAGTTTCATTGTGTGGTTTTGGTTGATCGTTAATCCGATGAAGGAGCGGGGCTCCTTGTTGCCTCCACCGGAAAACCTGCACCGCGGTTTCCAAATTTTCGCCGACCCACATGAAAAAAAGCCTCTTGTGAGCGAATTCTCGTTAAAATGGAAAGTCCGGGCTAGACCCGTTGAGCCCATGGTGACCCCGGACAATCCGCCAGCTTCCTCCCTGCCAGGGACGACTGCCTTCTACAGCACCACCTCCCGGATCACCTCTCCCGCCACATCCGTCAGGCGGAAGTCCCGGCCGGCATATCGGTAGGTGAACTTCTCATGGTTGAATCCAAGGAGGTGCAGGATCGTAGCGTGCAGATCATGGGCCCCGACCACGCTTTCGACCGCTTCAAAGCCAAATTCATCCGTCGCCCCGTGGACCGTTCCGCCCTTGATCCCGCCACCCGCCATCCAGACCGTGAACCCATAGGGGTTGTGATCGCGCCCCAGCCTCGACTTGCCCGACCCGTTCAGTTCCACCGTCGGGGTCCGTCCAAATTCCCCCCCGAAGATCACAAGGGTATCCTCCAGCATGCCCCGCTGCTTGAGATCTGTCAGAAGCGCCCCCACCGGTTGGTCGAGTTCCCCCGCCAGCTTGCGATGATTCTCCTCGATCTTGTCATGGTTGTCCCAGGGTTGCCCCGCCCCATGCCAGAGTTGCACATAACGCACCCCCCGCTCGAGAAGGCGGCGCGCGATAAGCGTCTGTCGACCATGTACCCCCCGCCCGTAGAGATCCCGGAAGTAGGCCGGCTCCCGATCGAGATCGAAGGCATCGGTAGCATCCATCTGCATGCGGTAGGCCAGCTCAAAGCTCTGGATCCGGGCACGCAATTGATCATCCCGCCCACCTCTCGCCGCAAGGTGCCCCCGGTTGAGGCCTTGGAGAAAATCCAGCTGTGCGCGCTGTCCACCAAGCGACTGGCCGCTGTTGCGGATATGCTCAATGAGCTGCTCGACCTGCTCATGCTTGCTGTCGATAAAGGTGCCCTGGAAAGTTCCGGGAAGAAATCCGGCCTGCCAGTTATGGGCCCCCTTGATCGGATAGCCCCCGGGAGACATCGCAATGAAGGATGGCAGGTTCGCATTCTCCGTTCCCAGCCCGTAGGTCACCCAGGATCCCACGCTGGGACGACTGAGGATGGCATCCCCGCAATTCATGAGCATGAGGGAGGGCTCGTGGTTGGGCAGTTTGGCCTTCATGGAGCGGATGACCGCAATCTCATCCACGTGTTCCGCGACCCTGGGGAAAATGCTGCTCACCTCGATTCCACTCTGCCCATGAGCCTGGAACTTAAAAGGCGAGGGGAACGCAGCCCCCGTCTTGCGCTCGGTGCGGAACTTGCCCCCTGGCAGTTCCCTGCCCGCATGAGTCTGCAGGGCGGGCTTGGGATCAAACGTGTCCACGTGGGAGGGGCCTCCATTGAGGAAAAAGTGGATGACCCGCTTCGCCGTTCCGGGAAAGTGCGGCTGGCTGGCCGCCCCTTCCGCAGAAAACACCTCCCCAAGTCCCAGCGCACCAAGGCCCATTCCGCAGCGTCGCAGAAAGTGGCGCCGCCCGAGGAGTTGCTGGTCCGTGCTATTGATGGGAAGCTTCATCCTGATCAGTCTAGAAACATGGCTTCGTTGGAAATCAGGAGAGCCTGGGCCAGGCGCTCCCAGGGGCCAAGGGAGGAATCCCCGCTCCGCTTCCCGTCAAATTGCGCCTTGGCATCCCACACTTGCTTTCCCCCGATAAGCTCAAGCCGCGGGGACCACTCGAATCCATCACAGGAAAAATTGTTGGCGGCCCCGCAATCAATGACGAAATCGAGAATCTCTCCGGCCTGTACTTCCACCTCGGCGAGATCGGCTGGCTGTGCTCTGCCGAATTCGGCCTGCCAGGCTCCCAGCACTCCCTGGAGGTTACTGCAAACCCACCCTCGCAACCCGTCTCCGCAATCCTCGATCTTCCTGATCGTTCCCGTGACCCTGATGGCGCCCTTGATGGGTGAAGTCCACCGCCGCACGGCACCGTGCTCCACCTTGTTGCCCGCGTGACCACCGATAGCGGTGAGTCGAACCCAGCCCAGGGTCTCATCCGGCCACTTCGCTCCTCCTCCCCAGACCTTCCCATTAAAGTGCGGAAGCGGATGAAAGGTCGCCGTCCGTCCACTGCTTTCATCAAATTTTCCGTAGCCATAGCTCCAGGCCGCTGACCCCGCCACAGCCCTCCGGGTCTCCCCCTCTGATCCAGAGAGGAGAAACGCCCGTGCGCTCCGGGCCTCCTCCGTGGTGGGCCGACGGGCCAGAACGTGCAGAAACATGCGCTCAATCCGTCCGGCCTCATCAGCCCCGGGAATCTCTCCTGCCACGCGCCGGGCGAGGGACCGGGACCGGGTGATGGTAAAGGGAGCATTCATGAGAAAAAGAGCCTGCTGCGGAACATTGGTGCGGTAACGCCGTGGCGAATGCAGCTCAGGATTGGCAAAGTCAAATACGCGCAGGGCTGAGGGCAGATACTGCCGGTCAATGCGCCCATAGAGACTCCGGCGCACGGAGGCATCAGCTCCAAAGAGTTTCCCGGGCGGTCCCCCACTCCGCAAATCAAGTTCCCCCGAAGCCGCCAGCATCGAGTCACGCATCGCTTCAAAATCCAGCCGACGCCGGGGATACACCGAGAGCAGGCGATTCTCGGAGTCCACTCCCGGAGGGTCATTCGCCCGGATCCGGCAAAGCGCCGAAGTGGCTATCAGACGCTGGACATGCTTCAGCGACCAGTTGTGCCCCATCAGTTCCGAAGCCAGGAAGTCGAGCAGGCCGGGATGGGTCGGCTCCTCACTGCGAAGTCCAAAATCGCTGTAGGTCCGCACCAGGCCTTCCCCGAAATGTTCCCGCCAGATCCGGTTCACGATCACCCGGGCCGTGAGTGGATTCCTCCTGTCCGTGATTTCCCGGGCCAGGGCCAACCGCCCCGATCCTTCGCGGTAGCGTGATCGCTTCCCACCGTGCAGAATCCCAAGGGATCCCCGCGCCACCTCCTCCAGTTGATTGGGATATTGCCCCCGCTCGAAAACGCGCACGTTCCCGGCAACAGGCCGATCGATCAGGATCAGGGCATGGGGCGCTTTTTCCCGCAGATTGATGATTTCCAGATCAAGGGCAGCCTGCGCCTTCTTCAGGGGTCTCTTGTTTTCATCATCAAAGAGCCACTCCACGTCATGAATGTATTCACGGGGAATACGGATGGGCGACTCCGGCCCCTCGACAATCTTCCGCAGCTCCTGCCAGGCTGCCGCTGCATTCTCTTTCTCTTCGTTGATGCTCCGCCGCAGCAGGTCCTGGTAGCGTCCCGCGACTTCTGGCAGGCTGGCCGGTCCATCTCCCAGAACTTCCGCAACGAGAGGATTCGCCGAAGAAAGATCGGGGAGCTTCTCTCGTGCAAGGGCCAACCAGGGACCGAATACCGGATCGCTGTTTCGCTTTTCCTGTGAAAGAAACTCATACCATCTCCGGATCTGGGCTGGAATCAGGTCGTCCCCCTCGATGATCTCCGCAAAATCCGGAGGGGGCACCTTCGCAATATCAAGTGCCGCAACCATGTATTGCGCCGCCCGCTTCAGGAAGCGGCCCTCCATCACGGCCGCCCGCTTTTCGAACTCCGCGGCAAGGTCTTCCCTCTTCTTGCGCAACCCGTCATGCTGGTCGGCAGCCTCCTGATCAAGAGCCTGCAAGCCTTCCCGCGAACTCTTGAAAACCCCGTAGAGGGCATAATAGTCCGCCGTTGGGATCGGATCGAACTTATGATCGTGACAGCGGGCGCAGCTCACCGTGAGGGCAAGCACCCCCCGGGTCACCACGTCGATGCGGTCGTCAATGATATCGGGTTCCACCCCGAGGAACCTGCGCCCAAGGGTCAGAAACCCCATCGCCGCGAGATCCCTGCGATCGCAATGCCCCTCCGGAAGCAGGAGATCGGCAGCAAGCTGCCGCTGGATGAACTGATCGTAGGGCAGGTCCCCGTTGAAGGCTTGCACCACCCAGTCGCGGTAAACCCAGGCGTGGGGAAAATCGAACTCCTCCCCCGCATAGGCATACCCCTTGGTGTCGGAATAACGTGCTAGATCAAGCCAGTGGCGGGCCCACCGTTCACCGTAACGCGGCGAGGCAAGGAGCTCATTCACAACCTCGGTTGCCAAGGACTGGTCATCCGCAGGGGAAGCAATGAGTTGCCCAAGCCGTCCGTGCGCGGGCGGGAGACCGGTCAGATTGTAGTAGAGCCTGCGGAGCCAGTCACGACGCGCGGCAGGTGGCGCACTCCGCAGACCCACCTTCCTGAGTTCCTCCCCCACAAACCAGGAAACCGGATCGGCGGCGGCATGCGCAGGGATCTCCTTCCTCACTACCGGCCGCAGGGCCCAGTGGTCCCCGGCCGTTGCCAGGAACGAACCGAAGAAGCCGAGAACTGCAAGCTGGAAGGACCCCCGCATCTGGATTTGCAAGGATGCGCTCCTACCGGACACGTGCCAGCAAAATCATCCCATCTCATCTGGCGATTCGGCCGGGAGGAGTTGACGCAAAGGGCTGCATTGCTGAGCCTCTCACATCATATGAATAGCGTCCCCCACCCCTCACGATCCCGGATCCGGCCGGGATGGCAGACATAAGCCAACCGCACAAGCAGCCCAGACCACGGATTCATCCCGCCCACCATGAGCGTCCCAAAAGTCATTATCACGGACTTTATCATCGAGCCCCTTGCCTTTGAGCGGGATATACTCGGGGAAGAGGCCGAGATCGTGGCGCTGGGCGCGATGAACGAGGAAGAACTGGCAGGCCAGATCGAGGACGCTGCTGCGATTATCTGCTATCACTACCTCTCGATCACGCGAAAGACCCTTGCCCACCTGCAGAACTGCAAGGCCATCGTGCGAGGGGGGGTCGGCTACGACAACATCGACCACGTAACCGCGCGTAGCCACGGTATTCCGGTCTGCAATGTGCCAGATTACGGGACCGAAGAAGTCGCTGACTCCGCGCTGGGCATGATGCTTGCCCTCGCTCGTGGCACCCACTTCCTGCACAGCCGCCTGCGCCGGGAAGTGGGCGACTGGAGCGTGGAGCAGGCCCAACCCATCCCCCGCCTCCGGGGGCGCACCGTGGGCATCATCGGCTGCGGCCGCATCGGCTCCGCAGTCGCTCTCCGCGCCAAGGCCTTTGGCCTCCAAGTGATCTTCTACGACCCCTATGTCCCGGATGGCCTGGACAAGGCCCTCGGCATTCGGCGGGTGGACAGCCTGGGGGAGTTGCTGGCCCAGTCCTACATCGTGAGCCTTCACTGCCCCCTGACCCCGGAAACAACGAACATTGTTGGAACGGATGAACTTGCCGCCATGCCCCCGGGGAGCTTCCTGGTCAACACCGCCCGGGGCGGCGTGGTCGACACTGCCGCCGTAGTGGATTCCCTCGCTGCGGGTCATCTTCGCGGTGCCGGCATCGATGTCCTGGAAGAGGAGCCCCCCGCAGAAGATTCGCCGATCCTGCAAGCCTGGCGCGATTCCGGACACCCCGCCCACGACCGGCTCTTGCTCAATCCTCATGCCGCCTTTTACTGCGAGGAGGGCGGCGAGGAGTTCCGCTCCAAGGCCGCGCGAGAGTGCCTGCGCGCCATCCGCGGGGAACCACTGCGCAATGTGGTGAACTGAGCGCGGGAACCTTCAGACGAAAAACGTTCCTTCCAAACGGGTCAATACGTCGCCCGCCCCCCGGAGAGATCGAACACTCCCCCCGTAGTGAAGGAGCAATCCTCCGAACACAGCCAGGCCGTCAGGGCGGCCGCTTCCTCCGTCAGGCCGAAACGGCCCATTGGAATCCTTGAGAGCATGTAATCGATGTGCTCCTGTGAAATCTGCTTGAGAATATCGGTTTCGATCACCGCCGGGGTGATGCAGTTCACGATCACTCCATCCTGGGCACACTCCTTGGCAAGAGACTTGGTCAAACCGATCACCCCGGCCTTGGCCGCGCTATAGTGGGAAGCGTTCGGATTACCCTCTTTCCCCGCAATGGAAGCGATATTGACCACCCGGCCGTAACTGTTGGCAATCATCCCGGGCACGAGGGCGCGACAGCACAGATAGACCCCGAAGAGGTCGATCTGCAGGACTTCCTGCCACTCCTCCGGAGTGCATTCCCAGAGCTTCTTGCTGCACCCGGCAATGCCCGCATTGTTAACGAGAATATCGATCCCGCCCACCTTGGCCGAAGTCGCCAGCTTTGCCTCCTCCACCGATTCCTCCCTGGTCACATCCACCGCAATGGCCTCGGCCCCGGACAGCGACCGGGCGGCCTCATGGGCGGCCTCTTCATCCCGGTCCCAGATGACGCAGCGTGCTCCCGATCCGGTCAGGCGCTGGCAAATGGCGTAGCCGATACCGCGTGCACCGCCAGTGACGATGGCCTTCCGCCCTTCAAGGTTGATCTTGTTCATGGTGACTAGACTGGAAGGTATTTTTTCAGGAAGCGAATAAAGTTACCATGAAGGACCTTGTCGATGTCTTCAGGGGAATATCCCCGCTTCTCAAGAAGTTCTCCAACCCTCTGCAGGGCGGCAATGGATTGGACATCCTGGGGCGTCTGCTCGGTCCCGAAGCCCCCGTCAAGATCCGAACCGATCCCCACGTGATCGGCATTCCCGGCCAGTTGACAGATGTGATCGGTATGATCGAGCAGGTCCTCAAGATTCAACCCGGCTCCCCGGGGGGTGGTGATTCCCCTCTCCCAGCCCGGGACCATCATCCAGGCATCGAGGGCTCCTCCGATCACCGCTCCCCTCTCAATCAGACGCGCGATCTGTTCGTCCGAGATCTGCCGCGGGTCGTCGACGAGGGCGCGACAGTTCGAATGACTGGCCCACACCGCTCCCTCGTAGAGGTCGAGTGCGTCGTGGAAGGTCCGGTCCGGAAGATGCGAAGCGTCAAGAATCATTCCGAGCTGATCCATCTCACGGATCAACTCGCGCCCGGATTCGAGGAGCGGGCCGTCCTGGTCGTGGCCAAGGGCATAGCGGCCCACCCCGTAATGGGCGGGCCCAAGGGCTCGCAACCCCTGCTCCCAGGACTGCTTGAGATGAGCCGGGGTTCGGATCGAATCCGCCCCTTCCAGGCTCAGGACATACCCAATCGGTCCTTCCGAAATACCCTCCTGCCAACGACCGATGACCCGCTGCAGGGAACCTTGATCGACAATCTGCTCCAATTCCCCGACCTCCTCCATGGCCCGGTACCAGGCCAACTGCCCCTGGGTCTGGCTCCAGGCAATCTCCGGGGCGTTCCACCCGGAGGCCGCCGCACCCGGCTTCATGCAGCCGGCCAGCAGGGTCGCCACGCATAAACCGATCCCTCCCCGTCGCATCTCCGGGAAACACACCACCCCCCGGCCCCGCCCTCCGCGATCGCTCATCCCCTCCTCTTCCGCCCTGATCTCCGCCAGTTCCTGCCGGAGATCCCGGTTATAATCAATCGCGCAGAGCGACAGGTCGAGGTGAGCATCGAAGATCAGTTTCATGGCCATCTCGCTCAGACCGTCAAGCGGCGGTTACGGGCCGTCACTTCCCAGCTCTCCTCCGTAACCATCCCATCACGAACCAGTCGCGCTTCGTGGTAGAGAGCCACCGTGGGGCAGATGTGATGAGGAATTCCCAGCAGGACATCGCCAACCTCGTGCCGTTCTGGTTCCTCGACCTCAACCACGAGATGCTCCTCACTGTGGCCAACAACCCGCCCCGCTTCAAGGCCTTGCAAATAGACCCGCTTTTCAAGCGGCCCCTCCGAGGCGATGGACTTATGCCCCAGGTCGAGGCAAAGGCGATTCGTCCCCGGCTTGCTCACGATGCGGGTGAGAACCGCCGCTGCATTCTCAAAAGGTAGATCCGGATACGCCGCACCATAACCATGGTCCCAGAAAAGAACGGTGCCCGGACTACACTGCCATCCTCGTTCACCGGCATGGAACCCAAAGGTCGGTGAGCCCCCACCCACCACCGCTGGCACGGAGTGGCCTGCCGCTGCCAGCGCATCGAGAAGAGCCTGGACTGATTCCATCGCACCTCCCCAGGTCCCTCTCCGGGCCGCCACTTCAGGCTCCCGCACATGGCCGTCGTAGGCGTGCACTCCGTCGAAGCGAATGCCGTTGGCAGCGGAAATAGCTTCCACCAGCACTACCGCATCATCAACCGAGCACGTCCCCGTGCGCGCCATGCCACAATCAAAGTCGACAAAGGCTCCCAGCTCCGCCCCGGCCGCAAGACAGTGCGCGTTCATACCCCGCAGCACATCCACGCTATCCACCAGAAAGGAGAGCCGCGCGTGGGAATGAGCCAAGGCTAACTGGAGAAGGCGGTCCTGGTTGGGGCCCACCACCGGATAGGCCAGGAGGACGTCCTCGACCCCGGCCGCGAGGCACATCTCCACCTCCGCAATGGTAGAGGCCTTGAACTTGTCGATCCCCGCTTCTAGCTGGAGGCGCACTACCGCATCCATCTTGTGCGTCTTGACGTGTGGCCGAAGCCGATCCGGTCCCCCGCACAACTCAATCATGCGATCGATATTGGCCTGTACCCGACCGGGCCACACCAGCAGGGAGGGCGAGGGCACGCTCTCAAGGTCAGCCCCCTCCAGTCCGGGGAGCGGTCTCATTCCGGAATGATCTCCACGATCATTTCAATCTCCACCGCAATACCCCCCGGAAGAGTATTGGAGGGCAATGCGCTCCTGGCCCCGACTCCGGTCTCTACCCCGAACACATCGGCAAACAGCTCACTGCACCCGTTGATGACCTTGGGCTGGTCTACGAAGTCATCCGCGGAATTCACGAACCCGAGGGTCTTCACCACCCGCTTGACCCGGTCGAGACTGCCCAGGGCATTCCGGAGGGTCGAGAGCATGGCAAGCCCGGTATCGCGAGCCGCATCGTAGCCTCCCTGCAGGTCCATATTCTCCCCGACCCGGCCCACTACGAGGGTCCCATCTATCCTAAGGGGACCATGTCCGGAGAGGTAGGCAATGTGGCCGTCAAAGACGATCGGCTTGTAGACTCCCATCGGCTTTGGAGCTTCGGGCAAATCGAGATTCAGTTCCTTGAGTTTTTCTTCAGCGCTCATTGGTGAAGTTGAAAGCTAGCAACTGAGGCCATGGGCGCGACTCGAAATTCATGCCCCACTGGCGATCAGGTACCAAAATAACGCTCCACC
>JAKVCR010000113.1 GCA_022448985.1 Roseibacillus sp.
ATTCCGCTTTTCCTGGGATCGCCATCCTGTCCCCCGACAATCACACCATCCTCAACCCTCCACTTGGCCGATCCTACCGACTGCCAGCCATCCAGGGTCTTGCCGTCGAAGAGGGCAATCTTCTCGGCCCCAACCGGGACGGAACCCAGGGAGAAAAAGGCAGATAAAAGAATGAAGGCCCGCATGCCTCACTGTCCCAGACCTGTTCCTGCGAGCGAGAATTAATTACGCATCCGTTGCTTGAACAGGGGATCAGCACCATTCATCTACGTGAGGACCACTGCGAGGGCTGCAATCGTTTGAAGGGAGTGGGCTTTGTCAGAGCAGGAATTCACCATCCACGGTTTCGGGATTCACTCCTGTAACCCCGGGAAACGTCTTTCTACGCTAAAAGTCGGTTGGTGGACCGACTCGGTTTGCTTTGACGCGGATACTGGGGCACGTTGTATCCCCTTAGCCCCCCCAATCATGCGATTTGTCCCCCGTATTGTCCTAGCTGTCGGCCTGCTGTCGGCAGGCCAGTCCGCCCTGGCTCAACTCGATGTGCCGTCCCTTGTCATCAACGAGATTCACTACGACGAGGCTGACAAGACGGTGACGGCGGAGTTCATTGAAATTTACAATCCCACGGAAGCCGCAATCGGCCTTGAGGGCTGGGAGATATCCGGGGGCGTCGATTTTCTCTTCCCGCCTGCCGCCAGTATCGAGAGCGGGGCCTATCTCATCATCGCCCAGGATCCGGCAACCATCGCGAGTAAGTTCCGCCGGAGCGGGGCGCTTGGACCTTGGAGTGGCAGACTTCGCAACAGTGGAGAGACGGTGAATCTGCGGGATCCGGACGGTGCGGTGGTGAGCCAGGTGGACTATCGCCTGGGATTTCCCTGGCCCACGGTCGGGGATCCGGTGGCAGGGGAGAGCCCCTCCATTCAGTTGATACATCCGGCCCTGGAAACCGATCTGGGTGGGAGTTGGCGCTCCGGGCAACCTACCCCGGGGGTGCGGAACGTGGTGTATTCGACCGAGGCCCCTCCGCAGACGCGCCAGGTTTCCCATAGCCCCCAGCAGCCTGGTTACAATGAACCGGTCGTCATTACGGCCCTGGTGACTGATCCCGACGGGGTGGCCTCCGTGAGTCTCTCCTACCAGCCTGTGAGGGCCGGGGCCTACTTCGGGCGTTATCTCGAGTACAACCAGAACGGGACAGAAAACCTTGATCCGGCTTATGACCGGGGATGGGTGGATCTGCCGATGAGTGACGATGGCCAGGGCGATGACGAAGTTGCCGGGGACGGCGTTTATACCGTGACCGTGCCATTCAATGTGAACCGGAACCGCTATCTGATCCGCTATCGGATTACGGTAGAAGATGCCGGTGGAACTTCCGTGCGGGTGCCGTACGAGGATGACCCGCAATTCAACTTCGCCTACTTCGTCTACGGGGGGACGCCTGACTGGAGGGGGGAGATCCGCGAGGGAGACACCCCGGTAACCTATTCGGGAGAGCTCATGTCCAGCATCCCGACCTACTTCCTGCTGAGCAAGTCGTCATGGGTGGATGAATCACAGTTCGGTGGGTATCGCGGATCGGAGTATCTCTGGCCGGGGACGCTGGTCTACGAGGGGAAGGTCTATGACCATATCCGCTATCGGCCCCGGGGCGGGGTGCACCGCTTCCAGTTCGGCAAGAATTTCTGGAAGTTTGATTTCAACCGGGGGCATCGCTTCCAGGCCAGGGATGAGTACGGCAACGAATACGAGACGAAGTGGAGCAAGCTGAACTTCTCATCCATTGTCCAGCAGGTGAATTTCCAGCACCGGGGGGAACAGGGACTCTTTGAGGGGGTGGGGTTCCGTCTTTTTGAGCTCTGCGGGGTGGAAGCCAGCAAGACTCACCACGTGCAATTCTACGTCATTGACCAGGCCCGCCCGGCCCGCTCGCAGTATGGAACAGACTACTATGGACTGTTCCTTGCCATTGAACAGATGGATGGGCAGTTCCTCGACGAGCACGGTCTGCCCGATGGGAATCTCTATAAGATCGAGGGACACAGCGGGGAGTCCAACAACCAGGGGCCCACCCAGGTGAAGAACCGGTCCGATGTCTCGGCGTTCATCAGTGGTTACCGCAGCAGAAACCCCTCGGCGCAATGGTGGCGGGACAATCTCAATGTGGAGAAATACCTCAGCTATCGCACGGTGGTGGAGGCGATCCACCATTACGATATCGCCTACGGTAAAAACTACTTTTACTACCACAATCCGGAGACCGGCAAATTCGAGGTCCTCCCCTGGGATCTTGATCTCACCTTCGCCAACAACATGTATGGCAACGGCAACCACGATTTCAAATCGAAGGTGGCCCAGAACCCGGCCTTCAACACGGACTACCAGAACCGGGTGCGTGAGATTCTCGACCTGTTGTTCAATCGTGATGAGGGCTACAAACTGGTGGATGAGACCATGAAGTTCGTCTACACCCCGGGAGAGCCCTCCCTCGTCGATGTTGACCGTCGCATGTGGGACAACCATCCGCGCCTGAACCATAAGGATCGTTATTACGACATCTCTTCTACACGGGACTTTGCCGGGATGGTGCGGCTCGTGAAGGCATGGATCACATCGCGGGGGAGTTGGATGACGAGGACGCTCCTGAGCCAGGAGGATGATATTCCGGGAACGCCATTACTCAACTACAGTGGACCAGCCGGCTATCCGTCGGATGGACTGACCTTTTCCTGCAGCGCCTTTACCAGTCCCAGTCGGGCGCGCTTTGCGGGCATCGAGTGGCGTCTGGCCGAGGTTCACAACCCCGCGGTGGCAAATTATGATCCTGCCCAACCCAACATATACGAGATCGAGGGGGGGTTCGAGTCGGGGGTGCTGGAGGCTCATGTCCCGGCCTACCAGTTTCCTCCCATTGCGGTCAGGGTGGGCAGGACCTACCGGGCGAGGGTGCGGATGAAGGACACGGCGGGCCGGTGGAGCCATTGGTCCCAGCCGGTGGAGTTCCAGGCTACCGCTCCGAATATCTCCGATCACCTGCGTGACCTGCGCATCTCGGAATTCATGTACCACCCGCCTGAGCCGGTGGGAGATGAGCGCCTGATTTCGACCAACCGGGATGAGTTCGAGTATGTGGAACTGAAGAATGTCGGGCCCACCACGCTGGATCTCCGGAATGTCCGCTTTACCAAGGGGATTGACTTTGACTTTGGAGGCAGCGGGGTGGAGGAGCTGAACCCGGGTGATTATGTTCTCGTGGTCAAGAACCGGGTGGCCTTTGAAACGCGTTATGGGACAGAGCTGCCCGTTGCCGGGGAGTATCCCAATGACAACCTGCGCAACAGTGGGGAGCGGCTGAAGCTCTCCTTCGGAGCAGGTACCACCATTCATGATATCGATGAGTATTCGGATGATCTTCCGTGGCCCACTGCCTCGGATGGTGAATTCAGCCTCGTGCTCCGGGGTGTGGACGAGTTTTTGAGCCCGGATCACAATGACCCGTCCAACTGGCGTATTAGTCGTTTCCCCGGAGGAACTCCGGGAGGAGATGACAGCCTGGATTACGCTGCCTGGAAGGAGGGCTATGAAGTTTCGGAGGACTTCGGAGACGGAGATAATGATGGGATGGTGACGATGCTGGAATTCTTCCTCGGCGGGGATCCCAATGTTGCCTCGGAGGAGTTGCTGCCGAAGGCCGGTGCAGGGACCTTCATGATGGAAGACGGTGAAGAGTTGTTCCTGACCCTCACCTTCACCCGCGAGGTGGCCGCGGACGAACTGAACTACGTGGTTGAGTTTTCCTCCGATCTGGTGACCTGGACCGGGGAAGGGGTTCTGGTGAGCCAGCTGCCGAGTGAAAACAACGACGGACTGGTGACCGAAACGTGGCGGGCAGGGGCTCCCGTGCCTGATGGGGGCAGGCTCTTTGCCCGGTTGAGGGTCTGGGACTGAGTCCGGGCGAACGGAAGATCCTCGCAACCTCTGCAATTTCCCTCAGATCGTTACCTGGCCAGTGTCCCGGGTGCTGTCCTCTTGTCCGAGGAGCTTCCGGATTTCACGGAGTTGGGTCTGCAGGCCCTCGGAAACGAATATTGCATCGGCCTTGTGGATCAGGAGGTTGGCACCCATCTCGACGAATTGAACCTGCTTTTCGGGAGGGAGCCAGTGATGGATTCCGGCACCGATTCCGGCGGCCCGGGCCTTGCCGAGGATGAAGGCGCAGGCTTCAAGGAACTTGGGGTGGTCGTACTGTTCGGGGACGCCCAGACTGGTGGAGAGGTCGTGTGGTCCGATGAGGACACAGTCGAGGCCTTTTTCTGCAAGGATGCGATCGAGGGACTCCATGGCAGGGACGCTCTCGATGTTGGTGAGCAGGATATGGTTGGAGTTATGGTCGTCGATATAGTCCCGCAATTCCGGTTCGAGGTCTTCGCCGTCGAGGGCCCTCCGGGCCCGTTCGCCCTTGAGAGGGCGTAACTTGGTGGCCCCCGCCATTTGCCGTACGACCTCAGGTTTCTCGACGTAGGGGACGATCACCCCGGCAGCACCGTCATCAAGGACGAGAGTAGCGTCATCGGGGTCCTGCGTGGGGATGCGCACGAGGGGAGGAATTCCCATTGCGGCGTAGGTCCGGCACATCCACGAGACGGTTTCCCGGTTGAGGGCGATGTGTTCGGTGTCAATGAATACGAAATCGAGGTCACAATTCCCGAGGACCAGAGGCCACTTGGGCGAGGGAGAGACAATGCATGTTCCCAGGACGACGCGATCGCCCCCATGGAGAGTTGATCTGAGTTTGTTGGCATTCATCTGGCGGTTTCGATAACGGTTCCCGAATGGGCACTCTCCAGGGCGGCCTGTACTGTAGCCGCGATATCCCGGGCATCAGAGGCGTTGAGGATGGTGTCTCTGTCGTGGTCCAGGGCCTCGGCAAAGTTTTCCATGAGGAGAAAGTTGTTTTCGTCGGCAATGCGGCAGCGCTTGAATTCGGTTGGTGGTTGATTCCGGGCATAGACGGCTACCTCCGGGCGGGCCTCGCTGATGACCAGGGAACCCTCGCTTCCCAGGAGATGCAGCTTGATTTCCCCTATGTCAGGATGAGCGGCAGCCCCGATACGGCCGATGGAAAGGGATCCCACACAGCCATTTGCCATTTCCAATGAGACGGTGGCAAGGTCGTCGACATTGTTGTCGGCGTTGGCCTGGTGGAAGTGGGTGGCGGTGCGGGCAAAGACGCGTTCCACGGGTGAATTGGCGAGCATGCCAATATAGGCGAGGGGGTAAATGCCCTCGATCTGCAGTTCGCCAAGGGGCTCGGTTCCCACCCCGCCGTCCGATCCATCGGCATGGGCCTCCAGTTGGCGTTCGAGCCAGTTGATGGGCGGGTCGCCCGGCCTGCGCGAGCCCTTTGCTGGACCAGCGTCCTTGGAGAAATAGAAATCGCAGTGGATGGCCTGCAGGTTGCCAATTGCACCACTTTCGAGGGTTTTCCTGGCCTCCACGAGGGCGGGAAGGAAATTACGATTCCAGACCAGGCACTTCACCTGGTGCTCCGCTACAGCGGCGACGAGGGCATCACACTCCGCCACCCTGGGCGAGAGGGGTTTGTCGACCACGATGTGCCTGCCTGCCCGGGCGGCCCGCTGGGCCAGGTCGCAGTGGCGTTCCGCCTCCGGACTGACCACTACCAGGTCGCAGTCGGTGAGGGCTGCCTCCACATCCCGGCGGTAGGGTATGTCGTGCTGATCCGCGAAGAGTTGATTACGTTCGTGCGTCCAGTCCGGGCAATCCGGGTCGTCTGCAACAGCAACCAGCTGGAAACGGGGATGGGCTGCCACTGCATTGGGCAGGTAGTCGTGCTTGACGACGCTCAGGACGAGGGCGCGGTAGATGGTCTCAGGCATGAGAGGATTCCTTCACGGTCTGGAGAGCACCAAGAGTGTCATCCGGGGTCACGGTCCAGGGACGGTTTTCGCGGATCCCGGCCACGAATTCTTCAAGCATGTTCCTGATCGTCAGGATGGCGTTGGCTGGTGGGATGAGAGCCTGCAGGCCAGTTGACGCGAGGAGGAGGTGGTTGTTCTCGTGGTCATCGGCGTAGGCGGCACCATGAGAACCGATGAGGTGCATCGAGTAGTAGTCGGCAGTGCCGGGACGGTTGGTGGCGAGGTCGATGAGAGCCATGCCGGCATCCGGGTAGCCGAGGTGTAACTGGAGGTAATCTTGACCGGCATGCCTGTAGAGGGAATCAGGCCGGGCTGAGAAGAGCCAGTGGGAGAGATCGACCTGGTGGAAGGCCAGGGTGGCGGGACAGGTTTCCGCTGTTAGCCAGTGATGGATCCGCAGGAGGCCGGGTTCTCCCAGTTGACCGGACGACCTGCTCCCCTGCACCGGGATGATATTGGGGGCGAAGCGCCACTCGTGAGCAGGCATGAGGGGGGCTTCCCGCAGGCCGGACAGTTGGTCGGGTTCCACCTTGTATGGCTGATCGAGCAGGGTGGGAAGAGACGGTTTCGCTACGGTGTCAGTGACAAGTGCGTCGGCATCCTGCTCAACGGATCTGACCCCGCGCATCCGGGCAATCGCGTCGAGATAGAGAGCTCGCCGGGGAGATTCAATATGGACTTGGATCTTGAGCATGGCCTTCGAGTCCCAGACGGACAGGTCGAGCTTGGAGCGGAGTCGTTCTAGTAGAAATCCCCCTGCGGGGAGCGCAAGGATACAATCGAAGATCGACCACGGGGAATCGGACCGCTAAAGGCATGGGCCATGGCGGATCCTCTCTTCAAGGTGGGCGTGCTGGGCGCAACCGGATTTATCGGGGCTCCCTATCGGGCAGAGATCCGGGCGTGTGACGAGGCGCAGGTCGTGGCAGTTTGTGCCCGACGTCAGGATCTGCTGGCGGAGGCTGCGGAGGAGGATGGGGCTCAGCTGGCGACGCAGGACTGGCGGGAGGTGGTGGAACATCCCGGTGTGAATTTCGTGATCGTGGGAACCCCCGATGCCCTGCACCACGAGGCTGTGCTGGCCTGCGCGGCGGAGGGGAAGCACCTGCTCTGCGAAAAGCCGGTGGGAATGAATACCGCTGAAGCCGAGGAGATGTGGGGGCTCTATCGAGACTCCCGTCCTGCCATGGCCCACTTCGTTCCTTTCTGGACCCGGATGGTGAGGGTTTTCGGGATTGCGCGTGAGATGGTGGCGGCAGGCGAACTGGGAGAAATCATTTCAACCGTGTTCCGTTGGCAGAACCCGCGTCCTGCCGCCATGCCATTGACCTGGCGTGATGATCCGGGGCTGTCGTCGGGGGGAACGATTGCGGACGTTGGATCCCATGCCTACGATGTGGTACGTTGGATCATCGGGGCGGAAGCGACCAGTGTCCTGGCGCATGGGGAGACTCTTACTCCCTCCAAGGCTGACCTTGGGGAGATCAACCTGGGGGAGGCGATCGACTGGGGTAACGAGGGAACGAAGGAAGCGGAGCATTCGCGGCAGGGTGGAACGGTTGATTATGCAAGTGTGGCCTGTCGCTATGCCAATGGAGCGGTGGGAACCTACCTGCTCTCCCATGCGACCTTCCTGCGCAAGCACCTCGCCCCGGAACTGGAACTGCACGGGACCTCGGCCTCTTTAAGCATCGACCGCTGGTCGGGGGAGGTCATCCTGGTGACTCCGGATCAGGAGAAGCGGGTTGTTGCAAACGAGCCGGATGAGGGTTTCGGCAACCGTTTCGCCAAGTGGGTGTTTCCCTCGCTCGCACCGACTGTCAGGGGAGAGGAAGGATCCATGGCCCACCCCAACCTGGAGGACGGCTGGATCGCGCAGAAGTTCACCGATGCCGC
>JAKVCR010000114.1 GCA_022448985.1 Roseibacillus sp.
GACCTGGAGTTTGGCCTCGAAGTTCTTGAAGTTGGCCTTGTTGACCTTCCCGCTGTAGAAAAGATGGGAGCGGGGTCCCTTTACGACGATCTTCCCGTCGCTCACTTTCCAGGAGTCGGGTGATTCATTGATGGTCCACCCGTCGAGGTTCTTGCCGTTGAAGAGTTCATAGAACCCATCCTGGTCCTTGGACTTGTGATGGTCAGCCAGGACGAGACCGGGCATCATGATGGTGAGTGCAAGTGTGCTGAACAGTTTCATGGTCGGGATCTAATACGGGGCGGGCGAGAACTTGGCAATGCGAATAGGCGGGTGCTATCCGCTCTCCGGGGAAAGGGGATGGAGGGTAGCCTTGTCGGGGGCAGAGTAATGCGGGGTTACCGGGGAGGTTACCTTCCAAGTCCCTCGCGCCTGCGCCGGGCCTCCTCCGCCTTCTTGCGCTCCCGTTCCTCCGCCTGTTCCGCCTTTCGCTTCTGCAATTCCCGGGCTGCCCGCTGGAACGGGGATTCGCCCTCTGACCCGGGAGCCGTCTTGGGAGAGTCGGTTCCGCCCGGCAGGGAAGTCCCCAGACTGATGCCCAGGATGAATGGCCCGGCGGCATTGTGTCCCGACGCGATGCTGATCGACTTGATGGCCTTCTTCGGCTCGGGATTGGGGATTTCGATCTCGTAGATAGCCGTCTGGTTTCCGCTTTCGCGCCGCTTGCCCCGCCAGATACGATTTGCTCCGGGAATGTCGCGGGAGGCATACCAGTCCGCAATGTGATGGCGGTAGAGCAGGGGGAAGGGCTTGGAACTGCTTTCGTCGAGATAGGTGAGGGTGACCTGGGCCACCTTGGTTCCGGTTTCTTCCCAGTAACTCCAGATCAGTCCTCCCACCAGGTAGAGCACTCCGGCCTTCTGGTAGACCGGGATGTCACTCACGGTGAGGGGCCATTTCCGGCCATAGTAGGCGTTCATGTCCTTGCCCCCGAGGCGGGAATTGGACTCGGGGTAAATGCCGGAGTTGAGTTGGAGGATCCCGCGGATATCGTATTTCACGCCGCGGGGTGAGTGGTAGCCGGTAAAGGCAGGAGCGATCTGGCTGGCAGTGCTTCCGATCCAGGTCCTGCTGTCCGGCTGGGCGTTGTAGACGTCTTCAAGGTTGACCTTTCGAAGGGCCAGGAAGGGTGCCAGTTCCTTGTCGATTTCATCGGTGCTGGTATTGGCATTGAGACGGCTGTGCTGAAGTTTCAGGAGGAAGGTGCGGTAGGTCTCCTGAATCTCGATCAGGGTGGAGACGACCTGGGCCTGCAACTGGGTCTTGGGGCTCCTCAGTTCAGAAGGCACGACGTTGTTGCTGATAATGGCGTGGGGGGCGAGGTAGCCACGCGTCCACTCAAGTGCAGCGATGCGTTCCCGTTCTTCTCCGAGAAGTTTGACGGTGGGGCTGTCGGAGCCTTTTCCGGCCTGCTCAAGGAGCTGCCCGATGCGTTTGTCATAAGAGCTGAACCAGGTAGCCAGCCGGGTTTGGAGGGTTTTGCGATATTGTTGCTGGAGGCGGGCAAGTTGGGGATCCTTGGGGACAGGCTCGGTGGGGACAGGGCGGCGGGGCGGATCCTGGGGGTCGGGGCGGGCGGTGTTCAGAGGGTTGCTCTGCCCCTCCACCTCAAAGGTGAAGTTTTGCCGTCGGAAGCGCACCTTCTGTCCCTTCTGGTTCCGTCCCTCAAGCCACGGCTCACGCCAGCGAAGGGTCCAGCTTCCCGAATCCCCCGGGCGGATGATGTGCAATTCACCGTCCTCGGTAGTGGAGAAAGTTCCTTTTGCCTGCTCGTCGCCATCGAGTAGCCGGACGGTTGAATTCCCTTCAAAGAGTAGATGAACGGCACGAGCGTCGGCGGGTCCGAAGCGCAGGACCCACTCTCCATCGGGAGGACGGGACAGGAGCTTGAAGGGATTGGCGCCCAGCCATTCGATCCAGTGGATCTCGCTTTCAAAGAGCCTGTTCCCCGGAAGGGCGTTCTCCCGGCGCAGGGTATCGACACTTTCCTGGTGAAGTTGCTTCACCCTGTTGGCATGCCGGTATTCAAGTTGTCCCTGGTGGTCGAGGGCATAGCGGTTGAGGAGATCGACCATGGCGGTATCAAAGGTGATCTGTGTTCCGGGAGCAAGATAGCGGGGCAGCAGGCCGCGCCCGTGATCAATGAGGGAGAGGTAGGGTTGCCAGGCCTGTTCCTTACCGACCACCTCCTGCTGGAGCGCAACCACGTTGCGCTGCCGGGCCACCACCAGATCGTTTGCGGCGGTGATGAGTGAATTGCGCATCTCGGATTTGTGGGCTCTCAGGCGGAAGGAGGGAGAGGAAGTAGAAACATCCGGGATGCGGGTGGGGGTAGCGGGCTTTCGGGAAGGAGTGTCTGTTCCTGACTCACTGGTTTTAGTCGTGGGCAGGTTCTTGCGGTCTTTGCCCCCGGAGAGGGCCAGGACAATCGCGACCAGAATACCCAGTCCTACGAGTCCAAGCAGCAGGGGTGAAAGGCCCTGGCGTGATGTGGTGGAGGCGATTGCCGGGGCTTTGCGGACGGAGGACGTGGGCTTGCGTGGCCCGGCTGCGGTGAGAAGAGGCGGGCTGGTCTGGCGGGCGGCCTCCAGCCAGGTCTCCAGTTCGCGGGTAAAGGCCTTCCCGTCTGCGGGCCGTTCGAGGGGGTCGGGTGCGAGGGCCTGGCCCACGAGTTCAGGCAATCCGCGGAGGTCTGGAACAAGGGAGAGGTCGGCGGGCGTTTCCAGGGAAGGCGCGACACCGGTCACCAGTTCGTGCAGGATCATGCCAAGGGAGTAGACGTCGGAAGCAGGGCTCGCAGATGCGAAATCGTGCAGGACTTCAGGGGCCACGTAGCCGCGGGTGGCGATGTCCATGTCGGCGCCCACGTTGTCAGTTCGCGCGGCAAGTCCGAAGTCTCCCAGGACCGGTTTGAGTTTGCGGGTGATCAGGATGTTGGCCGGTTTGATGTCGCGGTGTAGAAGGTCATGGAGATGTGCTTCCCCGAGTCCGCGGGCCACTCCTTCCATGATCTCGGCGGCCTGGATGGGCTCGACTTTCCGGCCGTTGAGGGAGCGGTAGAGGGCGTTGCCGTCGATGAACTCCATCACGAGGTAGAGCATGCCATCCACCTCCCCGAAGTCGTAGACCCCGATCAGGTTGGGGTGACTGAGCTTGGCCAGGGCACGGGCTTCAATCTTGAAACTCCGGGCGAAGGCTTCGACAGCAGAGAGTTCGGGAGGAAGGACCTTGATAGCGACGTCCCGGCTAAGGGAAATCTGCTGGGCACGGTAGACTGCCCCCATGCTTCCGCAGCCGATCAGTTCGTGGAACTCAAAGGCTGGCAGGAGCGTATTAAGCACGGGGCAATCCGGCGCAGCGAATGATCCATGCGCCGGGGCAGCCTGTCGTGTGTGCTCCTCCATCCGACAGGATACTACAGTGTTGGGGAGCCCTGTTCAATTTTCCCTGACGCATTTGTGGAATCTGTTGGCGTCGCGGGCAGATGGGGGATTGGGACCTACGATTGGGAAGGATTGGGAGGGCGTATTCGAGCGGGCAACCGGGCCGGGGGAGGATGGTTCTGGGGCTGGCGATTGCCCCGGAGCTGAAATGCCGGTGAAGGGGAGCCCAGCTCGCTGTCCAGCCCCCGGTTGAGCTTTAAAAACAAGGGAAGTTGACTAACTTGGAAAAGCCCCGGGAAAACATCAAAAAAAACATGGAAACCAGTTGACGCCATGATCTTTGCGGCTATTGTCCCGCCCGCCGCGCGAAGCGGCACGTGAGAGACAACCAAAAGGTCGATCGCGACGAAAGTCCGGTCGGCTTTTTCGTCCCCACGGAAGAAAGCTCTTTTACAGTGTTGGTCCCGCGCGTCTGCGCAAATCGGCGGTTGCACGTTTCGTGCCACCCTCGATCGGATTCGCGGGATGGGAAGATAAAGCTAAATTGTGTGCTGCGTGATTGGTTTCACCAACGCGCAGGGCCGGGGAGTTTCACGACTCCACGGCAGGTCAATTTTGGCAATTGCTTTGAACAGCGATCAAGCCGATCAAAATTTCTACGGAGAGTTTGATTCTGGCTCAGAACGAACGCTGGCGGCGTGGATAAGACATGCAAGTCGAACGAGATCTCCGGATAGCTTGCTAACTGGAGTGACAGTGGCGGACGGGTGCGTAACACGTGAGCAACCTGCCCTGAAGTGGGGGACAACTCTCCGAAAGGAGGGCTAATACCGCATGTGATCTTCGGATCAAAGGTGGCTTCGGCTATCGCTTCAGGATGGGCTCGCGGCCTATCAGCTTGTTGGTGAGGTAACGGCTCACCAAGGCTATGACGGGTAGCTGGTCTGAGAGGACGATCAGCCTCACTGGAACTGAGACACGGTCCAGACACCTACGGGTGGCAGCAGTCGAGAATCATTCACAATGGGCGAAAGCCTGATGGTGCAACGCCGCGTGGAGGATGACGGCC
>JAKVCR010000115.1 GCA_022448985.1 Roseibacillus sp.
GCTCGAACCCTGGACCATCGGCACATAAGACCGAGGCGCTACCAACTGCGCCACACGAGCTAAATATGCGCCATCCGGGAATCGAACCCGGGGCACCTCGTTGGCAACGAGGTATTTTACCACTAAACCAATGGCGCTTGCGACTGTGCCAAAACGATCCTGGAGGGACTCGAACCCCCAACCGCCTGATTCGAAGTCAGGCGCGCTATCCATTGCGCCACAGGACCTTTCTTCTTGACAGTAACTGAAGCAACAGTGTTGGTTTCGTGGCCGAGTGGTCTAAGGCGCTCGACTCAAGTTCGAGTCCGTCCTGCGGGCGTGGGTTCGAATCCCACCGGAACCACCATTTTGGCGCGGGCCGCCCGCCTGGGCCATCGCCCCAAAAAATGCTTTCGACCGGGGTCGAACCGGCGACCTTGGGATTATGAGACCCACGCGCTGCCAACTGCGCCACGAAAGCAAGGCAATGCGCCATCCGGGAATCGAACCCGGGGCACCTCGTTGGCAACGAGGTATTTTACCACTAAACCAATGGCGCTTTCGCTGGGAAATAAAATGGTGTTCGAAGTGGGATTCGAACCCACGCCCCCGAAGAGACTGGTGCCTTAAACCAGCGCCTTAGACCGCTCGGCCATCCGAACACATCACTGGTAAAAAGTGGGTCTCCCGGGATGGACTCGAACCACCGACCTAGGGATCGCTGCTGTTATTATCCATTTACAGTCCCCCGCTCTACCAACTGAGCTACCGAGAGGTGACCACGGTTGTGTTCACAAGTTTGGGGGATTAGCTCAATCGGTAGAGTGCGTCGTTCGCAACGACGAGGCACCGGGATCGAAACCCGGATTCTCCACCTTTTTGGTCACGGATCCGGGTGGTGGTAGCTTACCGTGGCCACCTCTCGGTAGCTCAATAGGCAGAGCGGGGGACTGTAGTTCCTCAGGTCGGTGGTTCGAGTCCATCCCGAGAGACCCGCCCACTTTTTATCAGGTGGGCGGGGCGCGAAACCAAAAAGGATTCCCCGACCGGGAGTTGAACCCGGGTCTCACGGGTGAGAGCCGTGTATCCTGACCACCTAGACTATCGGGGATTGACCGTTGGGAGTTGACATGAATTAACAGCTGGTGTAGCTGACATAGGTGCTGGGTCCGTAGCAGGGCCTGTAACCCAAGCGGGAGCTATGCCTTAGAGAAGTGATCATCTGTGCCGTGGCTACCTCCTTCGCGCACAAGTGGCTTTGTCCATCCGAAGATCATAGTCAACAGTGGCAACCAATCGGAAGAATGGTTGTCGGGAGTTGATGATTATCGGGGCACCGCCTCAGGCCGGCAACGGAGCAGGGAAAACTTGAAGCTGTGGTCAGTCGGGGGATTGCAGAGCTATGCGGGAGGGGGATTACAGTCGCTGGCACATGGTCACAACCTTTTGCCTTCCAAAAGGAGCTCCTGCCGGGATTTGAACCCGGATCGGTGGATTCAAAGTCCACAGTGCTAACCATTACACCACAGGAGCCTGTTACTTGTTAGGCAACGAAACTACACTTCAGGGATCGGTCACCTCACCCCATCAAAAAGTAGTTCCTATGGGGATCGAACCCATGACCCTTGGCTTATTAGACCAATGCTCTACCATCTGAGCTAAGGAACCGAGTACACCTACCCAGGATCGAACTGGGGACCTTCCGCGTGTTAGGCGGACGTCATA
>JAKVCR010000116.1 GCA_022448985.1 Roseibacillus sp.
CGAGTGGCGATTGCGCGCAGCCTGGCCAACGAACCGGATCTCCTCCTCGCCGATGAACCCACCGGCAACCTCGACCGGGAATCCACCACCATGGTGATGGAACTCCTCAACAGGATTCACCGGGAAAACGGGATGACCCTCATCCTGGTCACCCACGATCCATCCACCGCCGCCTATGCCCATCGACAGGTCAGGATGAGCGATGGCCTGGTAGACTCAAACGCCTCTGACCCTCCCCCCGGTGCGCCATGAGACTGTGGACCATGGTTTCACGAAACCTCCGGGTGCGCCGCATGCGCACCGCCCTGACCCTGCTGGGGATCGCGGTGGGCATGATGGCCATCGTGACCCTGATGGGCCTGGCCCGTGGATTCGAAAGCAACTGGGACCAGACCCTGAATGCCCGCGGAACGGATGTGGTGGTCAACCGCATCTCCACCGGCAGCCCCATTCCCGCTCCCTTCTCAGAGAAAGTTGCCCGCGAGATCTCCGCACTTCCTGGCATTGAGGACAGCGGCGGTGTGCTGGGCATCCTCATGCCTGTCGAGAGTCTCCCCATGATCCTGGTCACGAGCTGGGAGTGGGAGAGCTACATCTGGAATCACCTCGAAATCGTCGAGGGCCGGATGCAGAAGGATGGCCACGAGAAGGCCGTTCTCCTGGGCAAGTCCGCCTCCCAAATACTTCAGAAGCAGGTGGGGGATTCCCTCCAGTTGCTCGGATCCGAGTTCTCGGTCTGCGGTATCTACGAGAGCACTTCCATGATCGAGTCCGGTGCCATCGTGATTCCGCTCGGGGTGATGCAGAGCCACAGCGATAACGCCGGAAAAATCAACTTCGTCAACCTGCGCTTCAGCCCTGGAGTGGACAAGACACGGGGCCGGGAGATCTGTGACCAGATCGAACAGCTGCACAGCGGGCTCTCCGCCAGCCTCGCCAGTGAAGCCGCCCAGCGCAGCTCCACCGCCCAGGGGGTCAAGGGAATGACCCTGGCGGTGACCCTTCTCTCCATGGTGGTCGGTCTCGCCAGTGTGATGAATACCATGCTCATGAGCGTCTTTGAGCGAACGGTGGAAATCGGAGTCCTGCGGGCGATTGGATGGAAGGCCGCGCGCATCAGGCGTATGATCCTGCTGGAGGCCACCCTCCTCGGAATTTCCGGCGGAGTGCTCGGCGTCCTCTTTGGTTTCCTGGTCCGCCAACTCCTCTACCTCTTTCCCGCCATAAGTGGAACCATCCGGGTCGAGATCGGGTTGGAGGCCATTGTCTTCACTCTCCTCTTCTCCACCGTGGTGGGAGCCCTGAGCGGCCTCTATCCTGCCATCCGGGCCTCCCGGATGAAACCGACGGTGGCCTTCCGCCACCAGTAACCCGGATCCCGGAGGATCATTGCCCGCAGTCCGCATTGTTGATTTCCTTCCCCAGCCTTCCAGACTTACCACTACAAACCATGAAACTGCTCCTCGCTCCTCTCCTCTGTATTCTCTCCCTCGCTCCTCACCTCCACGCCGCCAACCAGCCCAACATCATTGTCATCCTGGTCGACGACATGGGCTGGATGGATCTCTCCTGCCAGGGAAGTGACTACTACCGGACACCGGCCATCGACCGCCTCGCCACCGAAGGCATCCGCTTCACCAACGGCTACGCCGCCTGTGCGGTCTGCTCTCCCACCCGCGCCGCCCTGCAGACCGGGCGTTACCCTCACCGGATCGGAGTGACCGACTGGATCCGTTCCCGCTTCCAGCGGGGCCGGATCGGCACCCCGGCCAAGAATCCTACCGAGTACGTCGGTGGCAAGAACCGCAAATTCCTCTGCCCGCCAAATCCCTACTGGATGGAACACGAGGAAATTTCAATTGCCGAGGTCCTCAAGGCCCGGGGCTACCAGAGTGGCTACATTGGCAAGTGGCACCTTGGAGACCCGGCATGGTTCCCCCCCGGCCAGGGTTATGACGAGAACAAGGGAGGGTGCGACTACGGGCAGCCCCCCAGTTACTTTGACCCCTACAACCAGCCCAAGGGGCGCCACGAAACCCTTCGGCAGGGAATCCATAACCTGCCGGGTCGTAAGAAGGGAGAATACCTCACCCATCGCGAGGCAGATGAAGCAGAGGCTCTCATCCGCGGATGGCACGAGAAAAAGAAGCCATTCTTCCTGATGGTCGGTCATTATGCGGTCCATACCCCCATCCAGGCCCTTGCCGAGGTTGCCGCCAAATACCAGCGCGAGAAAAAACCGAACAATGCGAAGTATGCCGCCATGGTCGAATCCATCGACGATTCAACCCGGCAGATCCTGACCACGCTCAAGGAACTCGAGATAGACAAGGACACCCTCATCATCTTCACCAGCGACAACGGAGGGCTGGACCGTAATGGTTCACCCACCGAAAACGCACCGCTGCGCAGTGGCAAGGGCTACGCCTACGAGGGTGGAATCCGGGTTCCCTTCCTCGTCCGCTGGCCCGGAGTCATCCCCGCTGGAAAAGTCAGCGATGCCCCGGTCTGCTCCATCGATATCTTCCCCACGGTCGTGGAAGCCGCCGGGTCCAAGGCTCCCGGGAGCCGGGTGATCGACGGGCTCTCCCTGATGCCTCACCTTAGATCCGGGGGAACGGTCAAGCTCCAGCGAGGCGACCTTCTCTGGCACTTTCCACACTACCGCCACGCCCCGGGCCCCTACAGCATCATTCGCCAGGGCGATCACAAGCTCATCAAGTTCTGGGGTGGTCCCTTCGAACTCTACGACTTGAAGAAAGACCTAGGGGAAGCCAGGAACCTCGCCGCCGCCATGCCCAAGAGGGTGAGCGAACTCGACACTCTCCTCCTCAAACGCCTCAAGGAAACCGGAGCCAGGCTTCCGCGTGAAAACCCTGATTATACCAAGAAGTAACACCCTTGCGTAAGAGCTCAGAGTCGACGGAAAACTACGAGCCAAGGATCCCTCCCGGGTTTCTAATTGGCATGGTAGTCCCGATCATTGCGGCAATCCCGCCCTGGACGGGTCGATATTGTTACATTAATCATGGCGGTGATTGTATTCAGGTGGATGCCTTTGAACTGTTTTTCTGGGCTCCGTTTTTCACGTCGCTAGCTCTGCTGCTCATCGGTCAGCCATTGTCCAAACGGGGCCGCAACGGTCTGCTCATGAGCACGAAGATCTCCGTTCCTCTATCTCTTATTTATGCCGTTATAACCCACTTCATGTTCCTGGTGGCGTTAGGCTCAATATAGGCTTCCAGCCACAGTCTCTCCCGGCAATCCAACATTGTAGCGGGCATAGTCACCCCGGTGCTCCCTACTTCAGGGCCTTGGCCAGCCAGGTCCTCAACTCGCTACGCACCGCCGAGGGCCGCAGGAGCCACGCATCGCTGTGGTTCCGAAATCCGGTGCTGCGGAAAGTGAAATTTCCCTTCACCCCGGTCTCGACCACGTATTGGGCCGTCTCCTTGAACTGGCCCGCCTCCGAGCACACGAACTGCGGCCGAGACCCCAACCGGCGTAATCGCGCGAGGGCTGCGGCCCGGTCCGAACCCGGATACCCCCATTTGCGGACCCCATCATAATGACTGTAGGGAACGAACGCCCTCCAGAAACCGGCAATCCGGTCATCGTGAAGGCCAATAAAATTGCAGGCGATCGCCCCCCGCGAAAAACCACACAGGACCAACCGCTCCCGGTCGCCACCGAACTCAGCACAAATGTGCTTCAGGGCTTTAAGGCAGTAGTTGACGGTCGGCAGGGGATCATGGTCTGGCTTACTACCCCACCAACTCCTCACGTTGGCGGTGCCCTCGCCGTTGAGATAGGGCAGGCACAACCAGAGGTAGCCCTTGCCTCCTGAGATTCCATAGCCCATGCGGCTACCTTCCACCAGGCCCGTACTAATGTCGCCGTAGCGATTGCGGTAAGGGCCATTGCCAGCGTACTCGACCAGCACCGGATACTTCCGGTCCGGATGCCAGTCCGTGGGCAGGTAAAGGGCATGGTAGACCCTGGTCCCCTCGTAGACGGGCAGGATCACTTTCACCCGCTTTCCGGGTCCCGGCTTTCCCTCACTCAACCCCGGCACGGCAAGATCGGGCTCAATGGTGGCAATGTCAGGAAGCTGGGCGCCCGCCTGTGCAATGCACAGGGCCGCCAACACCAAAATCCGAACCATGTCCCCAGGATAGTTCCTGCACCCAAAAGATCCAGAATTCTGCCCTCCTCAATCGCGGAGTCCTCCTGTTCAATCGGAGCTCTCCATGCGGGACTTCCTTCCAGCCAACCGGCCCCTCCTCGTCCTCGCCCCCATGCAGGATGTGACCGACCTGCCCTTCATGCGGGTCATGGAGCGGTTTGGCGGTCCGGATGTCTATGTCACCGAGTACTTCCGCGTCTACGAAAACTCGCGCCTGAAGGCCTACATCCTGCGCAGCATTGATGAGAATCCGACCGGCAAACCGGTCTTCGCCCAGATGATCGGGCAGGACATTCCCTCCCTCGTGCGCAGCGCCCGCGAGCTGGAGGAACACGCGGTGGCCGGGATCGACCTCAACCTCGGATGCCCTGCCCCCGTGGTCTGCCGCAAGGACGCCGGGGGCGGGCTCCTGCGCAATCCCGCCAAGGTCGACCGCATCCTCGGAGAACTGCGCCAGACGGTGCAGGGGCGTTTCACGGTCAAGACCCGGGTAGGCTACGACGACCCACGGGAATTCGAGGACCTGCTGGAGGTCTTCCAGCGCCACCGCCTCGACGCCCTCGCCATTCACGGGCGCACCGTCAGGGAGCGCTACCAGTCCCCCGTCCATCCCGACTGCATCCGCCAAGCGGTGGAAACCCTGCCCTGTCCGGTCATCGCCAACGGCAATATCGTGGATGTGGCCACCGGACGGGCGGTGCAGGAGCAGACCGGGGCGGCAGGTCTCATGCTGGGACGGGGCGCAATCCGCAATCCGTGGCTTTTCAACCAGTTACGCGCCTCCTTCGGTGGAGCAACGATTTCCCTCCCCGTCGGCCGGGACCTTCTCGCCTATATCGAACAGCTCTGGGAAGAAACGGCCCGGGAGCAATGCAAGGCCTACCGTGGCGACAAGCAGGTCCAGAAAATGAAACGCTACCTCGCCTACATTACCCAGGGACTCGATCCGGCCTTCGACCACGAGATCCTGCGCGCCAGCGAGGAGGATGAGTTCTTCCGGATCTGCCGCCGCTATCTCTCTCATGACAACCCACTCCCCAGGCTCCCGCAGGAAGCCTCCAGGAGATTCTGTGGATTCTCAGAACTGCTGTCCGTTTCATCCTCATATCACGTTTAACCATTGGTTTTCAGCAGGTTACTCTATCACATCCAATCCAGCTCAGGCCCGGCGCTGGCAGTAACGGCGTTTAACCTTTTCTTCAGTGACCGCGCGGAGGGCATGTGGCACCCGATGACAGTTAAGAGGATTTGTAATCGGTCTGGAATCTCTCTTGAACCTATGACAAACCTGTCCCGCGATTTAACAAGGAATAAGGATTTTACCCATGGCCTCCACACCTAGCAAAGATTACAAGCGCCGCGAGCGCGAGCAGAGGAAGTTTGATAAACGCATGGCCCGCGAGGCTGCGAAAGCCGAAAAACTTGCGGCCCAGCATGCCGCCGAGGATGCCGCCGAGAAGGCCGCCGCCGAGGAGGCTGCAAAGAAGAGCGAGGCGGAGCGCAAGGCCAAGGAGGAGGCGGAATTTGAGGCCGAGCTTGAAGCCGAGCGCAAGGCTCAGGAGTCGAGTGACAGCTAGGAGAATCCTGCCGGGTTGCCTTGGAGGCCCCTATCAGGTTCGGTCCTGCCATTCACGGCGTTAGATCCGCCAACAAATGTACTAATACCCTTTGCAGCGCAACGCGCTCAGAGTCCCGGAGCACAGCTCATGTCTTCCCTCCGCTCCTTTCCATTTCTCGTCCTGTGCATGGCCGGCCAGGTAGAGGCGAAAATTGAGAACGTCCTCTTCCTCATTTCTGACGACCTCAAGGCCAGTGTGCTCGGATGCTACGGGGACAAGGTCTGCAAGACTCCCAATATCGACAAGCTCGCGGCCAGCGCGATGGTCTTCGAACGGGCCTACTGCCAGGGGCTGGCCTGTGCCCCGTCCCGGACCTCCTTCATGCACAGCCGCTACCACGGGGCCAAGGGACGGATCAACCTGGGCCAGCACCTCAAGGCCAACGGCTTCTACAGCGCCCGGGTGGGCAAGATTTACCACATGCGGGTCCCCGGGGACATCATCGCCGGGACGGACGGACTCGATATCCCCTCCACCTGGAGCGAGAAGTTCAACTCTGCCGGCCAGGAAGCCCACACCCCTGGTGACTACGCCTGCCTGAACCTGAACATCTTCACCACGAAGCTGGAGGGGCGCCAATCCACCCGCATGCCCCACCGCATGTTTGTCTCCGTGAGTTACGAGGGCGATGGCTCCGACCAGCCCGACCACAAGACCGCCAGCAAGACCATCGAACTTCTCAAAAAGCACAGGAACAAGCCCTTCTTCCTCGCCGCCGGATTCGTCCGCCCCCACTACCCGATGGTCCAGCCGAAGCAATACTTCGATCCCTATCCCTGGGAGAAGATGGTCCTGCCTGCATCCGTAGCCAGCGACCTGGAGGACATGCCCAAGCTCGCCATCACCCGCAGCCGCTCCGAACTAAACGGGATTGCCAAATTCCCCGACAACCAGAAACGCATGTGGGCCGCCTATTACGCCTCGGTGACCTTCATGGACGAGCAGGTCGGACGCATTCTCGACGAGCTCGACCGCCTCGGCTTGCGCGAGAAGACCGCCATCGTCTTCACCAGCGACCACGGCTACCACCTCGGGGAGCACACCTTCTGGCAGAAGAGCAACCTCCATGAGGAAGTGACCCGGGTGCCCCTGGTCATCTCGCTGCCGGGCCTCAAACCCGGCCGCAGCAAATCCCTGGTCGAGCTGGTCGACCTCTTTCCCACCCTCTCGGCCGCGGCGGGCCTGCACGCTCCCGAGGGCCTGCACGGCACCAGCCTTCTTCCCATCCTCAAGGATCCGGCCGCCCGGGTGAAGGAGAGCGCCCTCTCCATCCACAGCAGCGGCACCTCGATGCGAACCGCCAGCTGGACCTACACCCGCTACAAGGATGGCAGCGAGGAGCTCTACGACATGAAGAACGATCCCGGCCAGTTCACCAACCGGGCCAACGATGCGGAATCCGCCAAGACCCTCGCGGGACAGCGGAAAGCCTTCGACAAACGACTACGGGCCTCGGATCTCAAGCCTGCGCGACTCCGATAGGCTCCCTGCGGCTAAAGGACCCCGCTGTGCTCCCGCCAAAAAAGTTCCACCAGGGCTGACCGATCAGGGGAGCTGGTGGTTCAGTTCTCCCGCTGGCTCCACTGCGCATAACAATACCACATCAGGAAGAGTCCCCCCGCGTAGCCCGGGATCTTCAGCTCGTCTGGAAAGGGCAGGGGCACAAAAATCTCGATTGCCAGGCAAGCTCCGAAATAGAGCAGGAAGGGAAGCAGGGCAAAAAATACGTAGCTGTGCGGCCGCTTGCATCCACAATGCTCGCAGGGCCTGCCCCCTGCCACCCCGTCGTAGATGGTGTCCTTCCCACACTTTTTGCAGCGAAGCTCTGAAGCCATCCTACAAGGTAAGGACCAGTTGCCGGCAGGCGGATCGCAACTACTCTGCTGCCTTCGCGGCGAACTCCCTCACCCTCTTCTGGCTCTCCGCGTCGAGATCCGAGATCGGGTGGCGATAGATCCATCCGTTGGATATCTTGAGAACAGCCTTCTCTCCCTTCACCCCGACCAGGGTAGCCTTTATCTTCTTCCCTGATTTGCTGGTCAGCCCCGCGAAGGGAGCCTCCTCCGCACCCGCTCCCGGCCAGGGTTGCTTGAGAAGCTTGGTGGGATCCTCCCCGTCCCATGCATCGGCCTGGGCGGTGAGAATGTCCTTCCTGGATCCGTCGAGGACCTTTCCGTCACTGGCTCGCATGGGCAGGGCCCTGAACGAGCCGTCGATGTGGCCGATGATCACGTTCCGGTCCCAGATGTTGGGGTCCCATTCGCTGGTGCCCCGCTTGTAGCCATCAAGGATCAGGGGGCGTGATCCCGTGTCGAGGTTGGTCTGGTCGGTGATGTAGGCCCAGTGGACGTCACCTTCCTGGAGGACTAGGTCAGGCTGGACCTTTCCGCCCTCCTTTACCTTGTTGTCAGGGGCAAATTTGGAAGCCACCGCGGAGTTCTTCACCCAGAAGATCTTCTCAGACTCGGTAACACCCGCGAAAAACATCTGTCCGAAGTAATCGTTGGAGTAGGTCGATCCAGTTCCACCTTCCAAGACATACTCTCCGGTGTCGTCGCTGGGATACTGGCCATCAAAGTCCGTGGCGAAGGAATCCAGCGCCAGCTTGACCTGTTTTGCATTGTTGATGGCTTGGGCCAGAGACGCTCGTTTCAGGGACTTGAAGATCGATGCCGGGGCAATCCCGGCGAGAACGACGAGGATGGCCATTACGGCGAGAAGCTCCGTGAGGGTGAAGCCCTTGCGATG
>JAKVCR010000117.1 GCA_022448985.1 Roseibacillus sp.
GAAGATGTTCTTCACGAGCGCTGCCGCTGCCTCAACATCGGACTTTCTGTGAAGACCATCCTCCACCCCATGAACCAGGAGAAGATGGCGCGGGGCCACCAACCCCCCGATCTCAGGCCAGTCCCCCCAGTTGCGCAGGCCTGGGACCATGCAGCAATCACAATGGAAAATATAGCCGTCCGAACCCGTCATTGAGGTAAAAGAGCAACTGGGAATAGCCACCCCAATGCGTTTGTCGATGGCCGCAGTGTAGGCAGTCAGCACTCCTCCCCCGGAGTTTCCACTCATCACTATTCGATTCTTGTCTACCGAGGGATGGGATTCAGCCCAGTCCAGCAGGCATTGCATGTCCCATACCCGCTCGGCTACGGGAGTCCGCCCGGCAACCAGGCAATGCATCAACTGGGCCCGGCAGGGCCGGTTACCGTGACGCCCCCTCGGATCCGGAACCAGCACCTCATCAGCAAGACCACGAGTTGCAGGCACAAGGGCCACGAAACCACGCCGCACCGCCTGCTCCGCAATATTGCCCTCCCGTCCGAGGATCTTTTCGCGATGGGCATCATCACGGTAGACCCCGGCATAGGAATGCAGGCCGTAGCGGTCATGGCCGTGCGGGCAGAGGAACAGTGGAAAGCGCAGGTTCTTGTCTTCCGCCTTCGGCAGCAGCAGGTAGAAAGGAACTGAAATCCCCGGCTCGGTTTCAATCTCACAGAGGCTACGATAATAGGATCCGTCAACCTCAACCACCGTTCCCTCGCTGACCCTGGGCCGGAAGGACGAGAGCTCCCTGCGGATGCGCTCCAGGCCTGTCATTCTCACCAGAGCCGCACGGGCCCCGGTCTGCCATTCCGCAACTCCGCTATCTCCCGTGAATGCATGCCGCTGTTCGCCCTGCTGCACCCGTTCCAGATACGCCCGTGTCTTCTTCGAATAATCGGCAAATGGTTTACTCTCCTCCCCGCTCGCCACAAGGCCTCCGGCCAGTACGCCCACGCACAAAAATACTCTCATCCCCGCACTGCACCAAAGCTGCCGCGCCCTAGCAAGGGGAACTACCTCCCTGTCTTGCTGTCCCCCTTGTCCCTGGTTCGATCGGACTGGTAGAGTTCCTCCATCCAGGCAATGGCCGCTGGTTGTATAATCTCGTGCCCTCCCTCGAATATCGTGACCGTAGCGGTTGCTGACGAGCGGCGGAAGATAGGTTGCTTCGCCCCAAAGGCCGGATCGGGATCGGCCTTGGCAAGGGTATCAGGCAAGCGGGCCTCCTTGGTCATGAAGGCGATCTCCTCCAACCCGATCCGGTCCTTCTCTTCCGCCACTTCATTGAAGGCCCACAACGAATGACTGATCGGCACGCTGCCATTGTGTCCATCGGTGATTCCCGTCGCGATCTGCAGGCGCACGCGGCCCTTCGCGTTTTTCAAATAACTCACAGGTGACCGTTTCCGGTATTCCGCATCCACGGCCGGACTGTCCCCAGGCTTCCCCCCGCAGGACTTGACGATGTCATTCCAGTAGCGCCGCCCACTTTTGATATTGTCATGATACCACGCCTTCAGATCAGAAATTGAGGCCCAGGCTGAGACTCCAGCAAACAGTTCCGGGTGCTTCCCAGCCATGACGAGACAATGATATCCCCCTCCGGAAGTCCCCACCAGGAATACTGCCTTGGGGTCAATGCGAGTGCTCTCCCTGGCGTGTTTCACAGCGCTGACGATATCCCCGATCACCAGTTCCGACCCCGTGGCCTCCGGGCGCCTGGCCGGTCCCCGGAAATCGGGATGAATGTAGGCCCACCCCTTCTTCATGCACCACTCACGAATAGGCTTGTGATGCTGCTGCCTGTAACCGCCTGACCACGTATGCAAGGCAACCACCAGAGGCACCTCTTCAGCTGGCTTGGGGTCATAGAACATGGCAGACTGCATGGAATCATCTGCGTCACTGCGGTAGGAAACCTCTCCGAACTCGCCATTTCCCGCAACAACGGGCCCAGCAAGAATTCCCATCACTACTGCGCTCCTCCAGAAAGAATCATCTCCTGATTTTCTCATGAATTCATGCTGACCATCGATCCGGACTTTCGTCAATGGTCCACTGCCAGCATGTGTTCCAGCCCCTCTATCATGCTACTTTTCACCTGTTACCATATCCCCCCTTTACCTTTCTCGACAACCGCATAGGGGCCAATACTATGCCCCCATGAAAGCTGTTCTTACCATCACCCTCGCGATGGCCGCCTTGACCCAGATCGGAGTGGCCCAACTCAAGATTCCACGTTCGGTGTTCAAGATGGAAGACCTCAAAGCCGCCAAGGACGAGGCTATCGGGAGCGAGAAACCTCTTGTCTTCGTCTACACCGACCCGGGCACTACATGAGGACCTTGCCTGGCCACCAGTTCGGAGGCCTTCAAGTCATTTCGTAGCGTGGGCGTCGTGGTCTTTGCCAACTCCCGGACCGACTCGGGAGCCCTGCCTGCTGGGGCAATGGAGGTCAGGGCCAAGGGAGGAAATACCATTCCAATGGTCTTTGTCACAACCGCCGATGGCGCAAAGGGCATCGACGCCATTCCCTACGCTACCCTGAAGAATGACATGCGTAAGTCGGTCAGGACCCTGCGGAGCACCCTTGAGGAAACAGATGTCCTCGGGGGGGAACCTCTCGCGGAGAATCCCGAAACTGAAGAACCGCCCTCCGCTGATATCCCCAAGTTCATTACGTGGACCAATACGGCAGGCAAATCTATCCAGGCAGCAGCCTCGAAGGTCCAGGATGGCAAGGTGCTTTTCCTGCTGCCAAATGGAAAAACCGTCTGGTACGACATCTCCAAGCTCTCTGGGAAAAGCAAGGACAACCTTCCAGGGGAATAAGAACTCGATTCTGAAGCTTTTTGAAGTGCTCTTCTCCAGGTGGCGAAGGGCACTTTTACTTGATGGATTAATCCCTCACTGACGTCTCACCTCGACACACCAAACCAACCCTTCCTCGTCCCCCCGCACATGTGGAGCTTCCCCTCCGAACTGGCGATCATAAGTGCTACCATGGCATTGCCAATCGGAGCCAGTCCAAGATACTGGTCGCCACCGATATTGCGCTTGCCACCAAAATAGGCCACCGACCCGGCAGCATTCCGGCTGAGCTCCAGGAAGGGAACCCACTTGCGCATCACCTCCGCATGCCCTTTAGGATCTGCACTCTTCAGACCGGCAAATCCGTAGATCACTCCGATCGAAGACATGGCATGGGCATGCCTCATCCGACCATGATGCGCTACGAGGGCACCCGCGAGCCGACGGGCCATTTCATGTTCCCTGCCTCTCACCATGAGAGCGGAAGCCATCGCGCCAGTCCGGGCTGAAATATCGGGACTTCGTGGAGCCCGCGACGAATAGCCCAGTGCCCCGGTGTTCTTGTCTGCCGAAGCCTTTACTTCCACGTAGGAACGATCCCACGCCTCCTGATCCACCCTGTAGCCACACTTTTCCGCCAGCGCCCAGGCCAGGTGCGCCTGCACATTGATAATCACCAGGCCCCCTCCGTTATAGGGGATATCGAAGTGGTGCCCCATCCTGCCCTTCGCGTTTACCCGCCCGGCGAGGAGATCACAGTTTGTCTTAAGGGCCTTTGCGTATGAGGTATCACCAGTCGCAAGTTGATACTCGGCAAGGAGAATCGCGGTGCTGGCTGCCTGCCAGTTCTTGGGTCCGCTGCGCAGATTCTTCAGGTCTATGGATGAGGTGCTCTTCTGATTGATGAACCCGATCGCAGCCTTGATCGCCGGAAGATATTTTCTGTCATCCGCAGCAAGCAGGGAAAGCGCACAGAACGCGGACATATAAACGTCAGCGTCACCTCCAACTCCCGGCTGCCAGCGCCCGTTCTTCTGCTGAGTGGCAAGCAGATGAGTTGCAATCCCGGCCAGGAGATCCGCTCCCTTGAGGCTCCCCCCGGGAAGACCCACTCTCAGAGAGACCAGTTCCTCCCCGCGCCGAACCACCAGGGCCAGATCCGGGGGCGTAGCCGCACTGGCCCTGGCAAGCGCAAGGGCGAGATCCGTCTGTGGGCCCGCCAACCCCGTCCCGGTGCTCGCCGAGAACGGCTCCGGCTTGTGTCCCCCTGCTGAGACGATGCGATCCCCCACCTGCAACCCGGCTTTCTCTGCCGGGCCGCCCGGACCCATATCCATGATGAGAATCTCACGCTCTCCATCGGAAAGTCGCCCCGTTGCCGAGAGCAGCCCCAAGGGAAAATCGTGATGTTCCCCCTTCTTACTGTTCTGCAGCTTGGGATGATAAAGCGGAAAAGCAGAATCGGCCGCGAGTGAAGGAAGGGACGAAACCGCAAGAACGAACAGCACTGGTATCTTCATAAAACCTGCCGCGATCCTCCTGAGATCCTCAAAATCAGTGCAGCGCCCAAACAAAGGAAACAGGACTACTTCGTCTTGGCCTTCGCCCAGTCCGGAACGGCTCCATCTCCAGTCGCCTCGCCCCCAAGAACCCAGCTCAGGTTAAAGCGCGCCATGGCAGATCCTCCCTTGGGACCTCCTTCAAAGTGAAGGAATACCAGACCCTCGGTCTTTGTCCCGGGACGCCCCGAGGTCATCGCGGAGTAGCCAAAGGCCCCTTTAAATACGAGCCGCTTGATCGGCCAGCTCTTTCCGCCGTCAAAACTTGCCCACACCGTGCCGAGCCTGCGACCCCCCGGGCTGTCACAGTTGCTGTAGAGGAGAATATCGCGTCCCTGCACATTCAACCGGGTCAACCCGGCCATGCATCCATAGTTCGTATTCTGGGGCCCGTCGGGCAGGACCTTGCAGTAGGTCAGGCCTTTCCAGGTCTTGCCTCCATCCGCGCTGGTGGCCGTCCAGCGTCGGCGAGGATCCGCCCCTTCCTCGGCCCAGTGCCTCCGGGAATTATAATACACCGTGCCATCGCTCAGCTCCGCAATGGTCGCTTCTCCTGTTCCCTTTGCCGGAAAAGGATCACTCGTCTCCCAGGTCTTACCCCCGTCATCACTGAATACTGCATTGGTGTAATGCTCCGGCCACTTCTCCCGCGCATTCCTGCCCGCATACCAGCGAGAAGGGCGGATAATCCTGCCCGCATGCTTCCCATGCCGCAGGGTGATCCCATGGTCGTTCATGTGCATCGAGGGCACATTCCCCTTGGAGTCCGGCTTGATGACTGCCTCGACCTTCTGCCAGCTCTTGCCATGGTCCCCACTCTTGAAGACATGAAGAGGAGCGGGAGGATGACGCTCTTCCACAAACGCGAAGATGTCACCATTGCCCTCATTCACGGTAAGTCCTCCGCACTGGAATCCCGGCTTCGAAATGAAAAGCTCCTCGCTCCAGGTGGCCCCGGCATCCTTGCTGAGTCGGGCCCGCACACTACCGGTCCCGAAGGTGGCCACCACCGTGCCATCGACACCCACCACGACATTGGGGAATCGTTCCCCCCGGAAGACCTGGGTCAACTCCAACGCGGCCTTGCCGAGATGAGCGTCGAGTTTACCTTCGGCCGGAAGTCCGGAGGCAGTTTGAGGTTCTGCTGCTGTTCCCGCGCTGGTCAGCGTCCAACCACAGAGGGCGGTAAGAACGAGACCACGGGCCATCTTTTCAAAGGTATGTGTGCGCATGGTGGCTTGGTATGTTGACAAGGAGCATGATCCCCATTGCAGTGGTCATCTCCTCCGATCAATGAAGGCCCTACCACCCGCCCCCCACGCAGGCAAGCGGAAGAACCTCACATCTCTGAGTGTTCTGGGTGCCGCTGGACTGGTGCTCGGCGGAGCGATCGGTGCAGCCGGGAAGGATGAAACCTTCCAACCGCCTCCGCTCGAAGTGCGTGACGGATTCGAGGTCACCCTCGCCGCCGCCCCCCCTCTGCTCAAGTATCCCATGATGGCCTGCCTCGACGACAAAGGCCGTCTTTATGTGGCCGAAAGCGACGGACGCAATCTCACCACCCGCAAGGAGATCGAAAAGGAACTCCCTCGCTTCGTGCGCCGCCTCACCGATACGGATGGCGACGGTGTTTTTGACCAGAGTACCATTTTCGCCGACAAAATGACCATGCCGGAGGGTGGTCTCTGGCACAACGGCGCCCTCTACATCGTCTCCGCCCCTTACCTCTGGAGACTGGAGGACACGGACGACGACGGGGTAGCCGACAAGCGTGAGAAAATCATCGGCGAGATGGAGTTCGACGGACGTGCCAACCAGCATGGCCCCTACCTCGGACCCAATGGGCGACTCTACTTCAGTGGCGGGGCCTTCGGTTACCAGTTTAACGGTCCGGACGGCAGCCGGACCGGGCACAGCCGGGCAGGCGGCATCTTCTCCTGCCGCCCGGATGGAAGTGATGTTCGCATCGACGGCCAGGGACCCATCAATCCGGTAGACATTGTTTTTACCAGAAGCGGTGAAGTCCTTTCCACCGCCGCCATCTACGACAGCTTCGGGGGCAAACGCCATGACGCGCTCATTCACTGGTTCCCCCGCGGCCTCACCCAGAGGCTCTACGGTCAACCCCTCCTCCCGGAAACGGGTCACCGCGTTCCTGCCACCATTCGCTGGGGACAGGTCGCCCCGGCCGGATTGATGCGCTACCGCGGAGCGCAATTCGGCAAGGACTACCGGGACACACTCTTCGCCTGCCACTTCAATTCCAACCGGGTGCGTCACATCAGGCTCATTCCCGACGGCGCCACCTTCACCGCCGGGGACGAAGACTTCCTCACTTCCTCCAGCCGGGACTTCCATCCTGCCGATATTCTGGAAGATGCGGACGGAAGTCTGCTCCTGCTGGACACGGGAGGCTGGTTGAGCTGGGGATGTCCGCATTCCAAGGCCGCCAAGCCCGAAGTCCTCGGCGCGATCTATCGTATCCGGAGGACAGATGGATCCTCTCCGTCCGATCCCCGGGGTGCGAAGATCCGATGGGACCAATCGACTGCTGCGAACCTGGCCAAACTCCTTGAGGACTCCCGCCCTGCAGTGCGAGACCGGGCGCAGGCACGGCTCATCGCCCTGGGAGGGGCCTCCTTCCCACCCCTCACCCAACTCTGCTCTCCTGACATGACAGGGGATGCCGACGTTCGGAGACGGGCGATCTTCACCATCGCCCAGCTCGGGGCCCCCGGAGTCAGCAAGCAACTCCGTTCCTCTCTCGGAGATCCTGCTGCGGAAGTCCGGCGGGCAGCCGCTCGTTCCCTGGGAGAGCTCCGGGTCAGCGAGGCTGTCCCAGTCCTTGCCAAGGCCCTCTCGGATCAGGACGCCGCGGTGCGCCGGGTCGCCGCCACGGCGCTGGGACGCATTGGCGACCGGAAAGCAGTCGCGCCTCTCTTCCGTTCCCTGCAGGCTGATTCCCAGGCCTCCTTCCAACATGCCGTGCGCCTGGCTCTGATCGAGATCGGGGATGCCAAGGGTTGTCTCCCATGGCTCAAGGACCCCAACCCTCACCACCAGGCCACGGCCCTGCGTGTAATGGAACAAATTGACCAGGAGTTTCTCGAACTTGAAGCGGTGGTCCCCTTCCTGCGTTCCCCGCTCCCCGTTCTGCGCAACGAAGCAAGACGTATCGTGGCCGGTCGCCCGGACTGGAAGGAATCCGTATTCACTCTCTTCCGCGAACTCCTTGGCGACGAGCAGCAGGATCCCTCCTCCGCTCAGTTGGCGGAGGAGATCATGATGGGCTTTGCGACCGACGGAGAATTCCACCGCATGCTCGCCCGTCTTCTCACCGATCAGGCCGCCAGCGAATCCTCCCGGCACCTTCTCCTTTACTGCCTGGGTTACCTTGAACAACTCCCCAAGGACACGGCCCCAGCGGTGGGTTCCCTGCTCAAGAGTCCCTCCCCCAGACTCCGCGGCGAAGCCATCCGTCTCATCGTCAACTCGAACTCCTACTCCAGCTTCCAGAAAGCAGTGGATGCCATCGCGATCAAGCCCGGGGAAATCCCACTCATCCGGGCCACCGCTCTCGAAGGCATTGCCGGGCACAAGGGTATCCTCTCCAACCCACAATTCGCAGTCGCGGAGGAATTACTCAGTGATTCCGCCTCTGCGCCGGAAGTAAGGAGACAGGCCGCCCGGGCCCTGAGCCGGCTCAAAATAGGGCCGAAGTCCCCGGACCAGACCGCGGCCCTCATCCGCCTCGTTGCTACCGCCACCCCCTTCCACCTCGGTCTCCTGCTCAAACCTTTCCAACACCTTGATCCCGGACAATGGCCAGACAAGAAGTTTGATGCCCTCGGCACCACCCTGGCCGGCGCTCTCAGGGAAAGCCCAGGGCGCAAGGGTCTCAGCGGGGATCAACTCACCACCCTGGCCGGCAAGTTCCCCCCGGCCTACCCGAAGGCTCATCGTGCCTTCGAGGAACTCGCGCGCGTCAACACCGCCGATTCGAAGCAGAGGGAGGAAAGCCTTGCACGGCTCCTCAAGACAGCGGACCAGGGTAACGCCTCCCGGGGCCGCGTCCTTTTCCATGCCAATCGCTCGACCTGTTCACTCTGTCACCGCATTGACAACCGGGGCGGCACTCTCGGGCCGAACCTGAGCAAGATCGGGGCGATCAGAAGCGCCAAGGATCTCCTTGAGGCCATCGTCTTTCCCAGCGCGACCGTGGTGAACGGATTTGAATCCTACCTCCTCGCGGATAACAGCGGCAACGCCCACACCGGACTCATCCACCGCGAGACAGCCGATGCGAT
>JAKVCR010000118.1 GCA_022448985.1 Roseibacillus sp.
GCGCCCGTGGCAGTCGTGGCAATATTCCTGGAGAAGAGACCCAATGCCCTTGTTGAAGTCATTCGCCCTTACCGAAGGATCCTGGGCCTTGATCGGAGAGGAGCATGCCAAAGCTGCGAATAAAATGAACTTGGCCGCTGCAAGGGGATTGCTTTTCCGCTCCCGACGTCCCCATTGCCGGCCGGACGAATCTGGAGGGGAAGGAAGGTTGCAAATCCCGCTCATTGACCCCATTCGACCGGGGATCGCGTGATTCTGCAAGCTGCAAGATGGGCAGACCCGCGAGGCCGCCTTCTACCCTTTCAGTATGCAGTAGCCCCCACCCGGCACCTTGTTTCAGGCTCCGTGATGGGGCGAGATGGATTGCCGTGCAGAGCAGCGGACCTGAACCGTGTCAGTTCCCGGCGTAGGAGTAGGTCTTCAGGTAGAGCTGCACGTCGGTCACCGAGCGCATGAGACGGTCGAGGCCCTCGATCGGGTCGGCAAGGAGGGCTCGCCCGGGAATGACGAGCTTCCACTGGGTATTCCAGACCGATCGACTGACAAGACGGCTGTTGGTGAAGTCCTCGGGGTGCTCACTGGCGAAGAACTCGGGGTTGTCGACGGCCCGGAAGGCCTGGTGCTTCCTCGGCTGGAAGAAGGGCTCGGAGAGCGTCTCTGCCCCGGTCCAGTATTCGATGTCGGAAAAGGCGCTGTCCCCGATATTGAAGGGAAGCGGCAGGGCATGATCGTGGACCTGCCAGCTACGCAGGGCATTCCCATCCCCGAGGGGCGGGGTCCGCATCACGTCCTGCCCGACCGGGATCAGGTAGACATAAGGGGTCGCGCTCAGGGCGTCCTCGTGGTCGGTGGTGACCTCCCCGGGGCCGGAGAAGGTGCACGGGAGACAGGGATCCATTCCCTTGTAGCCCTTGAGAACCACCCCGACCGACCGGATCTTGGTGGCAAAGGCGGTGGGCGAGAAGACGTGGTCCCCTGCCATGAGAGGCTTGCCAAAGAAATTCACGCCATCCCGGACCTCGGTGCTGAAGCTCAGGATGATTCCGGGGATCGGCACTTCACCGCCCTCGATCTGCAGGGCGTGGGCCGCCACATCGACATCAGTGCGCAGGTCGGGGACGAAGGATTCTTGCAACCGGCTTGTCCAGCCCCGGTCATCGACACCAACTGCCGGGAGGCGATAGTTCTCACGGCGCAGTGAGAAGGTGGTCCCGTTTGAGTCGGGGTTATTGAACCCGAGCCGGCCATTGACCACACTCCAGTCCCCGTCGAGCTGCTTGAGGAGTCCACTCAGCCCGGGGTCCCCGGTATCAGCACCCGCGAACTGGGGCTCACCGTTCTCGCTGACGAGGCCCAACGAGCGGGTGCGGACAATGCGATTGAGAAAGTCCTCTCCGGCCTCCCCTCCGAGCAGGCCGGTTTCGTAGTCGTAGGCCTTGGCCGTTGAGTAGGCATAACGAGCTGCCCAGTCCAGCAGGCCCTGGTACTGTTCGAGCGCTTCGGTGCGGAAGGTGCGGAAGGCCACATCGCGGGTGCGGTATCCCTGGGCAATCACGGCAGCCCGCTTGCGGAAGATTTCACGCGAGGTCTGCAGGCGCAGCCCCTTTGAGAGAAGGGTCTGGTAGCGTTGGCTCGCCTGCACGAGTTGGCGGACCGCCTGGTCGACCTCGACCTGATGTAGGAAGGCGGCATCGTAGGCCTGTTCCAGTTCCCAGACCATCCTGGTGCGTTCGGGA
>JAKVCR010000119.1 GCA_022448985.1 Roseibacillus sp.
GTCAGCTGTTGGCGGACCTGATGGTGGGGAGGCGCGGACGGCCGGGGCGAACCCGACGGTCCATCCTTGGGAATAAATCGGATGGTCGGAGGGGAGCCTGACCTTCCGGCTTTTCCTGCTAGTCGATTGTTTTCCGGGGTCTTCGCTGGTTTTGTTGTTCCCTGGTGTGTTCTTCATGGATTGGTGTGACTTGGATCACTTGCCAGCGTAGCTGGCCAGCCCCTTCCCGGCAATTGGAGGGCGTGGCATATGTCAGGATTCGGGGGTCTCGATCCTGGCAAAATCGCCGGGGGAGGAGGGGAGGTGCGGCAGGGGGCTTCCTCCCTCGGCAGGATGGAATAGAGCGCCCCGGCGGAGGGGCCGATCGGGGACAAATTCGATGAAATGCCCCTGAAACGGGCCTTCTACCGCGAGGATTCGCCGGCCCGGATGGGCACCGGTATGACCAACTGGCCCGGCGGCCCTAGGTGAGTCCGTCGAGGGGGCCCGTCCCATCGACGAACTGGTCGCACTCGATTCCCATGGCTTGCAGCATGGTGAGGTGGAGGTTGCAGAGCGGGGTTGAGTCGTTCCCGTATTTCAGGTGCTGACCCTGCCTGATGCCGAGTTTCCGTCCCCCGGCGAGGAGGGTCGGCAGTTTACGGGTCGAGTGCGAGCCCTTCCCGTCCTCAAGACCGACCCCATTGTTCATCCCGCTGCCATAGAGGACCATCGTGTGGTCGAGCATGCGGCCTTCCCCCTGGTCTGTCGCGGCCAACCGGGCCAGGAAGCCGCCGAGGAGGTCGGCCTCGCGCTTGTCGACCTTCGAGAGGCCAGCCTTCTTCCCCTCGTTCCCGGAGTGGTGCTGCAACCCGTGATAGGGCTGGTTGACGCCCAGTTCCCCCCACTTGTACATGTCGACCTCGACCCCGGACATGAAGGTGATGATGCGCGTCGAGTCGGTCTGCAGGGCGAAGAACATGAGGTCATACATGACCTCGAGGAATCCGCTGCGGGTCTTGAATTCAAACTGGAGGTCCGACGTGTCAATCTCGGGCTTGGGCTGGTCGAGCCATTTCTGGTTGCGGTCGAGCTGCTTTTCGACCTCGCGAATGGACTCGAGATATTCGCCCAGTCGTTCACGGTCAGCGGTTCCGAGGCGCCGCTCCAGTGCCTTCGACTCACGCATGACGTTGTCGAGCAGGCTCTGCTGGCGTTTGTAGCGTGCGAGCTCGGCCTCCCGGTCGCCGGCAGTTTCCGGGACAAAGAGACGATTGAAGACCGCGCGCGGCCGATTCATGGACGGCAGCGGCAGGCCGCGTGCATTGAAGGACAGGGTTCGACTGCGTGCCGGGACGCCCGCTCCCGCCTCGGTTGAGAGTTGCAGGGAGGGCCATCTTGTTTTCGTGCCGATCGAGTTGGCGGCGAGCTGGTCGACCGACAGCGACTGGTTGGGGGAGGCGAAATCAACGAGGATCCGGTCGCCGGCATTGATGCCGGTGAGCCAGCGCCCGGCCGCGGCGTGCCCGACATTGGACGCCATGCGCGGGTGACAGAGCCCGGTCAGCACGGAAACATCGTCCCGTATGGGGGTGAGGGCCTCGAGGGTCGGGGACATGGTGTAACCGGGGCCGGCCTGGCCGGGATACCAGGTGCTGTTGCGAACCCCGTGCGGCGTATAGATGCAAACCATGCGGGCCGCGGTTTCGCTGGCTGACCCAGCGGCACGGGCCCGGGGCGCCATGATGTCGAGCATGGGCAGTGCGATCGCCGCGCCCGCGCCGCGGAGGACGGTTCGCCGGGTAATCGGGGTTGCTTTATTCATGGCCTATCTGCCGGGTTCCTTGTTCTGGAAGGCCTCACTCATGACGATCCGGTTGATCAAATTACCCAGGGTCGGCTGTTCCTGCAGGTCTTCGACAAGATCCCGCACGAGGGTGCGATCTGCAAATCCTAGCGGACGGCCCAGTGCATACACGAGCATCTTCTTCGTCATGCACTCGAGGAAAGCCTCCTTGTCCTCAAGCAGGAGCCGCTTGAAATCACTGATGGTCCGGAAGGCACGGCCATCGGGAAGTTTGCCCGCCGGGTCCACGGCGACGGGGAGGAGGTGCGTTTCCCCGGAGGCAGGGTCCAGCAGGAGGGGGGGACGTGTGGCACCGTCATCCTCTCCCGGGAGGGCCTTGACCACCGTGAAGCTGCTGCTTGCCCGCGCGTTGTAATCCCCGGCGAAGTAAAGCCGGGCCTCGTAATCGCCGGGTTCGACGGGTGCGGGGAGGGTGATGGTTCCGCTGAAAACGCCGTTGGGGGCATGGGCCTGCGTGTCCGTGGTGTGCTTCCAGATCGGCGATCCCTCGTAGAGCCCCGGCTTCTTGTAGCTTTCATCGTTCCTGGCCCCGGCCGGGAGGATGGCGATAAAGTCGTTGCTGGCACCCGTGCCGTTGGCAAAACGAATGGTGATCGTTTCGCCCGTCCGGTAGGGGAGGGTTTTCCCGGCAGCGGCATCGGAGGCCACGAGCTCGTGCTCGCGCCACATGCCGATCGCGTCATAGTTCTCAAGGGCGAATCCGAGCGGATCGATCTTCCGGTGACAGTTCAGGCAGGCGGCGTTGCTGCGATGCTGTTCCAGTCGCTTGCGCAGACCGGTCGCAGGGTCAACCGGGACGAGGTCCTCAATCGGAGGGACATCGGGGGGTGGCGGCTTCGGTGGGTCAGCGAGGATTTCCTCCAGGATGAAGGCCCCGCGCCTGATCGGCTGCGTGCGGATGCCGTTCGAGGTGGCGGTTAATACCGCCGCCTGGGTCAATACGCCGCCGCGTCGGCTGTCTGGTCCTTGCCTGACCCGGCGGAAGGCGTTGCCGCGAACGCCGGGAATCTGGTAGTGCCGGGCGAGGCGTTCGTCGAGCATCAGGAAGTCAGAGTCAATGAAGGTGTAGAGGCTCAGATCCTCATGCAGGATCTCGCGGAAGAATGCGGTAGCCTCGCCAACCATCGACTGGTAGAGCGCGAGGTCATAGTCCGGATGCAGGGTGGGATCGACCTTCAACCGTTCCAGCTTGTCGAGGCCGAGCCATTGCCGGGTAAAGTGGGTCACGAGGGCCTCGGACCTGGGATCCTGCAGCATGCGCCTGGTCTCGGACGCGAGGACGCCGGGCTGTAGCAACTCACCCGACCGTGCCCGCGCAAACAGCTTCTCATCCGGCATGCTGCGCCAGAGGAAATACGAGAGACGTGATGCCAGTTCGAACGGGCTGACCTGTTTCTGTGACCCGGGTTCCGGGGCCGGGTCATGGTGATTGGCGATAAACAGGAAGGAAGGCGAGGTGAGGATGGTCGCCAATGGCATCCGCAGCGATTTCTTCAGCGGGAGCCCGGCCGCTTTTTCGCGCCGGTAGATGGCCACCATGCCCGCCACCTCCTCCTCACTGACATCGCGGCGATAGGCTTTCTCCATGAAGGCCCGCAGCACGCGCCCGGCGTAGGCCTCGTCGCTTTCCTCCTTGAGACGTTGCGGGAATATGCGCCGGTGCCACTCCGGGGGCCAGACGGGATTAAGAGGTCCTTCCACCTCGATCTCGGCAACATGAATCCCGAAGGGGGCCTTCTTCCCGTCACTGCCGACCGCATCGGACACCTGGTAGAAGCACTTGACTCCCCAGTTCCGGTTGCCGGTGGTCTTGAGATGCCAGGGGATATTGTCGCGGTAGAGTTCAAACTCGATGACCTGGGACTGGTTCACGGCCAGCAGTTGCTCCCGCCACATGGTGCCTTCCGGATAGAGCGCCAGCCCCAGTTTGGGGGAAGGGCCCTCCCAGTCCTGCGGTCCGAAGGCCGACACGTGGAGGCGGACCCGGTAGAGGCCTTCCTCATAGGCGAACCACTTGAAACCGAACGCGTTGTCCCCCTTTTTGAAGAGAACGCCTTCGTCGATCTGGCTGCCGCCGAAGGCGCGGATGTCGTGGGATCCCTCATAGGTTTTCGGTGGATCCTCGGTCAGGTCGACCATCGAGTATGGGGCGAAGCCGCTGGGTATCTCGATATTGGGGAGGACCTTTCCCTTGAAGAATCCTCCCTTGATCCGGGCCTTGTTTTTCCCGACGTGTCCGTCGTGCCAGCGCCCGTCATCCTTTAACATCGGTTTGCCCGCCTCGGCCGAATTGAGAATCCGCCAGTGCTGGCGCCGTGGCGCCTGTTCAGGAATGTCGATGACCTTGTCCAGGACGCGCCCGGTCGCGGCGACGAAGCTCTCGACGTGCAGGGGGGAAACCACGAGGCCCTCCCCGACGTGATCGAACCCGTTCGAGACGGTGTCCGGGGAAAACAGTTCGGTGGGATCAAAGGGGTGCCCGACCAGGTCGCGCATGGTATTGCGGTACTCAAGGCGGTTCAGGCGGCGCAGGACAATGCGGGGGCCCCTGGTCCTTGCTGCGGCCTCGGCCCTGTCCAGTTCCCCGGACAGCCAGTTGATCGCGGCGAGAAGCCTCCCTGCCGGAGGCCTCTTTTTTTTCTTCGGCGGCATTTCCGCGGAGTTCAGCTGGTCCAGCACCACCGCCCAGGTCGCTTCATCTCCGCCGTTCACAACATCACGATTGAGGTTGTGCAGGGCGAGGTCTCCTTTCTGCAGGTCGTCCCCGTGGCATTCAAAGCAATGGTTCTCCAGCAAAGGCAGCAAATGCCTCGCAAAGCCGGTGTCCTCGCCGTGGCACAATGGAGTGCTCCAGGCGATGGTGGCCAGGATGAGAAGTCGCTTGATGACGTTCAT
>JAKVCR010000012.1 GCA_022448985.1 Roseibacillus sp.
AAGAACGGGGCGTTAATCGCGACCAAGGCGGGGATGCCAGCCCCCATTCGTTGGCGCGGGTTTCATATGACGCATTGGTTCAACGGCGGCCTGGATGATGTCCGTCTGTACGATCGCGCTTTGAGCGATGCAGAGGTCGCCACGCTCTACAAGTCGGCGAAGGAATGACGGGCCGAACCAATGAGAACCCCGTGATGAAAGATTCATTCAATCTCTCAAGGTTCGTAAAAACAGGTTTCCCTCTCCTGCTCTTAGCCTAAGCAAGCCTCTTGCAATAGGATGAGTCAGGAAGAAACTGGGGGGGTGATTCAGCGAGGGCCGATGCGCCAGTGAGAACCGACTGGGATCTCCTGATTTTCGTGGGGTTCGAAAGAGCTGGAATAAAAAAAGCGGAAGAAGCAACGTACTGGCAGAAATGAACCTGTTTCGATCAGTAGTCACTGCCCTGCTTGTTCTTTTTGGATTATCGGGCACCTCCCGTGCCGATGACCGCCTCGAACCCTTCCTAGGGGAGCCGGTTTTTGAGAAACAGCGCCTGTTCAATGACCAGCGCTATCCCAATGTGGTGGCGACTACCCGGGGTGCAGTGCTTTCGGTCTGGGGCAATGACGGGGTGGTGGTGCGCAGGAGTGAGGATGGAGGCAGGACGTGGGGAGGTGCCATCACGGTTTCCGGGAAGGGATATCATGGTGGAGGCACGACGGTTGATGAGAACTCAGGGGATATCCTCGTCTTCGTCGAGGACCGGCAGCCTCCGGCACCATTGACTGTTTATCGCAGCAGGGATGATGGCAAAACGTGGCAGGCACAGGCCACGGTTATTGAGAAGGATGTGAACGGCAACACTCCTTCCATGCACATGAATGAACACGGTATCACGCTGCGGCATGGTCCCCACAAGGGGCGTCTGCTACGGCCGACCCGCTACTACGGCCCCAATGGCGGTGGTGCGGAGTGGCCCCTGCAGTATACCAATGCCATCTACAGCGACGATGGTGGAAAGGCCTGGAAGACCAGCAAACCTTTTCCGGAAAAGGGGACGGGGGAGGCTGCCCTGGTGGAACTGGCTGACGGACGTATCTACTATAACTCGCGGGTGCATTGGTCTGAGCGTCCGCGGAATAAACGCCGACGGGAAGCATGGAGTGACGATGGCGGCGTGACCTGGAAGGATTGGCGTATCGTCGATGTACTGCCGGATGGAGACCAGGGAAGACCTTACGGATGTATGGGCGGATTGACGCGGTTGCCGCTGGCGGATCACGACATCCTGCTCTTCAGTAATCTTGATACCGAGGCCGCTCATCGTGAGAGGGTCACGGTGTGGGCGAGTTTCGACGGGGGCAGGACCTGGCCTGTCAAGCGGTTGGTGGACGCTGGCCGAAGCGGTTACTCATCGCTCACGACCGGTCGAGGCCAGACTCCCTCGGAGGGATGGATTTATCTCTTCTATGAGCATGACCCGATCAAGGGGGCTCATATGGCCCGGTTCAACCTGGCCTGGCTTCTCAGGGGAGAGGTCACCGGAGATGGAGTTCGCCCCAAGCTTCTTGTTGACTAGGGGAGGGAGTCACCAGCTGCGGCAGTGATAGAAACCCTTGGAAATAAATGGGTTTTTGAGTCCGTCATTTAAAAACGCAAAAAAATCGCAAATGCGACTTGATTGCATTTGTAGATTTTATAAGAGCAGTGCCACCATGTTAGCACCAATGAAAGTTTCGATCTGCATAAGCCTGTTTTTTGGACTGTTTGCGCTATCCTCCTCATTCGGAGCCGTTTGGAGCTCCGGTCATGGAGATATCGGGATCGGCTTTGTGAGCAATCAGCTTGAACCGCATTTCCACTTCCACGGTGAGGAGGACGACCACGACGATGACGACCACGGTGAGGATGACGACCACGGTGAGGATGACGATCACGAGCATGGCGAAGAAGAGCACGCCGTCATCGATGGAGCCGAGCCGACCCGGGAGGAATACGGGATTGGCGAACTGACGATCAGGTTGAGGGGGCCGGCCCAGCCGGGTGCGGGAATTGCGGATTCGGGGGCGGCGTTGGTGTATCTCCTCGCGCAGGACGAGGGTTTGGCGGATGAGCTGGGAAGCCCCTGGCTGGGCTGGGCAGTCGAGGAGATCAGCCAGGGAATCTTCCTGAACGACCTTGTGACGTTGTCCCTTGTCAACGTTTCTGGTCCCGGGGTGTTCTCGTTATGGAATACGGATGCATTCGGTGGGGACAGTGTCCTCCTCTCGAGTGCACTTGGTTCTGAAGCTCCAAATCAATTGGACCTTGCGCTTGAACCGGGACACTATCATTTCAATCTGGGATTCAGCGAGCAGGGTAGCTATGACGTTACCTTGCGTGCTGAAGGTGTCCTTGCGGAGGGCGTTGCCTCTGAGGACTTCACGGTGCGATTTGATGTCGTTCCCGAGCCTTCTGCGTTGTTCCTGCTTGCCCTGGGGGCAGTTGTGACCTTACGTCGGAGACGGGCATAAGGAAGGCGATTGATCATAGGCCCGTAAATCATAGGACAAAATGAGGATGCGTGGCTTCACCATGGTCGAGGTATTGGTTGTCATAACCATTATCGCAGTTCTCTCTGCAATGGGTCTGGGAGTGGTTCGTTCTGGTCTTGCCCGCGCCAAACAAGTGCATTGCGCTAACAACATGCGCCAGATCGGAGTGGCCTTGACCGCATATGCGGGGAACAATAACGGATTTTTCCCGGAAACAACGCACACCGCCTCAGCCAACAGGGCGTGGATNGCTGCNCTGGAAGCGGATCTGGGGCCCGCTTACGATCAATTGCGCCTTTGTCCGGCCGATCCATACCTGGAGGAGCGAAGGGAACGGGGAGGGACCAGTTACGTTCTGAACAGCTTTATCTTCGTTCCGGAGATCGGGCCGTTTGGGGAGGAGCTGAGTCGTCCATGCAACAACATTCAGTGTATAGCCGAGCCCGCGCGCACCCTGATGGCATTCATCGTGTCTGACGATCAGACGGTGGAGGCTACTTCAGACCATACTCACTCCCGGGCATGGACGGGAAGCTGGGAGAGTGTGCTGCGGGATATCCAGCCGGACCGGCATCGAACCGGGCGGGCGAACAGTGATCACTCCAAGGGTTCGGCAAATTACCTCTTCATCGATGGGCACGTCGAGACTTGGAAATCCAGCGAAGTAAAGCGACGCATCGAGTCCGGGGAGAATTTTGCCGAGCCTCCGGATTTTCGCGAGGAAGGGTAGACCATGAATCCTGCTAGGAGTTTAATTCCCTGGAAAATAGTCGCTTGCCGGAGGTGGCTTTTGCTCATCGCGATTCTCCTCGGCCAGGGTGTGCACGCCGGGACGATCTTGAAGCGAATTCACGTCGATCACGCCTTTCGATATGGCGGAGGCGAGTGGGAGATCGTTATTCATGGAAACGATGGGGATTCCGATCTCGATCCCGACGAGGCGGTGTTGGTTGTAATCGACCAACCATTTCCATCGGATGGAGGACGAGCAGTTCGTCCCGCGAGCGGACAATGGGATTTTCTCGGGGTTGGCGCAAATGAAGACGTCTGGCTCATTCCGCAGGCGTTTACTCCACTCATCTGGCCTGGATGGAGGACAGAAGGGCGATTCGCGGAATACTTCGACGATGATCCGAGGCTAGGATTTACCTCACGCTTCGTGAAGATTTCCCTGGAGGAGGTAGCCTATTCAGGCTTGGGCAATGGCCATTTCTCGATTTGGAGCAATCAGACTGGTGGGGTTACCAAACGGTGGATTACCAGCGCTGATGGGATTACGGAAGAGGATGCTTACTATTTCTCTTCCGGCCATGCACACAACAACTTCGGGTTCAGCGACCCGGGAGTCTACCGGGTTGACTACAGGGCATCGGCGTTCCTTTCCAATGACGGGGGTAATCCGCCGGCAGGGACCAACCCGGTGGCAAGCCCGGTCCAGAGCTTTTACTATGCAGTTGGAACTTATGCGGAATGGAAGGCATTTTACTTTGAGCCTCATGAACTGATCGACGAGAATCCTGCGGACGGCAGTCCTGAAGTTGCCCATTATCACTCGGATACCGATCAGGATGGAGTGGGTCTTCTTCTTGAGTATGCCTTCAATCTTTCGCCGGTTGAGGCCGATCAGCGCTCGCTCACGCCGGGTTCGGGGAGTGGGGGTTTGCCCGTGGTCTACCTCGACGACTCCGGAGGACAATCCAGGCTGGTCATCGAGTATGTGCGTCGTCGTGCCGACGGAGCGCCGCGGCTCTCCTACCATCCGGAGTTTTCAGCTGACTTGGACTCCGGGTGGATGAATGCCGGCAGCGAAACGGTTCTGCCGATCGACGCCACCTGGGAACGGGTCCGGGCTGAGGATGCGGCCAGCTCTGAGGAGTATTCCGCGCGATTCGGGCGAGTCCGGGTTGAACTGGAGTAGCAGGAGGAATGGAGGACTGAATCGGGATGAGTCAGGAAGAAACTATGCGGACTGTTTCCGCACGGCCTCTTCCTGCTGAATCTCAGTACGACGCTTGAGGAAGCGCCGTCGCCGCTGGTCGACAAAGTCATCATCGTAGACGCGTCCGAGGAGTTCGCGGAAACCGGTTTCCAGTTCCTCCACGGTCATGTGCATCGGCTGGAAGTTGACATCGAAGAGGGTGCAGAGCTCCCACGCGCCGTCCTTGAGGATGCGTCCTTCGGCAAGCAGTCTCTGGTAGAGCGGCGTGCCGGGGAAGGCGGTCATCAGCGTGACTTGCACCTCGTAAAGCCCGGTTTCCTCGATGAAATCGTAGACCGCGTCGAAGGCACTCGCATCGGTGTGGTCGAGTCCGAGGACGAAGCAGCCGTTCACGGTGACGCCGGCATCCTGGATCCGGGCGATGGCATCCTTGTAGCGGTTGCCCTGCCTTTGTTTCCAGTTGCCCTTCTGTTCAATCCCGTCGAGGGCCGTCACCTGGGGACTCTCAAGGCCGATGAGAATCTGGGCGCAACCACTTTTGGCGAGGGCCTTGAGCAGTTTCGGGTCCTCCGCCACCGAGATATCGGTTTCGGTGAACCAGCGGACGCCTTCGCCCTCCAGCGCCTCGGCGAGGGCCAGGCCGTGGCGCTTGTCGGCAAAGGTGTTATCGTCGGCTAACTCAATGAAGGGGTGCGCCCAGATCTTCTTGATTTCATGGAGTTCCGCCATGATGCGGTCGATGGGCTTGGTCCGGTACTTCGGGTTGAGCCTCATCGAGGCCGCGCAGAACTCGCAGGAGTAGGGACATCCTCGCTGTGTCTGGATCGTGAGTCGGTTGTAATTGGAAATATCGAGCAGGTCGAAGCGGGGCATCGGCGACTCGGCAAAGTCGAAGGTAGTGCTCCGGGCATCGTAGCGTGCCTTCGCCCTGCCGCGCCGGAGGTCGGCGATGATGTCCATCCACACCGGTTCAGCCTCCCCAATGACGACCACATCAGCGTGCTGGGACGCCTCGTCAGGCATCAGGGTGACGTGCAGTCCGCCGAGGATCACGAGTGTTCCGGCCCGGCGGTAGCGGTCGGCGAGCGCGTAGGCATCCTTGATCATGGCCGAGAAGCTGGAGATCGCAACCACGTCGAACTCGCCCGGCAGGTCGTCACCGAGGGACTCGGGATCCGGCAACTCCACGTAGCCAATCTCGATGTCGTCCGGAGTCATGCCGGCGAGGGTCAGCAGGCCAAGGCTGGGGAGTGAAGCGATGACCTTGCTCCGCTCGACGAAACCCGGGAGGGTGAGCCCGAATTCCATCAGTTCCTTGTTATGGCAGCGGACGCCGCTCATGGCGATGAGACCAATTTTCATGGAGAGAGGAGAAGGTTGGGGTTCAGTTCGTTCCCCACGGCCACCCGGTGAGGGTGAGGATGATGCCGGTTGCCACGCTTATGACGGGGATGGCGAAAAAATGGCGAAACGGTTTTTTCCAGGCGCTCAGGAAGCAGCAGGTGGGCATTGTGATCGCCCCGATTGTAAAGGCGACCGCGGCGGGAAGGGCGCAGCCCGTTGCGACGCCAGCAACCTCGTGGCTGATGGCGAAGAAGAAGTTGACGAAGCCGAGGCCGAAGAACGAGATGTGCCCGAGGCGGGTCAGGCGCCGACGGAAGCTGTTGTAACCACCCATCCAGTCCTCACGGTGAAAGAAAAGACCGATGAGTGCCCCGGAGAGCACACCAAGAAGCATGCCGATCCAGGCGATGGCAAACATGTTGGAAACAATGGAGTCGCGCATGGTGCTGGAAGTTTGTCAGGTTCGGGCAGGGCGCCGGGTGACGTTCGAGTCCCTGAATGCGATGTCCATGATGACGAGCCTATTCATTGGGCGCGGGTGCGGAACTTAATTTATCGACCAGGAGTTTCCGGGCGTCGGAAATGGTGGCGACCTCGGCGACCTCCACGTGGTCGACACTGATGTCGAACAACTCCTCGATCTTGAGCATCGCTCCGAGGACCGATATCGAGTCGAGACCGAAATCCTCATGCAAGCGCAGGTTGCTTGCGGGAGGGCCTTCCGGCAGTTTGGTGCCCGGTGGATGATAGAACATGAGGATGCCGAAGAGGCATGCTTCAAAATTCTCGATTTCGGAACCCGTGCGCAGTGCGATGGCCGCCGCGATGGCGGAATCCGGGAAACCCCGCAGGAGATGAC
>JAKVCR010000120.1 GCA_022448985.1 Roseibacillus sp.
CGGGGCGGCCCTCGTGATATTCGGGGAGGAACAGATGGCCTCCAAGTCCGGGAATCTCGTCTCGGTAAGCGTCCTCCTGCCTCGTGGACACACCCCACTACGGGTGGAGTACTTTCAGCAGGAGGGAGAGGCCCGGCCTGCCCTGGACCTTCGCTGGTCCGGCCCGGGGCTGGCAGGGGAGCTCTCGCTCGTGCGCAGGGGGGGCGGCCGGGAAGAGGCGGTGGCGGGGAATCCTTCGAAACCTCGCCTGCTTGAGCCTGGGTCCAAGCGGGAGGCGCGCTTCACCAAGACCGAGCGGGGAGTGGAAGAGAAGCTCATCATCAAGGGCCAGCCCCTGCGCTATTTCCGGCCGTCCGCTGATCCCGGGAGTTTGTCTTGGACCGAGCGTGAGTTTGATGATTCGACCGATTGGCTCGATGGCAAGAACGGCATCGGCTACGAGGATTTCCCGGGGGATTTCAAGGACCTCCTCGAGACCACGATCGAAACAGAGAAAGGGAAGCATCCGCACAGTCTCTACCTGCGGATCCCGTTCGAGGTGAAGGACCCGAAGGCCTACAAGGGGCTGGCGCTGTTCATACGGTATGACGATGGCTTCAGGGCCTCCCTGAATGGCTCAGTGGTGGGTCAGAGCGGGAACGCCCCCTTCCCCCTCCTGTGGAACTCCGGGTCCACAAAAAAGAGGCCCGAAAAAGACGCCGTCAAGGCCGAGCAGTTCCCGGTAAGCCGGGGGCTCAAGGAGTTGGTCAAGGGGACCAACATCCTGGCCATCCATGCCCTCAATGACGGGGAGAAGAGCAAACCCAATGCGACAAACACCGGCTGCGCCAGCACCGACATGCTGATCCTGGCGGAACTTGTTGGCTTGCGCAAAGACAGTGAGCTGCCCGAGCTGCCCAAGACGCCGGTGATAAGGGAACCGAGTTCGCACGACTTCCTGATCGAGGAGTCCATGAAAAAGGGGACGGTGGAGCTGACCGAAGGCAGGTTCGGGGAGGCCTATGACTTCCGGGGAGGCAGCCTCGACATCGGGGGGGACAAGAACGAGGTAGCGATTGCGGACCGGTCATACACGGTCAGTCTCTGGTTCACCAACAAGCCCCCTGACGACCGGGTGCGGGGCCTCATTTCGGCGGGGGGTGGTTCGAAGGAGATGGCCGGATGGGCGCTCTGGATCGAGGGGGATGGCAGCGGGCTCACCTTCCGGGTAGGCGATGGGAGCGAGGGGTTTGATCTCCCCGTCAAGCACGATAGCCTCGACGATGGGGAGTTCCACCACGTGGCGGTCACCATTGAACGCGACAGCAGGGAGGTTTGCCTCTTCCTTGACGGAGAACGGAAGGATTCGCGCAAGGTCGAGGCTCTTGCAGGAAAGACGATCGAATCACCTTCGGGACTCTCCATCGGACGAACTTCCGACCCCGAGCGGTTCCATCTGGGGAAGATCGACGACGTTGTTCTCTGGAGCCGGGCCCTGCTGCCGGTGGAAATAAAGGAAATCTTCGAGTCGGCAGAGGATGGAAAATCAGCGGGCGCTCTCCTGGATGCGGGGAGCCCGGAGTAGGACCGCTTCAGGATCCTAGCGATTCCGGTAGGCCCACAGGTGCTGGGTGCCCCGCAGGTAGATGGTGTCGCCGTCGAGGGCGGGGGTGACGGAGGCTTCCTCGGGAAGCTGGAACCGGTGGACCAGTTCAAACGTTTCCCCGGCCTTGACCACCGAGAGGGTGCCTTCGTCGGAGAGGAGATAGAGATGTCCGTTGGCTGCCACGGGGGAAGCGCTGTACTGGCCTGTTCCCCCGAGCCGTCCGCGGTAGGTCAGCTTGCCCTTGTCCGGATCAACCGCCGCGAGGGTGCCGCCGTTGCGGACCATGTAGATCCGGTCCTGGTAAAACAGCGGGGAAGGAATCTCAGGAACGCTGCGATTGAGTTCCCAGGCGATGTGCTCCTTGCCCAGTTCTCCTGCCCCGCCCGGCTTGATGGCCATGAGGATGGGGCGCCCAGGACGGTTGGAAATGTGGGCGGACAGTTCTTCCTCGGTCCACAGGTTGTCGCGGTTCTTATCCGCCCAGCCGAAGACGCTCTGCTGGCGTTGACGGCGACGCTTCGGGTCGGAGGGAAGCGGGATGCCCCAGCCCGGGTGGCCCAGGGGGAGCTCTGGCCGGAGCGGCCAGGTGAAGTGTTCAGTGATCTCGTCGCGGCCGACCTTGCCATCCTTGTTCCGGTCAAATTTCAACATCGCCTCCCAGAAGGGCTTGGGGTCGATCTTGGCATCTGAGACCCCACCGAGCTGGGCGGAGGAGATATAGACCTTTCCCTTTCCCTGAACCGGGACGGCGATGGTTTCGCGGGAGAACCCCCTTGCGAACCATTTTTCCTGTCCCGTGGCCGGGTCGTAGCCGACCACCCGGCCATGACCGAGGACTACCAGTTCATCGCCGTCCTTGTGTTTCCAGATGGTGGGGGTGGACCAGCCACTGCGCAGGAAGGGTCGGGCTGTTTCCCAGACGGGATCTCCGGTGGTGCGGTTGAATGCCACGACCCGGGACCGGCTGAGCTTGCTCTTCTCAAGGTTGGCATCGTCGTCGATGACCAGGATCAGGAGATTCCGGTAGGCGATGGGGGAGGTGGAAGCTCCATAGAGGCTTCGAGAGGCTTCGAGAGGTTTCTTCCAGATTTCCGTTCCGTCGTGACGGTAGGCAATCAGGCCGTAGGATCCAAAATAGACATACACATTCTCCGCATCTGCCAGAGCGGATGGAGAGGCGGAGTTGTTGGCCTTATGCACCTTCTGGAGAGGGCCTTCGGGGGCCATCCTGCGCCAGAGTTCCCGGCCATTCCTGCGATCGATGGCAATGGTAAGGAGCCGTTCCTTTTCAAAGGCAGTGAGGAAGAGGCGGTCACCAGCGAGGACGGGAGAGGAAAGTCCGGAAGGGACGGGAGTTTTCCAGGCCAGCTTGGAGGGTCCGATCTCCACAGGTGGCTTGAAGCTCTCCGATACCCCGGAACCTCCGGGCCCACGGAACTGGGTCCAGTTCGTCTCATCAGCAATAGTCAGGTCCGGGCCCAGGAAGAGTATGAGCACGACAGCGAGGGAAACACGTGTCATCACGACGAAATCTTCCCCTCCATGGGGGGGGAACCAAGCAGATTCTTGGAGTTCCTTCAGGGAAGTCCCGTCAGGAAGGTTTTTCCCGCTCAGTCCCGGCTGCGTATCCGTTGCTGTGCTTCCTCGGAGAGGCCACTGCCAGTCAGCCACTCCGCAGCAGCCTGATTTTGATGCCGGAAGTAGTGCCGTCCTGCCTTGATCAGGGCTTCTTCGCGGTGCCCCGGATCTGCGATGGCTTCGGCCCAGGAAATCGCGGTGACCGGATCTTCGTGCATGATGCGGGAAGCGAAGCCCCCCAGTGCCGAGTCCCGCTCCGGGGAGCGGGGCATGTCGTTGAGATAATTCCCGGCGGCCTGGGGATCACGACTGGCCCAGGAGCGGAAGGCGGAACCGAAGCCCTCTGTGCGTCCCTCGCTTGTAGGCAGCGATTCCAGCCACTGGATGGTGGCCTGGGGATCACGGTTGGCCCAGTCACGACTGACCTGAGCAACCACCCGCTCTCCTCCTGGTTGTTCATTCAAGGCGGCGGCCCACTCTGCGGCGAACTCCGGATCGTCCTTTACGAACTTACCGGCGAGGTGTTCCCGGGAAAAGGCCCGGAGCCTGTCGTCAGCGATGGCCTCGACCCACGCGGCGGCCTCGGCGGGAGGGCTGCCACGCAGAACCTCGCTGGTAACAACGTGGGTCATGCGCTTGAGAGTATTTTTATCCTGCCCGCCCCGCCGCAGTACGAATTCCAGGGCGGTCCCGGGGTTGGCATGAGCGAGGCCGAACAGAGCGCCCCATTTGAGGCTGTTGTGATCCAGGCCCTCCAGTTTCCTGGCGCCCTCGTACCAGGTCATCGCGGCCGTAGGATCGGCGCTGGCCCAGCCCGCAAAGGTGGAAGCCATGTCCTGCTTGGCAGTGTCCTTCCCGTGTAGCACGGCGGCCTCCCCTGCCAGGGCGCCCCAAGCGTAGTGGAACTCGCGGAACTCGGAACTGTTTTCCGAAAGGTGCTCAATTTGAGCACGGATCAGGAGGCCGTTTTCAGAAGTCAAACCTTCCAGCAGTCGGGAGAAGGCAAGACGGCGCTCAATAGGGTTGCTGTTTGCCTTGAAGGTTTTCCCGAGAGCCAGGATCTCCTGGGCGGTAAGGGCTCCCACTGGATGGCGCAGGAGATTTCCCTTTTCCGGACCTGAGAGAGCAGAAGAGTTGCCATGGAGAGGAGTCTGCCCTGTGCCGGAGTTTCGCTCGCCCCGTAACGCGGTGCTCTTGGCAGAACCTCCGGAGATGGAGGTGTTGGCTACGTCTTGCCGCCCCGTGATTGCACCGGGAAAGTAGTGGGACCCGAGGACGAAGGCAGCGATGGTCGCACATGTCCAGAATCCGTGAACCAGCGGGGCCTTTGGCATGCTTGACCCTACAACGGCAGGAGGGACTCTTCAATGCTGTCTTGGGATTAACAGGAACAGTCTGCCAAATCCGGTCAGATTTGCAGGAAAGATGGTATCGGTCCCTCCGGAGAACAACGTAGTGGCAGCATGCTGTTTCCTAACATCATTAATATTTGATGACTGGCGAGACAGATATGCGATTGGATCGCC
>JAKVCR010000121.1 GCA_022448985.1 Roseibacillus sp.
ACTCCCACTCCCAGCATTTCCTCGATCGGCTGGCAATGGGTTACGGCTGGCGCGGCACCTGGCAGGAACCCCGCCTTGAAATTGCCTCCGTCTTTATTGACCAGTTCCCCGACCAGACTGACCTCGCCCGACAGCGCGTGAAAAAATACGGGCTGAAACTCTACCCCGGCATCGAGGAGGCCCTGACCCTCGGCACGGGTAAGCTCGCCGTCGACGGCGTGGCCATCATCGCGGAGCATGGTGACTATCCCAACAATGAGAAAGGCCAGAAACTCTACCCGCGATACGAATGGTTCAAGAAATGCGTGAAGGTATTCGAGGCGTCCGGCCGCAGCGTCCCCGTATTCAATGACAAGCACCTCTCCACCGACTGGAAGGAGTGCGTGGAGATGGTGGAGGATTCCAAGCGGCTCAACTTCCCCTTCTTTGCCGGATCCTCCCTCCCGGTCACCCGCCGGATGCCCTCCCTTGACATGCCGCATGGGGTTCCTCTGAAGGAAAGTGTGTGCGTGGCCTACGGAGGGGTGGACAGCTACGATATTCACGCCCTGGAGACCGCCCAGTGCATGTCTGAGCGCCGCAAGGGGGGCGAAGCAGGGATCAAAAGCGTTCACGCCCTGCGTAACGAAAAGCTCTGGGAAGTGCTCTCCCGCCCGGAACGCCGGGACACCCGCCGCCTCATCCGCTCCGCCCTCACCCGGAGCCACAACCTGCCGGTGGAAACCGGCTACTACTCCGGCCGCATCGACTTCAAGTGGATCCGCGAACAATTCGCGAATGCCACCGGCTACCTCATCGAACATCTCGATGGGTTTCAAACCACCATGCTCCTGGTCAACATCCGGGACTTCAACTACGCAGGACTGCGGGCCGACAACAACGAAGTCGTCTCCACCCAGATGTACCTTCCCATGCCCACCCATGGGTCTTCCACCGCCGACTTCTTTCATCCTCTCTGCCGCCACATCGAGGACTGCGTGCTGACCGGAAAGGTTCCCTACCCTGCCGAACGCACCCTCCTCACCTCCGGGATGGTCATCGCAGGAGTGAACTCCCTGCACCGCGGCGGGGTGAAGATCGAAACCCCGGAGATGAATATCGCCTACCAGGTCGGGAAGAAATCAACCTACTGGCGGGATTGATATTTCCGTGTCAGGCCAGCACCCCCCCCACTACCGCCCCGTAAACATCGGTCAGCCGGTAATCCCGACCGGAATGCCGGTAGGTGAGCTTCTCGTGATCGAGGCCCATGAGGTGCAGGATCGTGGCGTGGAAGTCGTGAACGTGGACGGGATCCCTGTCGGGCTTCATGCCGTACTCGTCCGTTGATCCATGGACGATCCCGGGCTTCACCCCGGCCCCGGCCAACCAGGAACTGAACGCCCAGTTGTGATGCTCCCGTCCAGTGGCATCGGCCTTGTTGTTAAAAGGCGTGCGGCCAAATTCAGTGGTCCACACCACGAGGGTGTCCTCCAGCAATCCACGTGCCTTGAGATCCTTCAGAAGGGCCGCAATCGGCTGGTCCACGTTCTTGGCCAGCTTGACATGGTCCATCATGTTGCCGTGGGAATCCCAGTTCCCACTCGATCCGGTATCAATCAGCTCCACGAACCGCACTCCACGTTCGACGAGCCGCCGCGCTGCCAGACACTGCCAGGCAAAGCCCGCCGTGCTTCCCCGCTCCAGGCCGTAGAGCTCGTGAGTGGCATTGGTCTCGCCCGAGAAGTCGAAGGCCTCCGGAGCGGCCATCTGCATGCCAAAGGCGGTCTCAAAACTCTTGATGCGGGCCTCCGCCAGGGCATGGCCGCTACGGTGTGCCAGGTGTTGGCGGTTAAGGCGACGCAGGGCGGCCAGTTCCAGTTCCTGCCGCGGCATCCCGATCCGCGGCTTAACGTTGGCAATAGGCTGCGGACCCGGAACCACCAGCGTTCCCTGGTGTGCACCGGGTAGAAAGTCACTGGCGTAGACCTGGGTGCCGGCATAGGTCTGGCGGGGTGCGATGGTGATGAAGGAAGGCAGGTTCTGGTTAAGGGTGCCCAGACCGTAGCTGACCCATGACCCGATGCTGGGCCGGGCAAAGGCGAAGGACCCGGTATGCATTCCCAAGGTTGCATTATAATGGTTCGAGTGGTCGGTGTGCATCGACCGGATCAGGGCAATATCATCGACGCACGTTCCCACCTCTGGAAAAAGTGAACTCACTTCCGTTCCACAT
>JAKVCR010000122.1 GCA_022448985.1 Roseibacillus sp.
CTGGGGGCGCCTCCTCCCGGAAGGACCAGCTGGGCGGTCGGAATCAGGACTCTCGGCGCAGACATCGAGCAGATCATCCAAGTCTCTAATTGTGCCGTCTCCACCTCCGGTGATCTCGAACGTTACGTGGAAATCGAGGGGGTCCGCTACTCGCACATCATCGATCCCGGGACCGGACTTGGGCTCACCCGGCGCATCGCCGCCACAGTGGTCGCCCCAACTGCCGTCCAGAGCGATCCGCTAGCCACCTTCTGCTGCATTAATCCTGAACTCGCCCGGGCATTCTTTGCCGCCGGGGCAATCTCCTGTCGTATCGTCGGCCTGGGAAACGGTTCCTACGACCACCGAACCCAGCAGTTTCCGGCGCTTACCCTCCCGTGAGGGTTCTCCCGCTACGAGTGCCAGGGGAGGGCCTCCGCTGACATCGCCCAGAAAATCCTCGCAAACTCCTCTCCACCACCTTTCATCTCCCCGCCGTGTTCTTTGAAACCTGGCTTCCGGATTTTTCGTTCCTCTTCCTTTCCATCCTGGTCGAGGGCGCACCCTTCATCCTGCTGGGAACGATCATCAGCGGTTTCATCGATGTCTACCTCCCCTCCGGCACGATGGATCGTATCCTCCCGCGGAATCGCCCCCTGGCGGTCATGATGAGCGGTCTGCTGGGTATCATCTTCCCGGTCTGCGAATGCGCGGTCGTCCCCGTCATCCGACGTCTTGTCAAGAAGGGCCTCCCGCCCGCCTGCGCGATCACCTACATGCTGGCCGCGCCCATCGTCAACCCGGTGACTTTCCTCAGCACCTATAGCGCCTTCAAGAAGATCCCCCTGGAAATGTCCTGCTCGCGTCTCCTCTTCGGCTACGTCATCGCCGTCCTGGTGGGTCTCATCCTCCTGCGCCTGGATGTAGGGCGCATCCTGAAACCGCGTATCGCCAGGGAAATCGAGGTGGGGGAGGCCCGGCGCGCTGCCGACCACGACCACGACCACGACCACGACCACGACCACGACCACGACCACGACCACGACCACGACCACGACCACGACCATGACCATGACCATGAGGTGGAGGACAAGGGAAACCGCCTCATCATGGCCCTCCGGGCCGCCATGCGGGACTTCGTCGACGTGGGGATCTACTTCGTGATCGGAATCACTATCGTCGCCATCGTCAACACTCCACCCCCCGTCGACCAGGAGACCATCCCCCTCCGCGACTATATTGACGGGACCGCCGGAAGCACCTGGGGCGCCCCCGCGGCTCTCATGGGTCTCGCCTTCCTCCTCAGCCTCTGCAGCACCTCGGATGCCTTCATCGCGTCCACCCTGGACGCTTTCAGCAACGGCCCCCGGCTCGCCTTCCTGGTCTTCGGCCCCATGATGGATGTGAAACTTCTTTTCCTCTACGGAACCATCCTGTCCCGGAAATTCATTCTGATCCTCGCCGTTGGCCTCTTCATCGCCATCGGAGCCCTCAGCCTCGCGCTGGGGCCTCCCCTCGATAAAGTGGAGAAGAAGAAAGAAGCCCTCCCCTTCTCCCAGAGCCTGGAGGAATAGAGTCCCTTCCCCGTGAAAAAATCAACTTTCAACCAGATCGTCTCCAGCCTCTCCACCATCGCGTGGGGCATTGTGCCGGTCTATCTCTACGCCCGGGGCCTCATCAGCGAATACCTCAGTGAGTCCTTCCACCTGATCGCACTCAGCGGAGGACTGGCCATGATCGTCCTCGGCGCCTTCAACCTCATTCACGCCAGACGCGAGATGGGCTGTGGGCACGATCACAGTCATGAACACGAGGAGGGGTGCGATCATGAGCATGACCACGAACAGGGCCACGATCACCACGAACAGAACCCCCTCGCCGCGCTCTGCCTCATGCTGCTTCCCGTCATTCTCTGCACCGGCTTTACCAAGCACGAGTACTCCAAGGAGGCCCTCCGCTGGAAAGGGCTCTACAAGCAGCGCACCCTGCGTTCACTCTACTCCAACTACAATGCCGAGTTTACGCGTGAGCTTCTCGAGAAGCGGACGCCCAAGACCAAGGAGGGCAATTTTCTGCTGCAGCTCAGCGAACTCTACTGGTCGGCGGGCGACGAGAAGATCATGAAGGTCTACGAGGGTTTGCCAGCCCAGCTGGAAGGACGCCTCATCGAGGAGGAGCCCAAACTCAATACGGAAGGAAACCGTAAGCGCCTCTACCGCGTGGTCATGACCTGCTGTGCGGCCGACGCCCAGGTCCTCGGGGTGCCCCTTCAATTCAGCAACAGTCTTCCCGCCCTTGAAGACAAGAAGTGGATCACGGCCAGGGGCAAGGTCGCCTTCGAGTCAATTGACGGGCAGTACTTCGCCTACCTCAGGGACTGTGAGGTAGAGGCCACTGAACCTCCCGATCCCAAGGAACAAAGGCGCCGCTGATTCCCGGCACAGGGCTCCTGGGAGTCCGGAAGCGCCCTAGGGGGCAGATTCTTCCGTGGAGCCGGGCTCCTCTCCCGCCTCCTCAGGGTCCCCTGCTGCCGGGGGTGGGGCAGACTGGCTCTTCACCGCAGACTGGAATTCTGCAATCCAGGTCGCGATATCGCGGTGCGAAGGATACGTCTCAAGGTGCTTCAGCATGCGGAGCGAGGCCCCCTTCTGATCTCCCACCTGGAAGAGATCCATCTGCTTCTGCCACTGCAGTTGCGGCCGACGGACCTCGAGAAACTTCTCCATGGGAGCGGAATGTTCCGGGCGCGAGAGCCCCTTCTTCGGCTTGTTCCAGATCTCGATCATGGTCCCTTCGTGGAGAATCCGCCGTTCCCAGGCCTGCTCAAGCTGACTCAGGGTCTTCAGGCTCCGCAGGGAGGGCAGGACCAGGCCCTCGTAGACCGCTTCCAAGTGCAGAGGGGAATTTGGCCAGTCGGTTATATCGATGTTGTCAACCGAGTAGGCCTCCGCAAAAACGGTATTGAGGACATTCTGGCGGAGCAGGTGCTGGGAACCTTCCAGATCTTCCGCGTCCTTGAGAATGGTATCAATATGATCGAGAGCCTTGGTCCACATGTTGTCACGCTCCTTCGGCTCCGAGGCCGCCTGGAGGGTGAGCAGGAGCCAGTTAAGCTGGTGGCGCAGGGCGCGGCGGAAGGACGGAGTGTCGGTCCTCTCCTTATGACGCCGCTTCCAGTCCCGGAACTCACTGCCGCTCTTTTGCTTGTCTTCGAACTGCACCTTCTCGGTGCAATTCAGGAATAACGCATGCGCCGCGGCATCGCTTTGAATGGCCGCCCGGAAAGCGGAGTGCGCGGTGGTGTAACGGGCCCCAACCCGCTTCTGGGAGCCCTCCCTCAAGTCCTTGATCTTCTCAAGGAGGAGCTGCACGTCGAGGGCGCTCAGTTTCTCCGGTTCCCCCGATACGGGGAGCAGGAGCAGGGCGAACAGGAAAAGAACAGGAGGCTTCATGGTCTGTTACAGGAAATGGGGGAAATGGATCTTTTGCCAATTCCTACAACGGATCAAAGGGATTTTTCACTCCTTCACTCCCCGTTGGGGAGTTTCGGAGGCTGGCCCGCGGCACAGGGCAACAACTTCAAATGGCACCGGCAGAGAAGAAAATGAGCCCCGCCGAGCAAAACTAGGGCTGGGAACCACCCCATGAAGAGAACGACAAACGGACCGCCGGTATCTGAAAATGCCTCCTGCGGGGGCTCCGGTATGCCCTGCCACGCCCTGTAGCCTGTTTCGACTCCGAGGATCAGGCCGATCCGCAGGATGAGC
>JAKVCR010000123.1 GCA_022448985.1 Roseibacillus sp.
GTGGGACTCGAACCCACACTCCCGAGGGAACGCGATTTTGAATCGCGCGCGTCTACCAATTCCGCCACACCGGCTCAGGCTGGGCGGGGAGTCTCCGGGGAGCCTTATCGGTTGTCAAGCGGGTGGAAGGGGGTCCTTGAGCCCCTCCACCCATTTCTGGTCGACGCCATTGACTGCTCCCAGCAGGGCCCCGACCACCACTCCCCGGTGGCAGCTGTCACCCCCGACCATGACGTTGGCGATGACCCCCCCGGAGAAATCATCGTGATACTTGAAGGCAAGGTAGAGAGCAGCGGGAAAGGCCTGGTCAATGTAGCAGGCCGGGCTGAAAACCTGGCCGATGACGTGCTCGTCCGGCCGGGTGGTCCAGCGGGTGGCCTTGCGACTGGAAAGCCAGTCCCCGGCTTCCCGGGCAATGGCCTCCGGGAGGGAAGTCCCGTCTTCAATCCGGAGGAGCAGGCGAACGAGACAGTCAGCCGCCCTGAGGACGTTGGAGTGGCGGTGAGTAAGTGCGACGTGAGACTTGACGGTTGCCCTTTCACTGGCACCGGGGGGGAGGGCGGCGAGCAGGGCCGGGACCTGGGCCAGTCCCCCGATATGTTCGTCCCGTACCCCACACTTGGAAAGAGGCTTGCCCTGAGAGTAGCGGGTAAAGAATCCCCGGTGGTATTCCTCGAGGTAGGTATCGCGGTGCCAGCCGGGAGTGAGCATGCAGTTGAGGTAGTGGCTGAGCCATGTGTCCGGGTCGTAGTCTCCGCGGGTGGTGACCTGGGTGAAGAGTTCCCGGGCGAGTTTGAGGTTGAGGGTGTTCTCGCCAGCTTCGAGGAATTGGTGGTAGTGGACCTCTTTCTGTCCCCAGTATTGCGCCTGGTCATGGAGGATTTCACCCCTTTCGTTCAACGCCTCGTAGTGCGAGCGCCAGAGAATGCTTCCGGGGTGAGGATTACGGGGTGCCATGTAGTGGTCCACCTGTCCGTAATCCCGGCGGAGGGCCTCCCGGTCGTAATACCAGTGGGCAGGCAGGGCGAGGGCGTCCGCCACCAGAGACCCGGTAAAGGCTTGGTAGAGTGTCATGGAGTGACCGGAAACCGGGAGGAGAGCCCTCAACGATCTGGCTTACCGATTCTCAAGGGAGGTGAGACCGGGGGAGCGTTGTTGTCCCCGGGGAGGTCCGAGGATCTCGCCGAGGATGATGGCGTCCCGGGCAGCGGCGGGGCTGGCGAGAAGTTCGCGGATGGGACGCCGCCGGATAGTGCGTCGGCTGCGCGTCGGTTTGCTTTGTTCCTGTCGGACGCGTTCCAGGGCAGCAGCCTCCGCCTTGCTGAGCGATGGTTTAGTGGATGGAGAAGAGACAGGATTGGGAGTGGTAAGAGGTGGGGTTGCCTTGCTGGGCAGGGGCGGGGGCGAGGAGGGTAGAGGGGGTTCGGCCTGTTTCTGATTAACCGGGACGAAGAAGTCGAGGATGCTCAGTTGGTCCGGGGCGTTTGGTCCGGGGGAGGAGTCACCAGTTCCCCCGGGTGGTGGACTGGCACCGCGCTGCCGTTCCAGGATCTCCTCCCGGGTGGATTCGTAGAGCTCCTCGATGGTGCCGGGTTCTTCCTCCTGCTGTTTCTTGCCCTTGAGGTTTTCCCCGACGAATTTGAGGAAGGCAATGACCATGAAGACCAGCAGGATGATAGCCTGGGGATCGATATCCATGGAACAATCGGGAGTGGAGAATCAGGGAAGGAGAGGAATCCGGTCTACGGGGGGCGCTAGATCTTGGACTCTGGTCCGTCTGCGCTTTCATCGGCAATCGATTCACGCATCTGGGTGTCGGCCTGCACGTTCTGGTAGCGGACGTAGTCCATGATCCCGAGGTTGCCGGACCGGAAGGCTTCCGAGATGGCGAGCGGGACCTGGGCCTCTGCCTCGACGACCTTGGCGCGCATTTCCTGGGTGCGGGCGGCCATTTCCTGCTCAGAGGCGACCGCGGCCGCCCGACGCATTTCCGCCTTTGCCTGCGCGACCTGCTTGTCCGCCTCGGCCTGTTCGGCCTGCAGGCGGGCGCCCACGTTGTCGGCGACGTCCACATCGGCGATGTCGATGGAGAGAATCTCGAAGGCGGTCGAGGCGTCGACACCCTTTTCGAGGACGAGCTTGGAAATGTTGTCAGGGTTCTCGAGGATGGCCTTGTAGGAGGCGGCCGAACCTACGGAGGTGACGATGCCTTCACCCACCCGGGCGTCGATGGTGTCTTCCGTTGCCCCGCCTACGAAGCGGTCAAGGTTGGTGCGGACGGTAACCCGGCCGCGGACGTTGACGGCGATGCCATCCTTGGCCACGGCGGTGATCTTGGTGACCCCGGCTGCCGGGTTGGGGCAGTCGATAACCATCGGGTTGATGGAGGTGCGGACCGCCGAGAGGACAGTCTTCCCGGTGTCCTTGGTGGCGAGGTCGATGGCACAGGCCCGGTCGAAGCTGAGGTCGATTCCGGCTTTGTCGGCCGCGATGCAGGCCAGGACCACGTCGAGGACATCTCCGCCAGCGAGGAAATGAGCCTCAAGCTGGTCAGTGGTGAAGGGGAGTCCGGCCTTTACCGCGGAGATCCGGCTGTCGGTGATCATGCTGTAGGGGACCTTTCGGAAGAACATCCCGATCAGGCTGCCCCAGGAGACGGGGGCATTGGCGAGACGGGCCCTAAACCAGGTGGCGAAGAACTTGAGGAGGACAAGGGCCAGGATGAGGGCGAAGAGGCCTCCTGCGAGGAGGGCCACCAGGACGACGATATTATTGGAATTGGCCAGGGGCAGGGAATCGAGGATGCTGTTCATGATGCGAGTTGGCTGAGGGCATCATAGATGGGGGTTGGGCCGATGCAAGCGGGGGAGGGAGAGTTTTCAGGTTGCAGTGCAGGGCGGTCCCGGTTGAATCGGGTCGTGTCAGCGGAGCGCACGATTGGGATCATCGCGGGACGGGGAATTTTTCCGGCCACCTTCGTGGGGGCAGCCCATAAACGTGGGGTGCGCGTGGTGATGGCGGCTTTCAAGGGAGAGACCGAGCCCCGGCTGGAAGAGGAAGTGGAAGTGCTGGAGTGGTTCCGGGTGGGGCAACTGGTGAAGATGATCAAGTTCTTCCAGCGGGAGGGAGTTGCGGAATGCGTGATGATCGGCCAGATCTCGCCAGAGCGGCTTTTTGATCTCCGTCCGGACCTCCGTCTGATCGGGATCCTGGCAAAGCTCAAGGAGCGTAATGCGGAGTCCCTTTTTGGCGCGGCAGCAGACGAGCTTGGAAAGGGAGGAATCACGGTTCTGCCCTCCACGACCTTCCTGGAGGAATACCTTCCCGGCCCCGGGCCGGTCTGCGGGCCGGGCTTGAACGAGGCCGGGCTTGAAGATGCTGCATTCGGGATGCGGATTGCAAAGGAAGTGAGCAATCTCGATATCGGGCAGTCGGTGGTGGTGCGGGAGGGAACGGTTCTGGCGGTCGAGGCTTTTGAAGGGACGAACAAGTGTATTCGCCGGGGAGGGGAACTGGGCAAGGGGAAGAAGGTGAAGCTGGTGAAGGTTGCCAAGCCTGAGCAGGATCTTC
>JAKVCR010000124.1 GCA_022448985.1 Roseibacillus sp.
GCCACATGAGGAGGGCAAAAACACCTCCAGCCACGCAAAAGAGGAGTCCGATAAAAATCAGATAGAGACTCCCTGCACGCACGGGATGACAAAGGAGTTTCAAGCCCCAGGTTTCAAGTTTCAAGTTTCCCGGCAGCATCTTCCCTGCAGATTGCTGGTTTCCAGAAAACTTGAAACTTGCAACTTCAAGCCTGAAACTCCTTCTTCCGTTTCATGGCCGACATCGCAACCCAGCTCACCGAACACCTGAAGAACGCAATGCGTGCCAAGGATCCGGTCGCTCTCAACACCCTGCGTGCAGTCAAAAGCGCGATTAAGAACGCTGCCATCGAGAAGGGAGGAGCGGACGCGGAACTGGACGAGGGTGCGATCGTTAATATCATCCGGAAGCAGATCAAGCAGCGCCGGGAATCCGTGGAGCAGTTCACTCAGGCAGGTCGCACTGAACTGGCTGACCAGGAGGAGGCCGAAATTGCCATCCTGGAACACTATCTTCCAGCCCCCCTCTCCCCGGAAGAAGTCGATGAACTGGTCGCCGGGGCCATTGAGGAGTCGGGTGCCTCCACCCGGTCTGACATGGGCAAGGTCATGAAGATCCTCCAGGAACGCACTGCCGGTCGTGCCGACGGCAAGAGCCTCTCCCAGGCGGTCATGAAGCAACTCTCCTGAAGATCCGCTCTGATCCTCCCACCAAATTGAACTTTTCCCCTGGAACGTGAACTCCCTCATTAAATGAGTTGCGCCGCCATCATTGTCGCGGCAGGCCAGGGCCACCGCATGGGTTTTGACAAGATGGTTGCCCTGCTGGGAGGCAAGCCAGTCCTCCAGTGGAGTCTCGATGCCTTCCTGCAGGCCAAGGAGGTCGAAACCGTCGTGGTGGTGACCAGCGAGGAGCGTTTTGCACAGCTCGATCCCGGGTCAGGGAAACCCGTCCTGCGGGTGGACGGTGACTGTGAACGCTTTCTCTCCGTCATGCGTGGCCTTGATGCCCTCTCCTCTCCCCCGGACTACGTTGCAGTTCATGACGGAGCCCGCCCCCTCATCCTGCCCGAACAGATTGATGAAGTGATCAGGGCCTCCCGCGACGAAGGCGCAGCAGCCTTGGCCCGCCGGGTCACCGAGACCCTAAAGAAAGCCGACGACCACGGCTTCACCCAGTGCTCAGTCTCCCGCGATCAGCTCTGGATCATGGAAACTCCCCAGTCCTTCCGCTTCAAGATCCTGCAACAGGCCTACCAGAAAACAACGTCCCAGCACCTGGACGTAACCGACGACGTGTCGGCCGCGGAAGCGATTGGCATCCATACCAAGCTCATCGAAAACCCCCTCCCCAACCTCAAGATCACCGTGGCCCAGGATCTCACCCTGGCAGAGGCCATCCTGCGGACGAGGCAGGCATAGCCATCATCTCGGGCCCACAGGGCGGCAATCAATCGTGCTTAGGGTCGGTCAAAGCCTCGGCAGCCCGTCCAGTCTTGCGCTCACCCTTGTAGACCATCACGAATTTTCCGCCTGTGTCCTTTGCAATCTCCATGAGACGACCGGCGGGCGAGCCAGGAACTTCAAAGGCGATGGTATCGATTGGCCTCCCTCCTGGATTCAACTGCTTCATATTGAAAGAGATTGAGTCCCCATCACGGGGCTCCCCATCAGAAAGAAGAAATACGATACTCGGGGGAGGGTTCATGGTCATGGCCATCTTGAGACCCGGGTACCACATCGTGCCCCCCGCCACCGGCATGCGGTTGATCCTGCCGATCACTTCCTTCTTAACACCCTCATTGGCCGGATACCAGTTGGTATGAGGTGGTTCTCCAAGTCCATGCCAGCCGTTACCAACGTAGTCGTCACCCTCAGTGGTCAGGTTCCAGGCACGGGATGAAAAGAAGATAACCGTGAAATACATTCCGGAGGGAAGGTTGCTGATCGCGGTCGTCAGTTCCTTCTTGAGAGCCTGTACAAAGGTCCCTCCACCTTCCGCGGTTGATCCCATCGAACCAGAAAAGTCGACTACATAGGCCACTCGTTTTCCCTTCCGGGCGATTCCAAAGAAAGACGCTCCACCTCCTCCGGTTCCATCCCCTTCATTATCACCCCAGCCTTCCCCGATCTCGTCCGACATCCCGAAGGGTCCTTCCGGCACAGGATTGTCAGGAATAGGAACGGATACCGGGGACGGCGCCTGGGCCGCGATCACCTTGGCTCGTGAAGACTTCTGGCCCGGCGGATTAGGCCGGGCTCTCTGGTTGACCTCCGGGCGCTCGACGCGTTCCACCTCGGGCACCGGGGCCTGGTAGGTGACGATCGTGGGCGACTTGACCCGCAGGGAAAGAATCGTGATGAGGGCCAACACCCCGATCAGGACCCCCAGAAGAATGATGGAGCTGATCAGGGACTGAACGGTATCCCGTTGGCGCTGACGGACCAGGGCCGCCTCAACGGTTTGAGACTGGGCAACACCAAGTTCCTGCTCGTCCTCCTGGGGTACGATCAGCCTAGCCATGACCCAACTCTAAGCCCATCCGCCCACTTGACCAGCGGAAATGGGTCTGAACCCCTCAAGGAGAAGGGAGGGACCGCTCCACGACCCTCCCGCACATCACCCGGATATCTCTCCTCCAGGTCCACAAGATAACCCGTTATTTACCGGTCTTGAAATGAACCGAGGTTCGCACCACCCCATCTTCCTTACGAGTATGAGCACTGAGGCCCTTCAACTCGCTGAGGGCAGCCACCACCTGCTTCGCTATCGGCAGCATCTGCATGACGTCCTCCGCGTCCGGCGAACCTTCCCCGAAGATGTCATTCTGTTTTTCCTCCACGAGCTTGATCCAATCCTTGAGATAGGCATTCAGGACAGTGAAGTTCACATTGAAGTAGGCACCCTTGGCGTCCGGATCAGCCTCCATCTTTTCCAGCTTGGCGGCGAGGCCCTGGACGTAGGACTTCGAGGTTGAAGCGTAGAAGTTTTTCTCATCGACCGAGACATTCAGGACGAAGTCGTCAGTCTGGAAGGGAAACGGGAAGAACCAGGTCTTGAGGTCGTTTTTCTCACTGCTCATTGGCCGCTGCATGGGGATCTTCTCCCCAGTCATTTCGCTTACGATCTTGAGGATTCCGTTAAGCGCCTTCTCGGCGTTATTCCACGAACTCTTCAATTTCTCCTTGTCGCTGGCCGGGGCCAGGAGGGCGATGCGCGGAGCCTTCCCTTCGTCGACCACGAGTTGTGGAAGTCCCGGCACCGTGGGCAACGCACCCTTGAGATCAACCACTACTGCCCCCTCTTCGCCAAGACCCGCCACCAGATCGTCACGTAGTCCCGACCACAACTCGAGGAAATGCGGACGGATCTGCTCGTCGAACATTCCGAATCCACCCATCACGTCCTCCAACTGGGCAGCAACCTCATCGGGAAGATCCATCTTAGCAACCTTCCGGGCGGCCAGGTAGAGCGTCTGGCCAAGCGTATCAACGTATTCAAGGGCCTTCTCGGTGTAATCCGGATTCGAGACCCAGTTGGAGAAGAGGAATACTCCATCCTCGTCGCCAAGTCCGGCAAACTTCCGGGACTTATCAAGGTCGAGACTTGGCTGGTCGGCACCACCGAAAATCTCGATCTTCATCCCCTCCTCAAGGAAGGTCACACTCCCTCCGGGGGTATACGTGTGCAGGTTAAAAATGGCGCGCTCCTGCTCGGTAACCAAGTCGAGGAGAACCTCAAGATCCTGCAAATCCCCGAACGCATCGGTCTCCGCCAGACCTTCCTTCAGTCCGGTAGCATAGCCCCCAAACAGGGAGGATCCCCTTGTGCTGCTGTCCTGGAGCTCCTTTGACATGGTCACAAAACTAACCAGCCTCTTACCCGCAAAGGGCTTCATGAAGGCCGCCTCCGGCCGGGAAAGCAGGGACTCTGCCGGACTGGCCGCGATCTGAAGATCGTCTGCGCTCGAACCCAGGAACCCCACCAGATAATTCTCATGCACACCTATCGCCAGCACCATGTTCTTGGATTCCAGCATCTTCAGGAGTTTATCAGCCGTGGCCTCATCCATGAACTGCGCCATGCCCTCCTTCACGTCCGGGGGCATGGAAGCCACCAGTTCCTCCCCCTTGATCTTAAGACCGGTAAATTTGGATCCAGCCCGTTTCACGTTGATGGTATCCGCGAATCCCTCCCCATCAGGGCCGATCTCCTCAAGCATGGCACCAATACCCTGGGCTGCGATCTCAAATAGCTGCCCACGCATCTCTTCATCACTGACCTTAAACCCAAGTGTGACCGGGGGCATCTGGGCCTTCTCAAGCACACCGAGACCTCCTTTCGCGTCTCCCATCAGGCCACTGAGGAGAAGAGGCATCATCATAGAATTCCGAAGACCGCGCGGGTCATTCTCGTCAAACCCGGGCCCTTCCCCACTGAAAAGGGCCTCACCTATCTGCACCAGGGCCTTCGTTGATTGGCGGATGTATGCTTCGTTGAATGCCATCAGGTTGGCGACCTGCCCGGGCGCGCCATTGCCCACCCCGAGGAAAATCTCCTCTCCCAGAAGCGCCGTGACCATTTGGAGCTGGGGATTCTCGTCGAGATTCTCCAGGTCGAAATCGGGATTATTCGGGATCAGATTGTCTCCCAGCTGTTCTTCCGCCAGCTTCAAAAGCGCCGACTTCCGGACCTCGTCGACAAAGCCCTTACCATCGTAGATTCCAATGTAGGCATGGGTCGTGTTGGGCATGAACTTGGCAAAACCCGTCGCCCTCGCCACTGCCTCCAAGCCTCCTGCAGGTGCGGGAGACGGACCTCCAGGGATCACCTTGAGGGCGACCTCTTTTGTCTCTCCGCCCCCTGCGGGGGCGGCGGAATAGTCAGCTTTTTCTCCACACCCGCTGAGACCGAACCCACCCAGGGCTCCGGAAAGGGCAAGAATTTGAAGGCGTTTCGTTTGCATTGGTCGATAGTTAGCGGTAACTGCAGAGTGAGCAATTATTTTTAGGAGGAATAATTGTAACACGACAGATCACTCCCGGAGCGCAACACCCGGCAAAACCACAGCGTTCTGCCGGGTGGGAATTGTTCAGTTTTCGGAAGACTCAGTCGCCGGGGACTCTTCTACTTTTTGGCCCCAGCATCGTACTCCCCAAGCTCCCGCACCCAGATATTGCGATACTGGATCGGGTCCCCGTGATCCTGCAAATTAATGGGCCCTTTGTCCGGATGCTTGGCCGGATAGGCAGCGAGAGCCTTGTGCCTGGTCGGTCCAAGGAGGACCTTCCGGTGGTGCACCAGCACGCCGTTGTGAATCACGGTGATGACGGCAGGCTCCACTACTTTGCCGTCCTTGGACTCGGGAGCCTCGAAAATGATGTCAAAGCTCTGCCATTCCCCCTGTGGGGTAGAGGGATTCACCCGCGGAGGCGCCTGCCCGTAGAGGGCCGCAGTCTGCCCGTCGGGATAGGTCTGATTGGTATGGCTCTCACCCACCTGCACCTCATAGAGCCCCATCAGGAACACTCCACTGTTGCCACCCCCCTGACCATTTACCTTCCGGCCTGCCGGCACCCGGTACTCGAGATGCAACTGGCAATCGCCAAACTTCTCCTTGGAACTCACTCCACCACCACGTGCCACCGTCATCACTCCGTCCACAATCGGCCACTTGTTGCCGTTCCAGGTATCAGAACTCTTCTCGCCAATGAGCACGAGAGCATCTCCCGGAGGTTTGACCGGGACAGCCCCCGCACTCTTCACCTTGACTGGCTGGGGGCGCGTACCGTCATGCACCACATAAGGCACACCGGGGAGTTTCGGAGTGTTCGGCTTCTCCCCGACTTCAATTCCAGAGACCATTCCCGCCGCTGCCAGCGACGCCAATATTGTGGTGCACTTGAGAGATTTCATGGTAGCCGAAATGCAACGTCAGCCCCTCTCCGCAGGCAATCATAAAGAATTTTCTGTATTTTCTGAAAATACAGAAAACTAGTTTGATTCTTGGCGAACTTTGTGAAATGTTTCACAAACTTCACGACCCCAAGAAATGGCCAAGAAGTTCAAGATTGATCCCGGCGACGCCAAGCGCCTCCCCTTTACTCTGGTAGACCACGAACTGGAACAGGTCGAATCTTCGCTGCGGGACCAGGTGCGTCATTTCGATCCGGGGGTGGAACCCTACATCTCCTACATTTGTGACACGGCAGGCAAACGCATCCGTCCCGCCCTCTGCATTTTAGTGGGCGGGGCCAGCGGAGGCGTGACCGCCAATCATCTGAAGCTCGGCACCATCCTTGAACTGATCCACATGGCCACCCTGGTGCACGATGACATCATCGACGGGGCCAGTAAACGCCGTCAGGTTCCTACGGCCAACTGCAAGTGGGGTGACGGGCTTGCGGTCCTTCTCGGCGATGCCCTCTTCTCCCACGCCCTCATGCTTTCAACCGAGTTCGACGATCTGGCCCTCTCGCGAGCCATCGCCGCCGCCTCGCGGGACGTGTGCCAGGGAGAGATTCTGCAGACGCAGAGGCGCTTTGATCTTACCCTCACCAGACAGGACTACTTCCGCATCATCGAGATGAAAACTGGTTCACTCTTTGCTGCCGCCACTGAATTGTCCGCCTACCTCTCCGACGTCCCCTCCGAAACCCGCGATGCGATGAAGGATTTCGGCATGAAGCTGGGAACGGCTTACCAGATTTACGACGACTGCCTTGACCTGGTTGGAAGCGAGGAACAATTCGGGAAGACGCTGCGTACCGACCTTGAAAAGGGGAAACTGACCCTCCCCATGCTCTACCTCCTTGAGGATGCCGGGGCCACCCAGCGGGAGATCCTCCAGAAGAGAATCATCCAGCAGGAGGAAATCGATCTCACCGTGCTAGCTGGTATCGCCGAGTATCAGGGCGCGATCGGGAGATCTCTGAATCGCGCATCAACCCTGCTTGAAGAGGCTGAGCAGTCCCTCAGCCTGCTTCCCGACTCGTCCTATCGTGAGGGGCTTAGTGGAATCCTGACCTTCCTCGTCGGTCTCCTCAGCACCCTCCAGAAGGGGTAGCGCCAACTCCCCCTTCCCTCTCCGGGCCTGACCCGGACCCTGTCCCAGCCTCCTACGGAACTTCCACCCGATCGACTGACGGAAGCCCCTCAAGCCGGGTGACTCCCTGGAAAAGGCAACCGGCGTCCGGATGCCTCGCCTGTTCTTCTGCGCTCATGTGCTCTACCGCAGTGGTCAGGAACAGCACCACCTCTCCTGCGACCTCCGTCAGGAGAGGACACGTCACCCGGGGAGACCCAGGCGTCTTCCACACCGCCTCCAATTCTCCGGTGGCCAGACTATGCTGACGCGCTTCCCCCGATTCGACCTCATTGGGATTATACATCGCAATGATCACACTCTCTTCATCCGGGGTGAGCACCATTCCATCAGGGTATGCATCGACTTCCTGGAGGTCCACGACCGTGCGTGGCTCTCCCAGTCGCTGATTCTCCAGATCAAGTGGGTACTCCACCACCACCTTGGTGGGCGTATCAATATCAAGAAGGCAGGTCCCTCCTTCGCGCGACAGAATCACTTTCCCATTGGAACAGATCTGCCCCCCTCTGAGGTGAGTGGGCACGTTCATACCTGGAAACCAGAGATACAGTCCGGCCTTGGGATCGGCAAAGGCCACATCCTTGGTGCCAAAGAGCACCCCATTCCCACAGACCACCCCGTCATTGATAATGGTTCCCTCCTCCTCTCCCTCCACTTCGCCGAATGTTCCCACCCAACCGCCGGACTCTACGTCGAAGAAGCCCACCTTCCGCTCGAACCCGGTCAGGAATACGGAGGGATCCTCAGTAGGAAAGGCAAATCCAGGACGTCCTGGCAGGATGTGCTGCCGGTTCTCGCCAGTGGCCACGTCGAGCACATTGATCGAGCCCTCTTGCGAGTCTCCACCATGCTGGATCGCCACCCATGAAACCTGCCCCGGTCCGTAGTGGCACGGCCCCTCGGGAAGATAGGCCAGGGCCTCACTGTCGGGCCGGAACACGACCTCTGCTGAATATTCAGACATCAGGGGCAGACTTCACGATGAAACGGAATCCTGTCAAGCACCGCCCTTCCGGCAAAATACGGCCCGTCCATCCCCCCGCTTCATGGCAGGGGGGCAGGATGAATGGGGCCCGGTTGCTTCTCCCGGAAGGCCCTACTTCATCACCTTGATCTTCACATTCCGGAAGGACACCTCCGCACCGTGATCCTGCAGTCCGAGATGACCCTTCTTGGTCTCCGCGAATCCTTTCCAGCTGGCGAATTTACTACCCGCCACCTTCTTGTTCCAGTCATCGCTCCCGATCTCGTACTCCGCCACCTTCTGGCCATTGAACCAATGGGTGCCCTTTCCGTCCACGAGTCGAATCCTTACCGTGTTCCACCCATTTGGATGGATCTTTTTCTCTCCCTTCACCGCGATGGGGTAGAGCGCATAGAGTCCCCCGGCATCCGTGCTGCCCTTGCCCTTGGAGCGCTCAATCTGCATCTCGGGAGCCACCTTGTAGATGGGCCCACCAGCCTCGGGATTAACGCGGATCAGAATACCACTGTTTCCCTTGGTCTTCCACTCCAGGCTGAGTTCGAAATTCTCGTAGGCTTCCGTGGTGTAAATGTCCCCCGCGCCCTTCTTCTTCAGGGTGAGGGCTCCTTCCTCCGCTACCCAGGCCCCGAGCTTGAGTGGCTTCTTAGTCTTCCAGCTGTTCCAGCCAGCCGCAGACTTTCCGTCAAAGAGCAACTTCCACCCCTCCTTCTTCTCTGCGGCGGTCAGGGAATTGGTCTCCCCCAATGCCAGCGGGCTCAGGACAACAGCGATTGCACATGCGATGGTATTTTTCATGATCATTGTGGATTGCGTCTATCCCTTACGGAGCCAGGGAACAAGCTCTCTCCTTTTATGCGGGGATCATTTGGCTTTCCAAACAGTGTCCGCTTCCGTCTCACACGCCTTTCTTGAGCACTGTCAGCAAATTTCATGCGCTTTTTTGCTCTCCACGGGCCCTAGCTCCCGAATTGTTCCCAATTTTACCAATTTGCCTGTCTCCAGTAGAAATTACATGCCAGCACGAAATAGTGTGCCGTTTTTTCTTTGACCATACTACATCTTGGGTAGCCTTGCCTTCCACTGAGCGATCGATGAGGTGTATTCAGTGCGGATCCCACAAGGACAAAGTCGTAGATTCCCGGATGTCGAAGGACGGGACAACGATTCGGCGCCGTCGCGAATGCCTCGACTGTTCCTACCGCTACACCACCTACGAGCAAATCGAGCGCACCGAACTTCGGGTAGTCAAAAAGGATGGAAGCCGGGAAGCCATCAACCGGGAAAAGCTCTTCCGAGGCTTGGTCAAGGCCTGCGAGAAGCGGCCCGTGTCGATGGACCGGCTCGACCGGGCGGTGGAGGAAATCCTGGCCGATCTGCACAAGGACCACATCTCCGAAGTCCCCTCTCATATCATCGGAGCCGAAGTGATGGACAAACTTCACCAGATCGATCCGGTCGCCTACGTGCGCTACGTCTCGGTCTACCGCCAGTTCGACAATGTGGGCGAGTTCATCAGCGAAATTCAATCTCTCGAAACCCGGGCCGCCCGCGACCACATGCAGCGGCGACTCTTCAAGGAATAATGCCATCATGATCTGTCTCGTCGGAAAACTCCCTGTCCTCCAGGTCGGCCGCCACCAGGTAGCAGGCTATGGGACCGAATGGATCGACGTCGCCCTCCAGCGTGCGGCCAAATCCTGCGACCGCGCCGATTTTCCCTTCATCGACGACATCCGCGATGGCATCCTGCACTACCTTGAGCACAAGTGCCCTTGGCGCGTGCTTCCTCTGGAGGATCTCTTCGAGCGCATGAAACGAATGCTGCGGCGCATTGGCTGTGATGCCATCGCCAACAATCTCAACCCGCTTGCCCCTCCCATTACCCTCTCGATCGCCCGCGCCGCCCGGGAAGCCGGGAACGGGTTTGAACTCGTATTCTTCCAGAAACTGCAGGAGGAAATCGACGACCTCCATGCACGCGGCGCCGAGGAATTTCACTTCACCGAACTCCGCGAAAGCGCTCGCATTCTCCGCGGAGCCCTGCAGTGGACCCCGCGTTGCAACCGTCTTCACCAGGAGATCCTCGCCTTCCTCCAGAACTTCGCCCAACAACCAGTCCCTGAGAACCGGAAGATTCATCTCACTATCGATCTCTGATCAACAGGCGACGGAGAACCGGGACGGAATAGCCCGGATGAGGACCAGCCTCTTCCCGGGTTGGCACTTCCTGCCCACTTTTCCCTCCCCTTGCCCTCCCCTTTCACTTTCACTCAGCCCGTGGCCGAGAAAACCATCTTCCAGAAGATCGCCGATCGTGAAATCCCGGGAGATATCGTCTACGAGGACGACCTCTGTCTCTGCTTCCGCGACATCGCCCCGCAGGCCCCCGTGCATCTCCTCCTCGTCCCCAGGAAACTGATCGTGCGTATCGGGGAGGCCAATCCTGCGGACCAGGATCTCCTCGGCCATCTCCTCACCCGGGTTCGGATCATCGCGGAACAGGAAGGCCTCGCCGAGGATGGGTTCCGGGTAGTCATCAACAACGGCAGGAACGGAGGAGAGGCCGTCCCTCACCTCCACCTGCACATCCTCGCCGGTCGCCTGCTGGAGTGGCCTCCGGGCTAGTCTTGGCCAACTCCCCGATCCGTCGGAGCTACCGATTCAGAGGATCAACCGGGTAAGGACGGAGGACTGGAGGATGACCGGCCAGTCCGTCGGGACTTCTCGACCAAATACAATGCCACTCCACCAAGGGCTACCGCGAACTCGAACAGGTAGAACATCTTCACCGCGCCCCCGATACCCTCGGGGAAGCCGTAGGAGTGCAGGCCCGTGCCGAGCAGGTTGACCCCCCACCACGAGAAGGCCACCACGATCGCCCCAAGGACGGAGGCGATGTGCAGTCCCCATTCCTTGAGGTATCCTCCCATCCGGGCATGCAGGATGATGAGGCACCAGAGCACGATCAGCATCGCCCCGTTCTCCTTGGGATCCCATCCCCAGAAACGTCCCCATGAATCATTGGCCCAGATCCCCCCCAGCACTGTTCCCACGAGAGAGAAAAAGAGGGTGAAGCACACGAGGCCATAAACCGAGCGGGTCAGGAAGCGCCGCAGGGAACGATCGCTCCGGTCTAGGCCGAAGGCCCGGGCATAAAGGTAGACGTGCGACATGGCCGCGGCAATGAGACCTCCAGCGTAGCCCAGCGTGATGATGATGACGTGGGTGGAAAGCCAGAAATTGGAGCGCAGGACGGCTCGCAGGGGATCCATGTGGTCCTGGGCATCCACCCCCTCGAAGGCTCGTGCCAGGAACAGGCCCAGGAGCCCCACTGCGATGGCCGCCCCGAGGGCGATCCGGCGCCGGGTCATCGCCTCCAGGAGAAACAGGACCAGAACCCCTCCACCCGCAATGAAGGGGATGGTGTCGTACAGGTTCCCCACCGGCGGCCGCTCCATCAGAATGCAGCGGTGAATGATCCCCGTCACCAGGTAGACTGCGCCAAGCACTCCAAGCACCCACGTGATTCGATAAGTCCACTTCCCCCATCCCGAGGCCGGTGCCAGCCAGCTGATGGCAGAAACCACGAAGGCCAGGATGAACCAGACCAGACCCCGGATAAAATAGTTCCTCTTGTAGTAGGTCACCTCCGATTCAATCTTGGATTCCTTTTCGCCCAGCGTAGTGGCCCGGGCGGTGAGTTCGTCCCGCCAGTCATCCAGTTTGTCGGCGAACTCACTCTCCTTCCCCTCCGCCGCCGCATAGAGATTCTCAAGAGCCTCTAGGTCCTCCGAAAAAAGTTCCCAGTGTTTAAGATCAAGGCCGTTGGAAACCACCGCCAGGCGCTTCCCTGCCGACATCCACTCCCGGCCCTGCACCTTGATGGTGGCATTGGCCCCGCTGCTGTTCCTTACCATCAGATCAGCGCCCGGGTAACTGGCATCCTCTCCTCCCTTGAGACGTCCCAGGCTCGAACTGCCTTCGAGCACCTCCACCTCGCCTGTTTCACACTCGATCTCGAAGGTCTTGACCGTATCGCCGGAATGAATCTTGGCCTGTCCTCCAGGAGCGAGAACCACCTGAGCTTCGTAGGGAGGCAACCACTCAATCCCTCCTTCTCCCCGCCCTAGCCGAAAGCTCATCTCGTTCAACAGCTTTTGGACGTGAGGAGGAATTTGTCCTTCCTCTGCCAGGCCCTGTTGCCGGAGCATTTCCCCGAGGACGGGCATCAACTTTACCCAGTAGCTCACCTTCCTCATCTCTTCCCCGTTAGCGATCTCGGCACCCTCGTCCAGGGTGAGTCCGTAGCGGGCGAAATCATGAGTGGCCAGCATGCCCTGGTATTCCATCATCTTCCTCGCGAGAGCCCGTGGATCGGTCTGGTTCCTCGGAAACTTGTAGTCCGGGTTCTTCTGGGTCTCTTCCTGGACCTGCTTCTGGATATCTCCCGCCTTTTTCCCAATTTTCGCGAGGTAAGGTTCGAGATCCACGTAGCTGTAGCGGTCGCGGCGACTTTTGACATCCATCCCGACTTCTTCCAGGAGATCGGAATCATCCACCCGGAAGGTCGGCATCTTCATCGCCAGATCGGGACGGAAGAGGATATCGAGAAGCCACTCGGTGGGACCGATACTGATCTTCTGTTCCCCGCTCTTGATCTTCATCTTGCGCGCGCCGTGCAGCTTCAGCATGAGGAAGCCCGCCCGCGTCTCAAGGGGCTTCACCCGACCCCCGTCCTGCACCGGAATACGCTTGGCGATTTCCACGACCTTCTCACTCCATGGTCTATACCCCTTCGTGCGAATGGTGGCCAAGGGGGCGCCAACCTTGGCTGTAACGCCCTCTGCTATCAGAAGCTCTGACAGAGTTCCGCTCTCGGGGGCTACCAAAAACCATTGGTTCAGGTCTTCTGAAGAGGACATATCACCGAGCATTTGGGCAATCATCTCCCCCTCTTTAACCTTGTCTCCCACCTTTTTATGCCATTCCACCACGCTCCCTTCAGTTCTCCCGCTCCCCGGGTCGCCGTACATGTGGACATTTCTCACCGTGACATCCCGGAACTCCCGCTTCTTGTAGCCCTCCCGGTTGGTGACAACCGCAATCAGGATCGTCCCCACGATGGCGAGGCCAAACCCGGTCCACCGGGCCGCACGATTGAAACTTTTCTCAGGCATCGGACTTCTTGGAGGGCAGGGAGGAACTCAGGAACCGGAACAACTTCATGCCAAAGTGCAGCATGAGCCCGAAGGAGGCGATGTAGAGGGACCACTTGGGCCATTGGTCAGAGGGATTCTGGACAATGGCAAACCCGGAACTGGGCCGCCCTCCCGGGGCAGGTGGCGCCCAGGAGGCCTGGTAAAGGGTGATCCCCTCGTGCCGCATCGGCTTGTTCATCACGATGGAATACTTCTTCCGCAGGTCACCATCACCATCGACCTTGGTAATATCACTCTGGAACCAGCTGGGATCCTGCGTTCCCGGCCAGTATTCACCCATCGTCTTATCCAGCTCCACCTCGAAGGGCATGGGCCAGATCCAGCGGGTCAGGGAGAATTCGTAGCGCTTGCCATCCACCATGGCAGTGACGGGAGTCGGGAACGGCATCCCATTGTAGTGGAGGATAAGTTCCTGCAGGGCATTGCCCTCCTTGTCCTGCACGGTCAGATAACACCCGGTCAGGTTTGTCTCTTCCTGCTGGACCCGCGGACGCTCCTGCAGGAAAAAGCCATCTACCACCCGCTCTCCCTTATGCTGTTCCTTGAAGCGCGAAAGCTGCAGCAGCTCCGAACTCCGCCGGAAACCGCTGACCACGAGGTCAAAGGGAAGCTCCGGGAGACGAATGGTGAGCCTCTCATCGGGATCCAGTCCGTCGAAGTGTTCACTCTCAACCACGTAGGGTTTATCCCGCTCACCCTGCTCGTCATAAGGATAAATCTCGATGCTGGGTTCGGTATAGCTCTTCGCGTAGTCTGAGCGATCCCCCTGGTAGACGTGCATGACCCCCTCCTTCTTGCTCACCTGCGAGACCGCACCAGCCACCATCAGGAAAATCATGCTGAAATGGGCGATGATGACTCCCGCCGTCTTCCAACCCTTCCGGATCCTCACCAGCCCCCCAAGGGTCATATTCACACAGAGCACGGCACAGACCCAGAACGTGCCCGGGAGCGGCAGGGGGATGATCTTCCCGTTGAGTTCCGGGATGACAAAAAGGGCCTCCATGTCGAAATACTTCTGGAGCGTCAGGTAAAGGCCCACCTGGGTCTGCTCGAGGGTTCCGAAAAACGTCGCGGCAAAGAGCAGCAACAGGCAGATGGTGGCAAGTTCAAACCCCGCCATCACACGGAAGATCCACCAGCCGATGGACCGCTGCTTGCTCGCCTTGCTGGATGGGGAATCGTTCACTCGTCTTCGGCTTTGGATATGCGCGCCTCGTCGAAAAATTCCAGGCTCCGGCAGTAGTCCAGGAAGGCCTCCTGCTGGGCCCCGACCCCGGCCGGCGATCCAATCATCTTGATCGTCACGATGATGCTGCTGATGGGAATGGCGGCGGCAAGCATCCTCGTCTCTGGCCGGGGATCAGCTCCCATCCCGGCATGATAGGCACCCTCTGCTTCCACCAGGTAGCCGGTCGCTCCCAGCATGGTTTCCTGCTTGAGATCCTCCAGGGTGACGATTTCAGGAAGACGGAACTGGTTGTACCACCGGTTCACATTCAGGAGAGCTGCATCGGCGCCCTGTCGCGGAATCACACTCACCCAGACCTCCCCCTCCTCGCTGTCCCCGAACCGGTAGTTGTAGTACCGCATCTGGGTCCAGGGCACCCGGCGCCACTCTTCCGGTGCCTGGTCCTTCAGGTTATTGGGGAAGGACCGGTCCCACAGGACGAGATTCCGGCGACCAGTCACGGTCACTTCCCGGTCCCCCGGGTCACAGCCGGACAGAAGACCTGCCAGCACGCTGAAAAGCAGGAAACCACCCCACCGCCGGAAAGCGGGTCGGAGACGCGCGACCGGGAACACACGGGCCAGGGAGGATCGTCGAAAATACATATGGGTTCGCGCCTGCCGGACACCTAATCTTGCCTCGCCCTCGACGCAAGGGGCAAAGTCACCCCGTGGAGCCAATCCGCTATTTTAACCGCCTGACTGGCGCCCTCGAGACTGAGCAGGTCTACGGGGAACGCTGGCTCCGCCTTGCCTACGAAAACCCCTGTGGTGCCATCCTGCGACACTTCATCAAACGACCCTTCTTCTCCCGCTGGTATGGCCGCCGCATGGCCCGTTCCGCCAGCCGGTCCCTCGTGGCTCCCTTTATCAGGGACTTCGGGCTCGATCCCTCTGAGTTTGCCGAATCCCCCGACTCGTTTGACAGCTTCAATGAGTTTTTCATCCGCAGGCTCAAGCAGGAAGCGAGGCCCTTCGATCCTGATCCGGGAGCCCTCCTTTTTCCATGCGACGGGCGCCATCTTGGCTTCCCGGACCTTTCCCGGGTCGATTCCGTATTTGTCAAGGGCCAGCGCTTCAGCCTTCCCGGTCTTCTTGGGTCACCAGAGCTGTCCCGAAAGTTTGAACGAGGCACCCTTGTTCTCTCCCGTCTCTGCCCCATCGATTATCACCGCTATCATTTTCCCGCTGCCGGAACACCCTCCGAGTCCCGCCTTCTTAATGGTCCCCTCTTCTCGGTCTCGCCCATTGCTCTCAGACGGAACCTCTCCTACCTCTGGCAGAACAAGCGGGTTCTTACCGAACTCGAAACCGAGGCCCACGGCACCATTCTCATGGTTGAAATCGGTGCCACCAACGTCGGCTCCATCACGCAGACCTTCACCCCAGGCCAGCCTGTCACACGGGGAGAGGAACGGGGTTATTTTTCCTTCGGGGGGTCGAGCACCATCACCCTCTTCGAACCAGGGAGGATCACCCTTGCCGACGACCTCCTCGAGCACTCCGCCCGGCAAACCGAACTCTACGCCCCGATGGGGAGTTTTCTGGGAAGGTAAGATCACGACAAGCCTAGTTCGGGAATGCCTCAAAGGCTGCTGGCAGGTAGCGGATGAGCAGCAGCAGCCAGAATGCGATAAAGGCCACCGCCGCGCAGATCTCGGCTCCTTCGGCCCATTTCTCCCTCCTCTTCCGGGCCCATCTCCCGGTGAAAAAGGGAAGGAGGGGGAGCCCGGCGGCCAACCATTCCAGCCACCGCAACCCACTTCCCTCCAGCCACAACGCCAGGCTGCCCACTCCAATAGTCACCGGTAGAAGCACAAAGGTGGCCATACTGCACCCTACGGAAGGAGGACCGGCCTCGCTTGACTCCTCGTGGGACAACCAATCCGCCGGCACCAATTCCCTCATGCCCTCCACTTCCCCTCGATATTCGTAGAGCCAGGCTTCCACTTCGCCACCATCCTTCAGGTGGACCGGGCTCTTCAACCGCTCGTATTCCGCGCCCTCGAAGGAATCCAGCTTCCGCAGCATGGCCCTGTCCACTTCATACACTTCACCGCGGACCGGAACACCATCGTCATCCAGGAGCAGGGCAGGGTACCAGTCGATGGGATACAGATGCCCCAGGACCCAGGCCTCACCCCGCAATTCGCAATCCTCCAGGCGGAAATGATTCGAGGCCCCCTCCCGCAGGGTCCCATAGACAAAGATCATGACTGTCTGGGTTGTCGGCATCAGGGAGTGCTCCCGGGGCCGTCCATCCCCCGCTTTCCACTCCTCACCGGTCCCCCTTCCCCACGCGATCGCACAAGACCGCCTTCAATTCCTCCAGTCCTTCCCCGTACTCCGCCGAAATCGGAACAATCTCCACCTTGGGAAAGCGCACCCGGAAATTCTGCAGGTTCTCTGCCGCTCCCTCGAGATCCATCTTGTTGGCCACCACCAACCAGTCGAACTTGGACAGTTCCTCCTCGTACAATTTGATCTCCTTCCGGAGGGTCTCCACATCCTCAATGGGATCCCGGCATTCACTACCCGCCATGTCCACCACGAACAGGAGCAGGCCGCACCGGGTGATGTGCCGGAGGAATTCATGGCCCAGTCCGCGATTGTCATGCGCCCCCTCGATCAATCCGGGGATATCGGCGATGGTACAACGCTTGAAGCTCTCAAATTCCACAACCCCCACCATCGGATTCAGGGTCGTGAAGGGATAGGAGGCTACCTTGGGCCGGGCCGCACTCAACTTGCTCGTCAGGGTCGACTTCCCCGCGTTGGGAAAGCCCACCATCCCCGCGTCCGCGATCCGGCGCAGTTCAAGATAAAAGACGCCCTCCCCACCTTCCGTACCAAGCGTGAACTCCTCCGGGGCCCGGTTGGTGGAACTGCGGAACTGCCAGTTCCCCTTTCCTCCCGTTCCTGCCTCGCAAAGGATCAGTTCCTCTCCCTCATCGGTCAGATCCGCCACAAGCTCGAGATCGATCCCCTCCCCGCTGCGCTCCATCTTCACTGCTTCCGTCACCGTCCGGGCCGGACTCCTGTAGACCAGCGTGCCCGGCGGCACCTTGGCGATGACGGGCTTGCCATTCTTGCCGTGCCTCTTCCAGCTCTGCCCATGCCCCCCGTCCTTGGCCACCAGGCGGGGGTTGTAGTGAAAGGTCTTCAGGTTATCGATATGGCGGTCGACCCGCAGGATGACATTTCCTCCTTCCGCTCCGTCGCCCCCATCCGGTCCGCCCCGCGGGACAAACTTCTCCCGCCTGAAACTGACCACGCCGTTTCCGCCATTTCCCGCCTTCGCGTAGATTCTGGTGTGATCAACGAACACGCCCGCTTCTTAGTCCCTAATTCCCGATTCCTGAACTTCAAAATCCTCCTCCGGTGCCCGGATCGGCAAATCCACCAATTCCCCACCCCCCCTTGACGCAGCCCCCTCTCCCATCCACCTTCCTCCCATGGCTGAGCTTCCCAGACAGGAATCACCCATCCAGCTCAAGGGTCAGCTGCTCCTCGCCGATCCCACCCTGCGGGAGAGCACCTTCCACCACTCCGTGATTCTTCTGACTGAACACAGTTCCGGGGAAGGGGCCCACGGACTCGTTCTCAATCAGCCCTCCGGACACAAGGTAGGAGAATTTCTGAAGGATGAGGAATTCGCCTCCCTTGCCAGGATAAACGTCCATGTCGGCGGACCGGTCTCCCGTGAACATCTCACTTTCGCCGCCCTCTGGTGGACGGAGGAAAAGGGTCTGCGCTTTGCCACCCGCATCTCAGCCCACGATGCCGTCAAGCATGTCCAGAATCCCGGCACCCTGGTGCGCGCGTTTGTCGGCTACTCCGGCTGGTCGGAAGGCCAGCTTGAGGGCGAACTCCGCCACAGTTCCTGGATTGCGGCCAAGCCTACTCCCTCCCTTCTCGCTCATAGCCACGACCACACTCTCTGGGCCGAGACTCTCCGTAACCTCTCCATCTACCACAGGATGATCGCGGAGTGTCCCGAGGATCCCGGCCGGAACTAGGCCCCCTTCACACAATCCGCCTCATGGCGGAGGGCATCGTTCAGGCCAACTCCTTGGCCAGGACCACCGACCCCCTCTCACTCTCCTGGAACTTTCGTGCGCGCTCTTCCGGTACCATTTCCAGGCCGGCAGGTTCATATCCAAGATTGGCGAAGAACGACACCGCCCCTTTGGTAAGGACGAACACCGAACTGACGCCAAGGTTCCTGGCTCTCTCTTCGGCAGCCTCCACCAGCACCTTTCCGTATCCGAGTCGCTCATGAGACTGCTTCACGTAGAGACAGGCCACCTCGGCGGCATCCTCCTCATCCCGGTGCAGAGCCACGCATCCCACCACATTGTCATCCACGCAGAGAACCAGGAAGTCCCCCGCCTTCCCCAGGATTTCATCGTAGTCCCGTGGCACCAGTAAAGAGGCTCTCACGGAACGCCCGATCATGGCCAGAAGCTCCGGAACGTCGTCTTCCCGGAGCGGACGCACCTCCCGATAGCTATCGGCATGCACCATGGTTCCGACCCCCTCGTTGGAAAAGAGCTCAGCCGCCAGCACTCCCTGCTGGCGCCCATCCAGGATATGAACCCGGGGAACACCCGCCTGGCAGGCCGCAGCGGCCTCCTCAAGGAGTCCGATCCCTTCGATCTCACCTTTCTCCCCCGATCCTTTTTCAAGATCGACCGCCGCCGAACAGGACACTGCATGAAGGGGAGCTCCGTCCCTCAGGACGCCCGGCCCATTCACCAGGCCAATTAACTTGGCCGCCCCCAATCTCACTCCGAGAGCACTCATCTCCTTCCCCAGCAGGACGCCCACCCGGCAACTCATCATTGCGGCCTGCCCCCGTTCAAGGACCGACTCCACCCCGTCCAACACTTCCACCAGGGCGAATTTAATTTCCATGTCCATCGCGCGATCCGCTACCCCGGAGGCCTCTCCTTCGTTTCCCGCCACCACAATCACCAGGTTTACTCCCACCTCCTGGAGCGCCTTGAGATCAAGCAGGGCCTCAGCCACTGCGAACTCCGGCAGGCCTTCATCGAGGACCACTACAAAAGTGCGCCCCCGGAACATGGGAACGTATTGCAAGGTCCCTCGGACATCACCAACCGCCATACGGGGTTGTTATCGTTCCATGGCGGCACTTTTCAAGCGTCAACGACACGCTTCCTGGAATCACTCCTCTCCCTCCCGTCCTGCCGGAGGATCTTTCCGCACCACGACCCACCAACCGAGCGTCACCAGCAGCCCCAGGACGGAAAACCAGTCTCCAAACCTGGCATACAGCGTCAGCGGCCCCGCCACGGGAACATGAGCGGTGGCGTAAAGCCAATCCCGCGTCAGGTGTGAACCGGTATCGTCAACCAGTACCCGTTCCTCGTTCTGTTCGCGATCGAGGACCGTCCCGTAGCTGTTAATCACGGCACTGACTCCCGTATTGGCACAACGGACGGTGGGACGGCGCAATTCGATTGAGCGGAATTTCGCGTTTGCAAAATGCTGTGCTGCCGCCTCGCTCTCCTTGAACCAGCCGTCGTTGGTCACGTTTACAATCAGCTGCCCTCCCTTTCTTACGAACTTGCGCATCTTGCGCCCAACGGTGTCCTCAAAACAAATGGTCGGGATGAGGGCCAGTTCACCAGTCCGGCTCGGCACATGCGGAATTCGTATCGGTTCCCCCTGCTCTCCAGCGCTGAAGGATCCCCCATACTGCGTCCCTGCCGATTTCTCCCACAGCCACTGGAGGAACCGGAGACGGTCGACATAGGGAATGGTCTCCCCGAAGAGCACCAGGTGCTGCTTCCGGTAAGTCCGGAGTTTCTTTTCGCCCGCCGGCAAGGCCAGCAGTGAATTAAAGGCCTTCCCCTTTTCCTTCCGCGTCAGCGGAGCAAGCGGCGTGGTTCTCTCTCCCTCGTATTCCAGCAGGCCAAATAGCACCGTAAACTGTTCCCGGGGATTCACCTCATTCAGAGCAACAAGCGTCCGCCTCCCCAGTTCCTGCTCGTCTGAATCGGTGTAGTAAAGGACATCGGGCAGTGCCGACTCCGGCCATACAATCCAATCCGGCACATCCAGGCGCACCACTTCCGGGCTCCCCGCTTCCATCGCTTCCTGCGCCCGCTCCTCGTTGCGACGGCTCAATTCCTCAAGGGCCTTCAGGGTCTCCTCCTCGTAACCCCGGTAAATCTTCTCCGGATCCCACAGCTTCTGACTCGCCTCCTGTGGAATGTTAAGCTGAACCAAGAGCACGTTGAGGGGCACGGAACCTGGCGACTTCTCGCCATGCAGCTTCCAGATCCCGTAGAGAAAACAAAGGGCCAGGACCACCATCGCCATCCCGAAGTCCCAGTGGGCCCGCAACCGTCCGCTCCGCACTTCCTGCTGCAAACCACGCCCCACCTGCACGACCACAGCCATCACGAAGACCGGCAGAAAGGAAAGACCGGTTACCCCGACAAGATCCGCTCCCTGCGCCAGAATGGGCTGATCGTGAAAGGATACCCCCAACCCATTCCAGCCGAAGCCAGTCAGGAACCACCCTCTTACCCACTCCAGCCCACACCACCAGCAGGCATTCACCGCCGCGAATTTCAACACCCGCCTCGATTCCACTAGTGATCGTCCCCTTCGCTCCTTCTGCACACTCATCCGGGCCTTGATCTTTTCCGCAATCCCCCCTCCCGGTTGCTCTCTTCTTGAAGGCCGTTCAATCCATGGATTACCCACCCCCGCCGCAAAAACCCCCCAGAAGGCAAAGTAGAGCGCCAGGAAAAAGGACACTGCAAGCCATCCCACCATCCCGACTTCTGCCAACCACTTCAGGTTGAGCAACCAGAAGGACAGTCCCGAGAGATAGCCTACTCCAAATCCGTACAACTTCCGCCGCTTCCCACCACCTCCCCAGAGCGAGGCCAGAAGGGGGATCAGGCCCAGCCAGACCATGACGGGGATATTAAAGGGGGCGTGGCACAGCGCCAGCAACACCCCCGCAAGCAGCGCCGCGAACAACGGCCAGATCCTCTGCATCACTCCCATTGGCCCCCGATTCTCGCTCTCCCTCCTCCAATCACAATGCCCTATTATTCAATTTCCAGCTTCCATTTACTTAAGGAATACGAAATAATTTGAGCGCCCTAGTTTCTGTTCACCATGAATGTCCCCCGCTCCATCCTGCAGCGGCGGCGGTTTCTCCAATCCAGTTCAGTTCTTGCCCTTGGTGCCGCCTCCACCCTGTTCGCTGCGCGCAAACTCTCACTCGCCCCCCGCCGCAAGAGCATGGTCTCTCCTGCGTCCGCGTCCCGGCAACCCGCCGCGAACCCCGGGTCTAGCCCACCTCCCGGCATTAGTTCGGCGTGGGAAACCGAGCCCGCCCCTCCCCTCGAACGTCCCCTCGAGAATGAAGAGAGCTATAACGAGTTCCTGCTCAGTCTCGATCTGAGGCATCTTACCCCCCGGGAAATCATCGATCCCCACCGTGGGGTCGTCGACGGCATCGAGAACTCTCTCCCTCCGCAAAATCTCTGGGAAAAACTGGCCCCGACTCTCAAGGCTGCGGACGAGATTCGGGAACGACTGCAAGTCCCCCTCTGCCGCATCACCTCCGGCTATCGTAGTCCACGCTATAACGCCAATATCCCAGGAGCCGTACGAGGCTCCTACCACACCCGCAACCAGGCACTCGATCTCGTCTATTTCTGTTCCCCCCGCAAGGCCTTCGAGATGGCTCTCCAACTCCGCAAGGAAGGATTTTTCCGCGGAGGGGTTGGCTTCTATCCGACCTTTATTCACCTCGACACCCGTGGCTACGCCGCAACCTGGCGGAGGGGTTAGCAGGGAAGGTTACAGATCTCAGGCCTTCGTCGGATTCACGCCCTGGCATTCCAGAAGCTATTGCTCCGTCATCGCTTCCATGCGGCTGTAGGCATCCGACTCCAGCCAACTCCAGAGCGTTTCCAAGCTCTCCCTGACGGCTGCTTTACTGGACTCCAGGTTGGCCGGTTCCGGCTCTCCCTTCCCGAAGAGATAGAACTTGATCTTAGGCTCGGTTCCTGACGGCCTCACTGCAAAGCGTCTTCCGTCTTCGAGATGGACCATGAGCATCCCTGTCTTGGGGATGAGGTCACCCTCTTCATCGTAGACGTCCTCCTTGCTGAAATCCTGAACCTTTGCAACCGGGGAACCATCGATCCTGGTCGGAGGCTGAGTGGAGTAGGACCCGGTAAGGGCCTTGATTTTTGCCGCGCCCTCCGCTCCCTCCAGCACAAGAGCCGTATTCATTTCATCGTAGACCCCAAACTCCTGGTAGAGCTCATCAAGGAGATCAGTCACCTTCCTGCCCTTGCTCATGGCAAAGGCTGCCAGTTCGGCAAACATGACTACCGATCCGTTCCCATCCTTGTCCCGTACGAAATCGCTTCCCAGGTATCCGTAGCTCTCTTCGCCCCCGAACACAAAAAAACGGGAGTATTCCAGGCGCAACGCCCGCGTCTCTTCCTCCGGAAGCGAGCGATAGTCGGCACGCTTCCCGGCAGGAATAACCTCCTCATACTTGCGCAGTTTCTCCCCGATATATTTGAAACCGGTCAGGGTGTTCACAACCCCAATCCCGAAATGCTGTGCCAGCGCAGTCTGGAACCCGGTGGTTACAAACGTCTTAATCAGGATAGCACGACTACGATTCGACTCTGTTATCACACCCTGCTCAAAGAAGGTCTTGATACGGTACCAAGCCATCAAGGTCCCAATCTGGTTCCCGCTCAGCAATTGCATTCCACCTGCCGCATTCCGCACTGCCACACCCATCCGGTCACAGTCCGGGTCGGTCCCGATGACCGCATCAGCTCCCACCTCCTCGGCCAACTCGATCGCCTTCTGCAGAGCAGAGGCGTTCTCCGGATTAGGTGAGTCAACGGTCGGAAATCTTCCGTCCTGCTCATCCTGTTCCTTTACGGTTACAACGTCGAAGCCGAGTTCTCGGAGCATGGGGACCACGATCCAGCCACCGGTTCCGTGCAGATTGGTGTAGACCACCCTGGCCCGGCGATCATCCAGCAGATCGGGTCTCAGGAGAATAGTCCGCAACTTCTCCTTGTACTTCTCGTCCATCTCCGATCCCAGAACATGCGCGGTCCCCTTCCCTTCATCCGGCAGCACCTCGTAGCTGTCACTGACCAGCGCATTTACCTCCGCCATGATCCCACCTGCGTGCGGTTCCACGATCTGCCCCCCATCATTGAAATAAGCCTTGAACCCGTTGTCGTGAGAGGGGTTATGACTCGCAGTGAGCACCACCCCCGCATCCGCCCTGAGCATCCTCAAGGCAAAGGAAAGTTCCGGGGTCGCCCGGGGGCCCTCAAAGGTATGAACGTCACATCCCACCTCTACACAGATCGTCCCGCAGTAACGGGCAAAGTCGGCCGAGAAGTGCCGCGTATCGTGCGCAATGACAACTACCGGTTTGCGATCCTCTCCGCTCTCCTCCAGATGCCTCTTCACATAGGAAATGAATCCCCGGATCGCCCTGCTCACGTTGTAAAAGTTCATGCAGGCCGTACCATAACAGGGGAACTCCGGACAGTCTTCAGGGCCACTCAGTCCACGCTCGACATGGGTCACCACCTTCCCAATCGTCCGTCCCCGCAGTCCACCCGTCCCGAAGGCAAGGGTCTTGTAGAAGCGATCATTGAGTTCCTCCCAGTGTTCGCCGTCCACCAGTTCCACAATCGCTCCTTCCGCCCGCTCATCGCCCGTTCCTCCGAGGAGAAGCTCGATGTTCTGCTCAGAATCCGCCAGAACCTTGCCCGCTCCTACCGCTTCAGTCAGTCGCTGCCTCCAATTGCTCATCGTCATGGGAGTATTGATGATCGCCAAATGAATCCAACCGTTTTAGCTCAGCATGCAGAAGGTCGCAGCCAACGAATCGCCGGGTATCCTGTTTCCTCTCTCCGCATGGTAGCCTCCTGACCAAGATTCATACCATTCATGGTCCGCAAAATAAACATATCTGAAAAACTTCGAGACACCCTCTCTCTCGGAGACACCGACGCCTACCGCCTCGTCGACGGAGCCGGCGACGACCTCCCCGGGATCTATCTCGATGATTTTGCCGGACGCCGCCTCCTCTCCACTACTGCTCCAAGCCTTTCACCGGAACTGAATGATTGGGCCGTCGGCCTTGCCCCTGCCATCACCACCTACTGGAAACATCTCGACCAGGAGGAAAAGAAGGCGCCCTCCCTCATTGCCGGCACGAAACTGACGGAGCCCTTCGAGATCCGGGAATGCGGCATTCGCTACCTGGTAAGTTTCCAATCGGGATACTCCCAGGGCATCTTCCTCGATCAGCGTGAAAACCGTATTCGCGTCCGGGATCGCTCCCAGGCAGGTGACACCATCCTCAATACCTTTTCCTACACGGGCGCCTTCTCCGTCTGCGCCGCCCTGAGTGGGGCCACCACCACTACCCTGGATCTCTCCCAGCCGTATCTCGACTGGGCACGGGAAAATATGGCCCTCAATCGGATTGAGACCCAGTCCCAGCACTTCTGCAAGGGTGACGCCTTTCACTGGCTGCGCCGTTTTGCCCGGCAAAACCGACGCTTTACAGGAATCATCCTGGATCCTCCTACCTTTTCGCGGGACCACAGGGGAAAGGTCTTCCGTGCTGAGGAACACTACGGGGAACTCGTGGCGCTCGCTGCAGCCTGCCTCGCTCCCGGGGGCTGGATCCTCTGCACCACTAATTGTCGCCGCCTCCCCGACCATGCCTTCACCCGGATGGTGACCGAAGCCCTTCCCCCGCGAGTCCGCCTGGAAAGCCATCCCATGCCCCCTGACTTCACCGATGATCCCTACCTCAAGACCCTCATGGTCGAGACCTGATCCTTAAATGCCCGGGACATTCCTTTGATAGCACAGGCAGACGAAGATCGAATCCACACGAGCTCGACTCTTTTTAGCAGAAAACCCGGACCAGATGGCCCGGGTTTCCTACTAGATTTATCTGAACCAGGAGGCCCTTTACTCGAGCTCCGGCTTGTCTTTCTCAGGGATTTCCAGGTCGGGCTCGGGGAGCTGGTCGAGCTGAAAGCGGAACCGATTGCCCTGGTTCATGCCCTCGATTCTCTCACGAATATCCTCTGGCGCGGCTGCCTTATCCTGCTCCGTGTCCCAGGGCCCCTCGAAAAGCATCTTGCCCTCCGTATCCTTCACGATCACTTCCTTGCCGCCTTCAGTGGTCTTCATCTCCACGCTGCCATTCTCATCGACAAACTTGAAGCTGCTTGAGGATTTGAAGTTGAAATTGAAGGCGCCCCCCTCCTTGTTGCCCCGCTGGAGATCGTTGAATAGATCGAAGTCCAGCTTCAGGCCTGGTCCGCCACCGCGCTCCATTTCACGCAGCTGCTTTTCAAATTTCTTCATGTGACCCTCCAGCTGACGCTGCAGGTCTTCTCCCCCACCGGGAATGAGATTCTCCAGGTCTCCCGGCAGCTCCGGGAGATTGCGGAAGGGAAAACCGGGCGCCTGTCCCCCGGCAGCTCCGCCCCGGGGAGGAATGTTGGGCTCCGCCTGCGGCCGCTCGGCCATTTCGACTTCACGCTCTCCTTTTCCTCCCTGGACCAGCACCGCCAAGGTCACCTTGTCCCCCGGCTTATGGGCCTGAATCGCCTCCCGGAGCTCGTCCTGGCTCCCGATCGATTCGCCCTCGACCTCGAGAATGATGTCGTGCTGATGCAGCCCCGCCTTGGCCGCCGGGCTATCGGGGGCCACGTAATCCAGCACCACGCCCTCTTCCAAATCCAGGTGGATCCGCAAGGTCTCGCTTACCGGTTTACTCAGCACGCCGAGCCATGCGCCCGCCGGACGATTGACCTGGGGGATCGCCTCGGGCTCGTTCCGCTGTTCGGCCCCGGCATCTTCTTCATTAAGCTGATCCTGAGGCTTTTCAGTAGTGGCACGCTCCTTGGTCTGATCTTCGTCCAGGGATTTAGGCCGCTCGATCGCGGAAAGCGATGAGAGCCCGAGAGCGAGCAGGAGGGAACTGACAAATGGAACTTTCATTTCTGGCAATTGGTTTATCTGCCTCTTTAGCGGCAGAAAGGAAGGGGCTTGTTTAATTCAACGACTGAAAAATGTTTTTGTTGTTAGATACCTTACAGCACGCTGAAGATGATGGATGCGGTCCGCATCAACCGCGGTCACTAGTCGGTTGGAACGGGTATCAGCTGATAGTTAACAGACGGCACCTCAAGATGCACCTCTTCCCCGCTGGGGCTGAGAAATACGACCCGGTCAACCAGGTCGACCCGCATCAGGCGCATCGGCCTTGAGCCGTTGGGAATAATCACATCGCGATCTGATGCATCCAGAATTGTCCGCTTCGCTGTCTTGGGAGCCAATTCGATGGTACGCACTGATTCAGGATTCACTATCGTGTCAGAAGAATCCCCCGCAACGCTTTCGGTCCCGTCCTTGTCCGCCACCTCAAGAGGGATCGGATCGGCGGTCAACACCATCGCTGCCACCCCACCCAGCAGAGCCACGCTGGCAGCCGCGGCCCACAGGCCCTTCCCACTACGCGTCTCCACGGGATCACTCTCCTCCACTTGCGGGAAGGGGACCACTTTTTCGGGCTCCTCCTCCGCAACCTCCTCCCAACCTTCCATCGCTGCCTCCATCCGGCTGATCATCCCTTCGGGCATGCCTCCCGCGGACATCCGCTCGAGTTCCGCTTCGATCTTCTGCAGTTCTGGATCCATGGCTGGTTAAGTTATGAGCCGGAGGCTAGGTCGATAGGTTTCTGTAGATTATAGTCTGGATCAAAGATCTCCACGGATACGGGCGCCGGAGAGTCGCTTTCGCAAGGCTTCAATTCCATAGCGATACCGGGAGGCCGCTGTGTTCATGGAAATCTCCAAAATTTCACCTATTTCCGCAAAGGTCCGCCCCCCCCATATCTTCATCAGGATGACCTCCGAGAACTTTCCGGGCAGTTCCTTCAGGGCGACCTCGAGGAGCACCCGTCGCTCCTCGTCGTAACCAGCGCTCTCAAACCAGGCATCCTCTCCGTTGGATTGTCGCTGCTCATCCTCCACGACCGTCTCCTCCCGCTTCTTCCGCCGGTCGTTGCGACGCCCCAGGTCAATCGCTTCCCGCCGGACCTGAGTATAGAGAAACGGCATCCAGGCCCCCTGCCCTCCCACAAAGCTGCCTTCGTCCACCTTCCGAGCCAATTTGACCAGGGCTTCCTGCAGGATATCTTCGGCATCCGCCTGCCTACGCGTCTGCTGGCGGGCAAACAGGAGTAATTTGGGCCCGTGCTCACGGAGCCATTCGCGCCAGCGCGAGGTCTTTTCCTTCATGGCGTGGTTGCCGGAATTTCGCATGGATGAGATACAGTCTAACCGAAAACTCATGTGTTCTCAACACCTCTTGCCATTCTGGCAAGCCATTTTCCCGTCGGGGAGCCTCCTGCTGCCGCCAGATCGGGAGGTCGTCCCACTGCGACCACCTCCCCTCCGTGACGGCCTCCTCCCGGTCCCAGGTCGATCACCCACTCCGCCGCTGAAATCACTTCGAGATTGTGTTCGATAACGACCAGCGAATGCCCCGCATCACGCAGACGCTGCAAAACTCCGAGCAGAACCTGCACATCATGGTGATGCAGGCCAGTGGTCGGCTCGTCGAGCAGGTAAAGAACCCCCTCCGCCGAAGTCTTGGCCAGTTCGGTGGCCAGCTTGACTCGCTGCGCCTCTCCGCCTGAAAGCGTGTTGGCCGCCTGTCCCAGGCCAATGTAGCCCAGACCCACTTCACAAAGAGCGTCGAGAAGGAGGCTCAACTTCGGCACTTTCCCAAAGAGTTTGGCTGCCTCTTCCGCCGTCAGCTCCAGCACATCTGCTATACTGCGCCCCTTGTAGGTCACTTCCAGAGTTTCACGATTGTAACGACGTCCCCCGCAAACATCACAGGTCACATACACATCATTGAGAAAGTGCATGTCGATCCGTACTGCTCCCCCTCCCTGGCACTTCTCACAACGCCCTCCCTTCACATTAAAACTGAAGCGCCCCGCTGCGTATCCGCGCTGCCGGGAGAGAGGGAGCTGGGAAAAAAGTTTACGAATATAGTCAAAGGCTCCGGTGTAGGTCGCCGGATTCGAACGCGGTGAACGTCCCAATGGTGACTGGTCGACAACCACCAGACGACAGATATGTTCAGCTCCCTCGATGGCGTCGTGCTCTCCTGGCGAAGCCTTCGCACCATCAAGGACCCGCGCGAGAGCGCGCTTCAGGATTTTATCCACCAGCGTCGATTTCCCGCTTCCGCTCGGACCCGTCACCGCCACCAGCTGTCCCAGCGGAATCTCCACTTCTATGTTTTGCAGGTTGTGCTCGCGCGCCCCCCTGATCACCAGTTTTCGATCCGTTCCCGGTAGACCGCTCGACACTGGCTGAGAACTGCTCCCCCGCAGCCATGCGCCCGTGGGTGAATCAGCCACCTCCATTATCTCTTCCAGTGTTCCCTCCGCAACCAGACGCCCTCCGTGTAATCCCGCCCCCGGTCCCATCTCAACGAGATGATCCGCAGCGCGGATCATTCCCTCATCGTGCTCTACCACCACAATGGTATTGCCCAGATCCCGCAGAGCCTTGAGAGCTCCGATAAGACGCGCGTTGTCCTCCGGGTGAAGACCGATACTTGGCTCATCCAGGACGTAGAGCACTCCCGCCAGGCCCGCGCCCAGCTGTGTAGCCAACCTGATCCGCTGGAATTCACCCCCGGAGAGAGTAGCTGCTCCCCGATCCAGAGTGAGATAGCCCAACCCCACTTCAGCAAGGAATCGCAGCCGCCGGCACACTTCCTCCACCACTGGAGCTACCGCCTCCTCCCGATCCGATGGGATGCGAACGCCCTCCACCCAGTCCACGCCCTCTTCAATCGGGAGAGCGCAGAGCTCATGAATCCCAAGTCCTCCCTCTCCTCCCCCAGAGTCCACCTTTACTGCCAGAAACTCACGCTTCAGACGCCGCCCTTCGCAGTCCTGGCAGCTACGCGACGTCATGAAGCGTCCCATGTTCCGCTTCACCGACTCGCTTCCGGTCGCGTGATAAATATTCTCAATCTCCCGGCAAATACCTTCGTAACGGCGATCCCGGGAAAACTGTCGTCCCTCCTTCCCCCGCTTCATCGGGATCTTCATCTCACCGGTTCCGTAAAAAAGCGCACCCTGGAACTCCTCCGGGAGCTCCCGGAAAGGCACCTCACCCGACACCGCGAAGTACTCGGCCAAGGCTTCCACCTGATCGCTGTGCCAACTCTTCCCCCTGCCTCCTCCCTTTACCCGGATAGCCTTCTCCTTCAGGGTCCTGGATCGATCAGGAATCACCAGGTCGGGGTCACAGAAAAGCTCTGTGCCCAAACCATGACAGGTTTCGCAAGCCCCCTGATGACTGTTGAAGGAAAAGTGCCGCGGACTCAATTCCGGCACCTCGAATCCAGTCCTAGGGTTACGATAGCTTGTAAGAAAAGAGAGTTCTTCCCATTTCCCGGCATCAGGGAGCTGCACCAGCGCAATTGCTTCCGTAGCGCAGATACGCAGGGCCGTCTCCACCGAATCGGCCAGTCGGCTCTCCGCTCCCCCCCGGATCACCAGGCGATCCACCACTACTTCCAACCGATCAACACCTTCCTCCTTCCCAGCTGGCCAGCGCGCTTCCGCCTCTTCCACCTCAAGCAGCTCTCCGTTCACCCGCAACCGGACAAATCCCTGCCGTTGGAGATCCCTCATCAAGGCTGGCACATCGCTCGCCGCCTCCGGATCGAGAGGGGCCAGGAGAACCACTTTGGTCCCCTCCGGCCGATCCGTCAGACTCGCTACCACATCGGCCGGGGTCATGCGCTCCAGAGGTTCTCCCGTTACCGGATCGTGTGGGATTCCCACCGCCGCATAAAGGATCCTCAGGTAGTCATGAATCTCGGTGGCCGTCGCAATGATCGAGCGGGGATTGGCGCCCGCTCCACGCTGCTCAATCGCAATGGCAGGACTGAGCCCCTCGATGGCATCTACCTCCGGCTTGTCCAACTGATCGAGAAACTGCCGGGCGTAGGCGCTCAGGCTCTCCACATAACGCCGCTGGCCCTCCGCATAAAGGGTGTGAAAGGCCAGGCTCGATTTCCCGCTGCCACTCAATCCGGTCACCACCACCAGCTTCCCACGCGGAATGTCCACATCGACATTACGCAGGTTGTGCTGCCGGGCTCCCCGGATCCGTATCGCGTCCACGTTGGGAGTCTGATCGATGGATTCTGAAATCTGAATTCCGAAATCCGCCTTCGACATTCACCCGCCAACCTCCATTATTACCCTTTGAATCCGCTTCTCGACAGCTTTCTTGCCGCCGCGGCGCCCTCCCTGAAGATCTGCGGCGTCACCACCCCCGGTGATGCGAACCAACTCGCTGGACTCGGTGTCCATGCCCTCGGGGTCAACTTCTGGCCGGAAAGCAAGCGCTACTGCCCTCCAGATTCTGCCCGGCAGTTCCTGCCCGCCCTCAAGGACCGCATCCTCCGGGTGGGTGTCTTCGTCAATGCCGATCCCGACCTGCCATGCCGTCTCCTCGCCGATGATCTCATTGACGTCATACAATTACACGGGGATGAGGACCTGGCCTACTGCCACGCGTTCGCCGCAAAAGACCTCCCCTTCTTCAAGGCCATCGGAGTGGCAAAGGATTCCGACCTCGACCTCGCCCTCCAGTGCCCCGCCAGCGGGATTCTCCTGGATACCCATGCACCAGGCCTCTACGGGGGGACCGGCCGGGTCATCGACTGGAAATCGGTCGCCCGGTTCATTGATCGCCAGTCGCCTCCCCCCATCATCCTTGCCGGTGGTATTACACCTCAAAACGCTGGCGAAGCACTCCACGTGACCCAGATTTGTGCCCTCGACGTGGCCTCGGGGGCCGAATCCTCACCCGGTATCAAGGACTTCGAGAAGGTTTCCGCCCTCCTCGCAGCCGTTCGCTCTTCCTCCGGTAACGCAAATTAATTGCAGTAAGGCCTGCTGTCTCCTAGATTAGATTTCTCTTCCCCCATGCGTGGAAATCCCATCCTCCAAGTCGGAGTCCTCCTCGCTGCCATGTGCCTCACCGGCATCTTGGTCGCGTCCGTTCTGAGCAAGTCAAACCAGGACAATATCGTAACCCCGGTAACCAGTGGGGAATCGTCTCCTTCCGCAGTCGTTCCGACGCTCCTCACCCTCACCCTCTCCGCTCCTGCCAGGTCGATTGTATTCACCGAATCCTCCGGTCGGGTCATCACAATCCCGACTGGCCCCGAACTTGAGATCGAGGAGGAAGCGGAGCTGACAATCCGAAACGAAAGCTGGACTGCGGCCCTCACCATCAGGTGGCAGGATCCCTCCGCCCACCGTTTCCTGCGTCTCGACTTCGAGCCCGACAAACTCAAGACGGCCCACCTCCTCCTCGATTTTCCAGGCGACGCGAGCGACCACCCCATTGAAGCCAGCTTCGATCCCGCCCGGTAATCCTCCAACCCCGGAACCCTGATCTTGGAACCTGAACATCACAGCGGTCACGATTGCTGCGCTCATCACGACCACCACCACGAACTGGTGATCGACAATGTAGGCGTCTCCTATGGCCCGGTGCCTGCCCTCCACGGCATCTCCCTGGCCACCTCCTGTGGCAACCGGGTAGCGCTTATCGGCCCGAATGGTGCCGGTAAGTCCACTCTCCTGAAGGCCATTGCAGGTCTGGTGCCCAGGCAAACCGGGACCATCCAGTGGCGTGGAAGCGCGGTGAAGAAATGGTCCCGCGAGTTCGCCTATCTGCCCCAACGCGAGGAGGTCGACTGGGACTTCCCGATCACTGTCCGCGGCTTGGTCGAAATGGGGCGCTATCCCCATCTCGGTCTCTGGAAGCGCTACTCTCCTAGCGACGAAGAGGCAGTTGAGCGGGCCTTGCAGACCCTCTCCATCGCGGACCTCCACGACAGGCAGATCTGCGAACTCTCCGGTGGCCAGCAACAACGGGCCTTCCTCGCCCGTGCCCTGGCCCAGGAAGCACATGTCCTCCTCCTTGATGAACCATTCACCGGCCTCGACCGCAATGCCTCCGAGTCGCTTGCTGCCCTCCTCGCGGCCCTCTCCGAAGAGGGACGTCTCATCCTCTCTTCCCACCACGACCTGGACTCCGCTCCTGATCTCTTCAACGAGTGTCTCCTCCTCAACCACGCCCAGCTCGGCTTTGGCCCCACCACGACGATCCTCACTCCCCAGGCCATCGCAGGGGCCTTCTCGATCCCTGATCCGGCATCTGAAAACTGAAACCCGGCCCTCTCTCCGTGCTTGATCCCTTCCACGACCCATTCTTTCAGCGCGCGCTTCTCGCCGGGCTCCTGATCGGGTTCACAAATGGATTCTTCAGTGGATTCGTGGTACTGCGCCGCACCGCCCTCTCAGTGAGCGCCCTGTCCCACACCATGCTGCCCGGCATCGCGCTCGGCATTCTCGTCACCGGTGCCCTTACCCAGCTCAATGCCTTCATCGGAGCCCTCACCGCAGCCCTTTTCGTGGGCCTCGGGTCAGTGGTCGTCTCACGAACCTCCCGGGTGGCCCAGGGAACCGCCCTTGCCATTCTCTACACCACCGCCTTCGCCATCGGTGTCGCCGTGCTGAAGTACCTCCGCAGCTACGGGGATCTCTCGCACTGGCTTTTTGGAGACATCCGCCTCGTGAGTTCAAGTGACCTCTGGCTCGCCTTCATCATCGGCTCCATCATTCTCCTGGGATCCTGCATCTTCTTTCGTCCCCTCCTCCTTACCCTTTTCGAATCCAGTGTAGCCGCCGCCCAGGGTGTCAATGTCCGGGCCATGAATTATCTCCTCTTCGGAATGCTCATCCTGGCCCTTGTCACCTCCCTGCAAGCCGTCGGGTGCGTCCTCAGTGTCGGCCTCCTGGTCGCCCCCGGTGCCACCCTCTCGCTCCTCACCAATCGAACCCCTCTCCTGTTCTGGGGAGGAGGACTGGTGGGAGCCCTCGGGTCCGTCTTTGCCCTCCTTCTCGCCTACTGGACGGACATCCCAGCCGGTCCGGCCATCGTCATCGTGCTGGGCACCCTCTTCCTACTGGCCTTCCTCTTTTCCCCAAAATACGGCTTCCTGACCAGAATCCGCACCTCCTAGCCCTGTTCGGTCGCTGCGGCAGATCCCGTGACCTCGACCCTTCCCTCTTCCATCATGAATGCCCTCCTCATCTTCCTTGGCGGCGGACTCGGCGCCCTCTCCCGCTGGGGGCTCTCCAGTGGGATCGAGAAACTCACAACCAGGACCGTCCTTCACCAGTTCCCACTCGGCATCCTAGCCTGCAACCTCCTCGGTTGCTTTCTGGTCGGGTGCATCTTCGGGCACTTCGTTCAGAAACACCCCGCGTGGATCTTCCCCCTCCTGGTCACGGGCTTCCTGGGCGGATTCACCACCTTCTCTACCTTTGGTCGCGACACTTTCTCCGCCATCCAGGATGGACTTACGCTGATCGCAATCCTCAACATCCTGCTCTCCGTTATACTCGGGGTCCTCGCAGTCTGGGCGGGCCTGAGACTCTTTGCCCCGGCAGCCGGACTGACTGAGTAGGCCTCCCCGGATCTATCTCTCCAGCAGCACTTCGCTCCCCCGCACCACCATCTCGACCCGGCCTTTCAGGGTCTGCCCCAGGAAGGGCGTATTTACGCTCCTGGATCTCATGAAGTCCCGTGAAAAGGTCGTCTCTCCGGCCGGATCAAATACGATCAACTCCGCGGGTTTTCCTTCCTCAATGGCAACCGGATCCAGTCCCATCACGCGCCGGGGTTCAGCGGAGTAGCGTTTTACGAGCAGGTCCCATCCAAACTGGCCCGTCGAGATGAAACGGTCATGGAGCGACACCAAAGCTGTCTCCAGTCCGGTGATCCCATTAGGGGCCGAGACAAAGTCCTGCGCTTTCTCGAATTCGCTGTGGGGTGCGTGATCGGTAGCGATGAGATCGAACACTCCCTCCTTCAATCCCTCCAGGAGGGCAGCATTATCCTCTGCCGTGCGTAACGGCGGGTTCATCTTGTAATGCGTATCATACTCCCCGATGTCCTCCTCATTGAAGAGCAGGTGATGGGGAGCCACCTCGGCGGTGACCTTGGCCCCTCTCTTCTTCCACCACCGGATCGTCTCCATCCCGATCGCGGAGGAGACGTGCTGGATGTGCAGGCGGGCCCCGGTGGCATGGGCCAGCCTGATGTCACGGTCCATGCAGATCTCCTCACTGCAGGCCGGGCTGCCCTTGATTCCCAGCTGGTAGCTCACCTTGCCCTCGTTCAGGGCCCGCGGACCACTCAATTCCGGCACTTCACAATGGCTCGCAAAAAACATCCCGAAGGGCGTGGCGTAGTCCATCGCATTCCGCAGCACGGCCGGGTTGGCCACCGGATCGCCATCATCGGTCAGCATGACCACCCCGAGCTTATGCATCCCGTCGATCCCTGAGAGCTCCTCCCCTGCTCGCCCTTTCGTGATACAGCCGGAGGTGTAGACTGGAATCCGGCTCACCTCCCGGGCCTTCTCCAGCACGGTGCGTACCACCGCGGCCGAATCGATGACCGGACTCGTGTTGGGCATCATGACCACTCCCGTCACTCCTCCGTTGATGGCAGCCTCCGTCCCATGCGCGATATCCTCCTTGTGCTCCTGGCCAGGCTCCCGGAAGTGCACGTGGGCATCGAACATGGCAGGGGCCACGATCTTGCCGCCGGCATCCACCTCCCGCACCCCCTCCCGTGTCTCCAGGTTCCCTCCCACCGCCTTGATCATTCCATCTTCCACCAGCACATCCCCCCGCACCGGAGCTCCTTCCTCCGCGGCGATCTCTCCTCCCTTGATAAGCAAGCTCATGGGTCTCTCCTGGTATTCATTCGCGATTCGCTTCCTCCGAATCGGTCTGCGGCTTGAGCCAGTAGAGTACCGCCATGCGTGCCGCGATCCCGTTTTCCACCTGTTGATTGATGAGACTGCGTTCGTAATCCATTACCTCGTGACAAAGCTCCACGCCACGATTCACCGGTCCTGGGTGCATGATGTAGGTTCCCTCGCCCTTGATGTGCTCGAAGCGTTCCTGCGTCACTCCGTAGACCCGGTGATACTCGTGCACACTGGGAAAGTACTGGGCTTCCTGTCGCTCCATCTGAACCCGCAGGAGGTAGACCGCATCCGGACCCCAACGCAGGGCCTCGTCGAAATCAGTGAACCGCGTGATCCCCTCCGGTCCCATCCGTGGAACCAGTGATCCGGGTCCGAGGAACCCAACCTCCACTCCCAGCTTCAGAAAGAGCCTGCTCGTCGAGCGGGCCACCCGGCTGTGCAGGATGTCGCCCGCGATAAGAACCTTACGTCCGGACAGATCAGGAAAGACCTCCTTCAGGGTAAAGGCATCAAGGAGGGCCTGCGTCGGGTGCGCGTGCGCTCCATCTCCAGCATTGATCACCGAGGCCCGGGTCTGGCGGGCAATGGCCTGTGGCAAGCCCGACATCTTGTGCCGTACCACGATATAGTCCGCCCGCATGGCCTGCAGGGTATCGACCGTATCCTTCACCGTTTCCCCCTTGGTCACCGAGGAATGGGGTACATCGAGTTCGATGACATCGGCTGAGAGTCGCTTGGCCGCCACCTCAAAGGAGGAAAGGGTGCGGGTACTCGGCTCATAGAACAGCATGAGCACGGATTTACCCTTAAGGGTAGGGACCTTCTTTACCGAGCGCGTGAAGAGATCCTTAAATGGCGTGGCTTGGTCCAGCAAAAGGTCGACCTCCTCTCGACTTAACGAGGCGATGTCCAGGAAGTCCTTGCGCGCCATCCGCTAGGGGGTCGTTACCAGTTCCACAGCATCTTCGCCATCAGTTTTTTTCAACCGGACGATTACGTGGTCCATACGCGCGGTTTCGAGCTTTACGCCTGTATAATCAGGCTGAATCGGAATCTCACGGTGGCCCCGATCGATCAGGACAGCCAGCTGGATGCGTGCCGGTCGCCCGTAATCAGTGAGGGCATCAAGGGCGGCCCGGATGGTCCGGCCCGTGAAGAGCACATCGTCCACCAACACGATCTCCGCCCCATCCATCTGGAAGGGGATTTCGCTGCCCTGCAACTTGGGGTTTTCCGCGAGGTGGGAGAGGTCATCCCGGTAGAGGGAAATGTCCAGCATTCCGTAATCGTGCTCGATCTTCGCCTCCTCCAGGGCGGCGCAGACCCGCTCGGCCACCTCATCGCCCCCGCTCCTGATCCCCACGATGGCAACCCGGCTGTGTTGCGCGGTGGCACGTATCTGCTCTACCAGGGTCGCTACCGCTTCCCCGATCGCAGCTTCATCCAGAACCACCGCCATGATCAATGTCCCGTCTAAACGTTTACCGGACCATTCTCAGGCCCCTGCCAGCTTCAGGATCCGGTGGGCCGCCATGGCTGCATTGAGAGGAGCCTTCTTGTGCAGTCCCACCGTGGTGGCAGGCACCTGCCCCGGCAACTGGGAAATGGAAAGGAGGGCATCGATTCCATTGAGGGGACCACCGGGGACGGGCACCCCGATTACCGGCAGCGACGTCTTCATCACCACCACCCCGGGCAGGGCCGCGGCGAGGCCGGCAATAGCAAGGATGACTGCCTTCTCTCCGCTCTCTTCCAGCTTGGCGAGATACTCGATCAGTTCAGACAGGTTGCGATGGGCGGAAAGGACCTCCTCCACGTAGTCCAGGTTCTCGCCCTCGAGGTAATCGCGAGCTGGCTGCATGAAGGGTTTATCGTTTTCGCTTCCGTAGATCAGGATGACTTTCATATGGCGTCAGTATGGTGGGTGTTAGTTGAGTTCGAATCGGCAGACAAGGCCGGTGGTTAAAAATGCATGCGAGCGTATCAAGGGTCTTTTCCAGTCACTCGAAGTGGAGTCGTCCAATGTCGCTGCGGCGTTGTGATCCCTCGAAATCCACCTTGGCGGCCTCGTGGTGGGCCTTGCTTACAGCGCTCCCTCGATCCGCTCCCAGGGCCACCACCGCAAGAACCCGTCCCCCATTGGTTTCCCAGTCTCCCGCCTCGTTGCGGCGCGTACCGGCGTGGTAGACCCGCGCCCCTTCGACCGATTCCAACCCCCCGATAACATCCCCACTGTGGGAACTGGCTGGATACCCTGCCGAAGCGAGGATCACCCCCACGCTCCAGCCCTCGTCAAACCCCAGCAATTCGGGCCTGAGACTGCCCTTTGCTCCCTCCAGGCAGAAAGTGGCCAGGTCCCCGGAAACCAGGGGCATGACGGCCTGGCACTCGGGATCCCCGAAGCGGCAGTTGTATTCAATGACCTTGGGTCCATTCGCGGTCAGCATGAGCCCGAAGTAGAGAAATCCCACATAGCCCAATTCGTCGTTGGCGAGCCCCTCGATGGTCGGGTTGACAATTTCCTCCTCAATCTGCGCCATGAGACCCGGTTCAAGCAATTGTCGACTCGCCACCGCTCCCATCCCCCCGGTATTAGCCCCGGTGTCTCCTTCCCCGATCAGCTTGTAGTCCCGGGCGGGGGTAAAGACCAGGGCCTGCCTTCCACTCACCGCCGCAAAAATGGATACCTCCGGGCCCTCGAGGCACTCCTCCACCAGAAGGCTCCCCTCCCCAAAGCGTTTCTTCCCGAACACCTCGTCCAGGAAGGCGTCGGTGCTCTCCTCGTCTGGACACACCGCCACCCCCTTGCCCGCCGCCAACCCATCAAACTTGAGTACTGTTGGATAGCTTCCCCCGATCACCTCCCGGGCCTCTTTCGCGCTTTCCACGACTGTTGCCTTCCCCGTGGGAATGGCATGACGCTCCATGAACTGCTTGGCAAACTCCTTGCTGCCTTCTAACAGGGCCGCCTGCTTCGGAGGACCCCAGCAGGGAATCCCGTTCTGTGCACAAAGATTGGCCAGTCCCTCGTCCTTCAGGAGATAACTTTCTTCCCCTGCCATGCAGAGGTCGATCGCATTGGCCTTCATCCATTCGATAAGCCCCTCCATGTCCTCCACCTCCACCGTCTGCGCCAGTTCGGAGATAGCATCACTTCCCGGGAAACAGAAGAGTTCCGTCTCACCCGGCGACTCGCTCAGCGAACGAATGAGAGCGTGCTCCCGTCCGCCTTTCCCGACCACCACGATGCGCATGAAAGAAGTGAAGGAAGATCAGGCCGGGGCCGCAAGAGCAACGGAGGGTGGTCGCTCCCAACAACTGTGAATAACCGGGCCAAGGCAGCATCCCGCTGCCTGCAGGTCATTGCACCTTCTTCCAGTCCTCCTCACTCAGGCAGCACGGGTCCCGTGCCACCCAGTGGCCCGGCTCGATTTCCACTAGGCTGAGATCCCTCCCGATGGTCTCCTCATACCTGGGATGACTGATCCGGTGCCCGAAGGCACTTCCCTCCGGGGGATTAATCGGCGAGGGCACATCCCCCTCCAGCAGGATTCTCTCCCGCTCAGCAGCAGGATCAGCCTCTGGAATGGCTGACAGGAGCGCCTTGGTATACGCGTGACAGGGACGCTGATAGATGGCCTCGGCAGTCGCCAGTTCCACGATCTTGCCCAGGTACATTACCGCCACCCGGTCGCTCACGTGCTGCACCACCGCCAGGTCGTGGGCAATGAAGAGATAGGAAATGCCCATCTCCCTCTGCAGCTCGAGCAGCAGGTTGATGATCTGGCTCTGCACCGAGACGTCGAGGGCTGACACCGGCTCATCGCACACGATGAGCTTCGGATTCAATGCAATTGCCCGGGCAATTCCTATCCGTTGCCTCTGTCCTCCGGAGAACTCGAAGGAAAACTTCTCACCGGAATTCGCTGGAAGCCCCACCCGTTCCAGCAACTCGTCCACCCTGCGCCGCCGCGCTGCCGTATCGCCCTCCCGGTGAATCACCAGAGGTTCCTCGATGATCTGACGCACACTCTGCCGGGGATTGAGGGATTCCACCGGGTCCTGGAAAATCATCTGCATGTCACTTCGGAGGGGCCGAAGCGCTCCCGACGACAAGCGCGTGATATCCGTTCCTTCGAACACCACCGATCCCGCATTGGGCTTGAGCAGGCGCACCGCGGCCTTGGCTAGGGTCGACTTGCCACAACCTGACTCTCCCACCAGTCCCACCGTCTCGCCTTCCCCGATCTCAAGGGAAACCCCATCCACCGCCTTCACCTTCCCGGTCTGGCGTAGCATCAGTCCACTGCGGACTGGGAAGTGGACCTTCACGTCCTCTACCGAAAGCAATGATCCTCTGGCTGCAACGTCACTCATGCGATCTCACGGGCCTCCCCCCCATAACACTCCGGACATGCTTCCACCCAGTGCCCGGAAGAGACTTCCCGGAACTCCGGCCGTTTATCCCCGAGACTGCTCTCCCTCTCCAGACGCTGGCAGAAACGACACCCACTCGCCATTTCCGACAGGGCGGCCACCATCCCGGGGATCGTGTTGAGTTCCGACTTCGGTGGCAGCGAGAGCCGGGGGATCGAATTGAGCAGCCCCCTCGTATAGGCATGCAGGGGGTTGGCGAAGAGCTCCTTCACCGGGGCACGCTCCACCACCCGACCGGCATACATCACAACCACCTCGTCACAATTCTCCGCAATCACCCCGAGATCATGCGTGATCAGGATAACCGCCATTCCCATTTCGGCCTGCAACCCCTGGATCAGGTCAAGAATCTGGGCCTGCACCGTGACATCCAGCGCCGTGGTGGGCTCATCGGCAATGAGAAGATCAGGCTGACAAGCCAGCGCCATCGCAATCACCACCCGCTGTCGCATTCCTCCCGACAACTGGTGGGGATAGTCCCCTGCCCGGACCTCCGGAGAGGGAATCCGCGTCATGCGCAGGGCCTCAACGGCAGCCTCCCAGGCCTCCTTCTTGTCCATCTTCTTGTGCAACCGGAAAACCTCGCTCACCTGCCGCCCGATCCGGTGCACCGGGTTCAGGGCCGTCATGGGCTCCTGGAAAATCGTCCCAATCTCCCCGCCCCGCACTTCGTGCAACCGCTTCTCGGAGACCTTCTGTAAATCCTCTCCCTTGAAGAGCACCTCTCCCGCCAGCACCTTCCCCGCCGGCCGCGGCAGCAAGCTGATCAGCGACATCGCGGTCACGCTCTTCCCACACCCGGATTCCCCCACAATCCCAAGGGTCTGCCCACGGTCCACTGAAAAGGAAACCCCGTCCACCGCCTTCAACAGACCCCGCTCGGTATCAAAGGCACTCACCAGCCCCCGCACCCGGAGGAGTTCCTGAGACGCCGGACCGTGCTTCCCGTCGATCTCGCGATCGGCTGCCTTCGCTGGATCCTCCTCCGTCATTACTTTACCCGGTATTGGTCATACACTTCGTCCACCTCGGGATAAGCCTCATCCCGGCTCATGGCCCGGAGGGTCTTCTCCTGCTCCTCCACATCAATCCAGTAGACATAGCTCTCCTGGGCCTCCCGGGTCATTTTCACATTGAAGTCGTCCGGCCACTGCATCCACCGCCAATGCCCAAGCCGGTAGCTCTCCCTCTTGTAGCCCGGAATCCAGAACGCTGTGTCGTGCAGGATCTGCTCCAGTTCCCATGACATCTCCCGGATCTCCTCCTCCGAGGTCGCAAAACGAATTCCCTGGGCCAGCGGATCGGCCTCTGGATTGGCATAAACCGAAATATTGTTGGTCTGCATCCGCGGGGTCGTGGTTCCAGGGTCGTAGGCATTGGAGGAATGAATTCCCTCGAAATACCGTGGAAAGGGCGGCTGGGTCCCCCACCCCCAGAAGGTCAGGTCATGCTTTTTCTCCATTACCTTCTGGTAGCTCGCCGTGCCTTCTATGCCATCAAGCCGATACTCCAGCCCGGCCTTGAGGGCCTCTTCCTTGAGCCGCTGTAACATCTTGCCCACCACCGGGCTGGTGGTGTGGGTGATGGAGAAACTGAGCTTTTCACCCTTCTCGTTCTGGAGCACTCCATCGTTTCCCTGATTAGTGAAGCCCGCCTTGGCAAAGGCCTCCCGGGCTTTCTCCGGGGAATATTTCCGGGCCGTGATCTCCGGGTTACTGAACTGACCGTAACCCTCATTGTAGATATTCAACCGGCCCGCGTCTCCCCGCAGGTCGATATCGATCACTTTCTGCCAGTTGGTAGCATGCTGCAGGCCGATCCGCACATTCACATCTCCCAGGAAGGGACGGGAGTGATTGATATAAAGGCCCCGGGGCACCCGCGGGTAGACGTTGTAGAAGGTCTTCTTCTCAAGATAGCCGTTGAACACCTCCGGGATCTCCATCTGCTCATACCACCTCTTGGGGAGACCCAGGTGAAACATGTCGATCTCTCCCTTCTTGAAGAGCTCAAAGACCTTATCATCGTTTCGAACCACTTTGTATTTAATCCGGTCTACATTAAAGCGGTAGCGATAATACTTCTGCTCTTCCGCCCACCAGTCCCTGACCCGGGAAAGGGTGATGCTCCGCCCCTTCACCACGTCTTCCTTGAGGATCTGGTAGGCCCCCGTGGTTGGGCGCACTCTCCAGTTGTAGCGCTCCTCGAAATCTATGCCAAACTCACGATAGAATACCCGGGAATACGGGGTCAGGGAGGCGTAATACTCCGGCTTGGGCTTCTTGTTGGCCAGTCGCACCGAGAGATGCCGATCATCATAGCGGGTGATGTTCTCGAACATCGTCCCATAATAATCCCGGTACCAGGGACCGGTGATATACTCCGAGAGACACACGTGGAAGGTCATGAAAAAGTCGTCCACTGTGACTGGGTTACCATCTGACCATTTCGCCTTCCGGTTGATCCGGAAGTAGACCGTTCTTCCATCTTTCCCCACCGCCCAGCGATCGGCCAGGCCCGGGATCGTTTCCATCGTGTTGGGATGCAGGGAAACCAGGGCCATCTCGACATTATCCCAGTGTTCGGAGCGAAAACTGTTATTCGCATTCCTGCCGATGGGGCGAATGGTGGGAGGAAAGGAAAGGCCTGAGAAATAGGTGTTGAAGGTTCCCCCCTTCTGCGAGCGGGAGGATCCCAGCTCAGGCTGGTCGAGCCCCTCCTCCCAGGTGAGATCCTCCGGCAGATCCCCCATGGTGGCGTCATATGTAAAGAATTCCGGGTAACCGAGACGACGGGTGGTATTGGCGAGGTCTTCTTCCAGCTTGTCCCGGTCCTCCTCCCCGGGTTCTGCAAGCTGCTTTGTCAACTCCTCCTTCTTCTCCTCAAGCTTCCCCAGGACCTTCTCGTTCTGAATCTCCCTGAATCCAGTTACATCCTTATCATTATCATAGTCTAAAAAATCCTTCCTGCTGTCGCAGCCCGCAAGGGCTACCACAAGCAACAGGAAAACCAGGTGCAACGGATTCATGATCAACGGTAGGTGGTGAATTTCTTGGGATCAAAGGCCTCCCGCACGGCCTCTCCCACAAAGGTCACGAGAAGAAGCACCGACACCATTCCCCCAAAGACCGAGGCCACGATCCAAGGGTAGTCGAGATTCCCAACTCCGTCCCCCAGAATGCGGCCCCAACTGGGATAGGTATCAGGGAGTCCGAACCCAATGAAGTCGAGAGCTGTCAGGGCCGTGATGACTCCCACCACACTGAAGGGCAGCAGGGTCACCACGATCGAGATCGCGTTGGGCAGGACATGTCGGAAAATGACCCGGACTGGACCGGCTCCCAGGACCCGGGCGGCGGCCACGTAATCTCTCGCCTTCTCCCGGTAGGCTGCGGTCCTCATGTAATATGTGATCCCGATCCAGGAGAAGATACAGAGTACCAGCAGGATCGTCACAAGGGTCACATCC
>JAKVCR010000125.1 GCA_022448985.1 Roseibacillus sp.
CCCTCCACCCCGCTGCGATCCTCGATCCCGGCTAGCAGGTCCGGGGGAAAGCATGGGATTTCCTTCGGGAAGTAGGACCAGTCGAAGGGAACGGGGACGCCGGCGATTTCCCAGTGCCCGCTAGTGGTGTCCTTGCCCGGACTGGTTTCCCGGGCGAAAGCCCAGGAGCCGTCGACCTGGTCCGGAGGGAGCATGCCGGCGGGCGGGTTCCCATTCCTGGCCTGGAACGCGTGCACCAGTCCCAGCCGGGCGAGATTGGGAAGCTGCAGGGGCGTATCGGCGAGGGCAAGGGTGTCGGCGATGTGCCCGAGGGTGTTGGCCCCTTCGTCGGAGAAGCCGTCCCCTCCGAAGCAGGCGGCATCGGGAGCGCTCCCGATGCCGAAGGAATCCATGACGAGGAGGCAGACTCTTTTCATTCGGTTGCGACTCGTTCGTGAATGACCGGGAATGCCTTCGGGGTCCCGTCCGCCACCGTGAAAGCGGCACATACTTCGCGAGCTGCCCGTTGGGCGGCTTCCTCCGAGGCGGCATGAACGACCGCGAGGGGTCGTTCGCTTCCCACTTCCTCACCGAGGGAAGCCACCCCGCCCAGTCCCACCCGATGGTCGATTTCCTGTCCGGGATCGGTTCGTCCGCCGCCAAGGCGGACAATAACCAGACCGAGCTCACGGGTGTCTACTGCGGTCACGGTGCCGCCTTGTGTGGGCCTGGCTTCCAGTATGACTGGACCCAGGGGGAGGTGGGATTCTGGATGTTCAAGGAGATCCCCGGGTCCTCCCAGCGCGCAGACCATTCGGGCGAACCGTTCGGCTGCCTGGCCGGATTCGAGGGCCTGGCGCAGGGTGTTTAAGGCCTCGTTCTCGGAGATCGACAGGCCACTGGTCTGGAGAACTTCCGCACCGAGTGCGAGGATGACAGTTTCGAGCCGATCGTTGCGTTGGGTGGTGGTGAGAAACTCGATGGCTTCCCGCACCTCGATCGCGTTGCCTGCGTTGTTGGCGAGGCACTGGTTCATGTCGGTGAGCAGGGCGGTGGTGGGTGTGCCGGCTCCAGTGGCAACCTCCGCGATACTCCGGGCCAGTTCCCGCGATGCCTCCGTGGAGGGCATGAATGCTCCATCGCCCACCTTGACGTCCATCACAAGAGCATCGAGGCCAGCCGCCAGTTTCTTGGAGAGGATGGAGGCTGTGATGAGGCCGATGGACTCCACGGTAGCGGTGATGTCGCGGATGGCATAGAGCCGGGCGTCGGCAGGAGCGAGCAGACCGGTCTGGCCGATGATGGCCACCCCCGCGCTACGTACGGTTTCGCGGAAGAGGGAGTTGTCGGGAGCGGTGTTGTATCCCGGGATCGCCTCCAGTTTATCGAGGGTGCCGCCGGTATGGCCCAGCCCCCGGCCGGAAATCATGGGGACGTATGCCCCGCAGGCAGAAAGGAGAGGTCCGAGCACGAGGGAGACGAGGTCTCCCACCCCGCCGGTGGAATGCTTGTCGATGACGGGGCCGTCGAGATTCTCGCCCGGCCATTCCATGACCTCTCCCGAATCACGCATGGCGAGGGTGAGAGCCACGCACTCCTCCCGGCTGAGACCCTGGAAGTAGATGGCCATGGCGAGGGCTGCTGTCTGACCCTCGCTGATTGTGGAACTGGTCAGTCCCTCCACGAAGAAATCAATCTCCTCCCGGCTGAGGGAATGGCCATCCCGCTTACGGCGAATGATTTCCTGGGGAAGGTAGTTCATCACGGCAGGTCCCGGCG
>JAKVCR010000126.1 GCA_022448985.1 Roseibacillus sp.
AATTCTCCTCTGCGGCAACATTGCGCATTTCCCCTGGATCCGATTTATGATCGTAGAGTTCGCGGGCCTCTACCCTGCCGGACTTCCAATCCCGCCATTCCACGTAGCGATGAGCGGAGGTCCGGATGGCATACCCCATGATGTCCCCGTGGGCACGGTGGCGATTCCCCGCATAGGCACGGGGATACTGACTGAAAGCAGCCTTTTTCCAGGCGCGGTCGGGATCATCCAGCAACGGACGAAGACTCGTTCCCTCAAGGCCCTTGGGCACCATGAGACCACAGACCTCGGCAAGGGTCGGGTAAAGATCAACCAGTTCGACAAGGGCTTCAGTCTTTCCCCCGGGTTTCTTCTGCCCGGGTACCGAGAGAATCAGTGGAACACGAGTCGACAGTTCATAGTTGTTGGCCTTGGCCCAGAGTCCCTGTTCCCCAAGATGAAAACCATGGTCACCCCAGAGGCAGATCACGGTTTCTTCCTTGAGCCCGATCGTTTTTACTTCCGTAAGCAAGCGGCCCACCAGGGCATCGATATAACTCACGCAGGCATAGTAGCCGTGTCGCAACTCTGCCACTTTGCCGGGAGCGAGTTGTCCATCCTCCGGAATATCAGTGTAGCCTTCCAGTTCTTTCCAACTCCTCAATGCGACTTCGGGTGCTCCGGCGGGATGAGCATCTGAAACCGGGGCCGGGATCTTTGCCCGCTCGTAGAGATCCCAGTACTTCCGGGGCGCGCAGAACGGCAGGTGGGGTTTACGGAAGCCAACCGCTAGGAAGAATGGCTTGTCCCGTGTCTTCAGGGATCTGAGAGCCTTGAGGGCCGCCTCACAAACGATCCCGTCAATATAGGTCCCATCCGGGACATCCGCTGCTTCCGATGCTTCCCGCTTGAGACCTCTGCCCTTCAGGTTGCGGGCAGTGGCATAGCGCTGGTGAGCCTCCCTTGCAATGTCATGAAGAGGATCCTCCGACCAGGAAGGCGCATCCTTGGAAGGCGCTCCCCCGCCGTGATAAATCTTCCCGATGGACCGACAGTGATATCCCTGCGCCTTGAAATGCTGCGGCAATGTCACCGCATCCGGAAGCGCCTTGCGGAAATGGGTGTTGAGATCCCAGACCCGGGTGGTGTCCGGGCGGCGTCCGGTCATCAGTGAAAGCCGTGATGGACCACACACCGCCTGCTGACAATAAGCCCGCTCAAAGACAGTCCCACGCCGGGCAAGGCGATCGATATTGGGCGTGATTGCGATCTCATCGCCATAGCACCCGAGGACAGGGCGCAGGTCGTCGATGGCGATGAACAGCACATTGGGCCGCTTCTCCGCTCCTGCGAAAACTGGCAGCATACACCCAAGGATCAGGATTCCTGTGCGAAGTCTCGTCATGGTCTCGATGATCAGTTCCGGCCCCGGAAGAAATAGTCCGGGTAGGTCAGGGTGAGGCGAGCCTTGCTGGGACTGCCGTCCTTGATGCAGGCCTCGATCTCGGACTTGAGACGGGCAACGTTGTCCTGCTCAAGCAGTGGGTCTCTCGTTGCGCGCCGCCACTTCTGAAGCTGGCCCCGCAACCCCGCCAGGGTCGTTGCA
>JAKVCR010000127.1 GCA_022448985.1 Roseibacillus sp.
CTCCCCTACGCCCGGATGCCGATGCTCTTCGTAACCTCAGTAGCCGATCCCGTCTTCCAGATCGATATCTTCGCCAGGTCGGCCAGTTCGGCAAAAGGACCAAGCTCCCTCTGCATCCGTCCCTGGATGATTCATGCCCACGGAAACGGATGGAGCGATCCGGTCGAGATCGGACAGTTCGCCGACAGTATCGTGAAGGACAAACCCACCCTGCCCCGGCTCGGCAAGCCACATGTCGACCCTTCGAGCCGCCTTGCCCGCACGCCTTTCACGGGCAAGGATAAGATTACGGAAGCCTGGATCTACTTCACAACCGCCGGGGGCGCCTGGAAAAGTCGTAAGTGGCACTTCATCCAATGCACCATTGGCGAAAAGGAACTGGTGGCCCAGAAAGCCCTCCCGAAGGAAACGGCAGCCTTCCTTGTTTACGTCTTCCGGGACGTCGGGGGATTCCGAAGTAATCACGCGGCTTCCGAACTGGTTATCACGGAAAACTAGAGACAGGAATCCCCCGTACAGTCCCTCGGAAGATCACGGGTTTGGATCTCATTCAAGGCAGGGACTTCTTCCACCCAGCCTTCAGGATAGCCTGGTGCCGGTCGAGAACCCCGGCGTAATTCTCCTCTGCGGCAACATTGCGCATTTCCCCTGGATCCGATTCATGATCGTAGAGTTCGCGGGCCTCTACCCTGCCGGACTTCCAATCCCGCCATTCCACGTAGCGGTGAGCGGAGGTCCGGATGGTATACCCCATGATGTCCCCGTGGGTGCGGTGGCGATTCCCCGTGTAGGCACGGGGATACTGACTGAAAGCAGCCTTTTTCCAGGCGCGGCCGGGATCGTCCAGCAATGGACGAAGACTCGTTCCCTCAAGGCCCTTGGGCACCATGAGACCACAGACCTCGGCAAGGGTCGGGTAAAGATCAACCAACTCAACGAGGGCTTCAGTCTTTCCCCCGGGTTTCTTCTGCCCGGGCACCGAGATAATCAGGGGAACACGGGTCGACAGTTCGTAGTTGTTGGCCTTGGCCCAGAGTCCCTGTTCCCCAAGATGAAAACCGTGGTCACCCCAGAGGCAGACCACGGTTTCTCCCTTGAGCCCGATCCCCTTCACCTCCTCAAGCAAGCGGCCCACCAGGGCATCGATATAACTCACGCAGGCATAGTAGCCGTGTCGCAACTCTGCCACTTTTCCGGGAGCGAGTTGTCCACCCTTCGGAATATCAGTGTAGCCTTCCAGTTCCTTCCAACTCCTCACCGCGACTTCGGGTGCTCCGGCGGGATGAGCGTCTGAAACCGGGGCCGGGATCTTTGCCCGATCGTAAAGATCCCAGTACTTCCGGGGCGCGCAGAACGGCAGGTGGGGTTTACGGAAGCCAACCGCCAGGAAGAATGGCTTGTCCCGTTTTTTCAGGGATCTGAGAGCCTTGAGGGCCGCCTCACAAACGATCCCGTCAATATAGGTGCCATCCGGGACATCCGCTGCTTCCGATGCTCCCCGCTTGAGACCTCTGCCCTTCAGGTTGCGGGCAGTGGCATAGCGCTGGTGAGCCTCCCTTGCAATGTCATGAAGGGGATCCTCCGACCAGGAAGGTGCATCCTTGGAAGGCGCTCCCCCACCGTGATAAATCTTCCCGATGGACCGACAGTGATACCCCTGCGCCTTGAAATGCTGCGGCAATGTCACTGCATCCGGAAGAGCCTTGCGGAAGTGGGTGTTGAGATCCCAGACCCGGGTGGTGTCCGGGCGGCGTCCGGTCATCAGCGAAAGCCGTGATGGCCCACACACAGCCTGCTGACAATAAGCCCGCTCAAAGACAGTCCCACGCCGGGCAAGGCGATCGATATTGGGAGTGATTGCGATTTCATCGCCATAGCACCCGAGGACAGGGCGCAGGTCGTCGATGGCGATGAACAGCACATTGGGCCGCTTCTCCGCTCCTGCGCAAACTGGCAGCATGCACCCAAGGATCAGGATTCCTGTGCGAAGTCTCGTCATGGTCTCGATGATCAGTTCCGGCCCCGGAAGAAATAGTCCGGGTAGGTCAGGGTGAGGCGGGCCTTGCTGGGACTGCCGTCCTTGATGCAGGCCTCGATCTCGGACTTGAGACGGGCAACGTTGTCCTGCTCAAGCAGTGGGTCTCTCGTTGCGCGCCGCCACTTCTGAAGCTGGCCCCGCAACCCCGCCAGGGTCGTTGCA
>JAKVCR010000128.1 GCA_022448985.1 Roseibacillus sp.
CAAAAACCCGGGGCATTAACGAAATGTTCGAATACTTTGCCGCTTTGATGTCCCGGATCGGCACCGGATTTTCCAATCCGGGCGCCGGCGCGAGGACCATCTTATCCACGGTATCCCTCAGGATCAGGCCCCCTGTTTCTCCTTTCCTGGTCTGCACCTTCACCAGTTCGTAGTAACGGGCAATCGATGAACTGGGATAGACGATCGCCTCCAGCAGGTCCTCTTCACTGCGGATGGACCCGATTCCGGTCAGGTCAGGGCCGAACTTCACTCCCTGATCCCCCATGACGTGACAGGTGATGCACAAGGATTTGGAAGCATTGTGGAATAGCTTCTCCCCTCGGTCCGGATCTCCCTCCGGCAGCAGGGCAGACAGCTCCTTGAGACGCGCCTGTTGAAGAGCCGCCGCTTCTGGATCGGGCTCGACGGCATCCGCCAGCTGAATCCTCGGCATGACCTGGGGCGCGGGATCCGCTTCGCCAAGCTTGTGCATGAGACGAACCTGCCTTCCCAGCGAATCCTCCTGGGAAAGGCTCCCGGTGTCTCCGATCTCGTAGAGTGAATAGATGATGGCGTGCTGTAAAAACGCATCCATCTTCTTCGAGCCGGCCGCCACCAGGGGTTTCACCGCCCGGCGATCCCCAATCCGGCCCAGGGCCATCGCTGCCAGTCGGCTTTGGCGGGCATCACCACCAAGCAGGCGGGTTAACGGCTCCACCGCGGCTGGATCGCGCCACAGCCCCACGCTATGGAGCGCGGCCGCGCGCACATCGGCACTTCCGTCGCTTAGAAATTCCCGCACCGCCGCTCGCGCCGCCTGCCCCGGAATCCGGTGCAGGGCCCAGAGGGCAGGGATTCGGGTCTTGGCCGCGCGCAATGCATCGATGTTATCCTCCTTCGCAAGGGCATCGATAGCCCGTTTGACCACCGCAGGCCGCCCATCAGAAAGCCAGCTGATTTGAGGTTTCTCCCAGCTCAGCTCGAGGCCCCGGGCGTTCTCCGGCTTGGCCCCCCCCTTCTTTTCAACCCGGTAGATGGCGCCCAGGACATGGGGCTTGGCCACCTTCGAGGTCGGGCAACAGATCATGTACCAACTGCCCGTATCCGCCACGAGGAGACTGCCATCCGCATCTTCAATCACATCAGTGGGATGAAAATCGGTCTGATCACTCTCAAGAAAGACGCTCGTCTCTGCGGAATAGGTCGATCCGGACCGCGACAGCCTGTGCCTCGACAGGCGTCGCAGGTTGAAGTCAGCGCAAAGCAAGTCACCCCGGAGACCGAGCACATCACTTTCGGGCATCACGATCCCCGATGGAGCCGCGGGGCCCATTTGAGCAAGGATCGGCAGCAACCCTCCTGAACTGGGATGTGGTGCGAGCACCCGATCGTTCTTCTTGCCGTACATCCCCCCATGGACGGCATGGAGAATGCCGTCCCGTTTCCCGGGGCCGGACAGGTCAAAAAAGGTGCCGCTCAAAAACCGCTCCCCCGTCCTGCTGAATGCCAGCCCCACGGGATTGTTCATTCCGCCGGTAATCACCACTTCCAGACCGCTGCCGTCGGGTCTGGCGCGATAGAGATGTGCGGCGCTTGATTTGAAAATCCTCCCATTACCGAGCACATGGCTCTGCGGAGCAAACGCTCCCTTACACCAGTAGAAATATCCGTCCGGTCCCAGGTAGGGTCCGTGCAGATCGTTACCGCAACCTTCTATTGATCCACCGTCGAACCAGACCGTCCGCTCATCGGCCGTGTGATCTCCATTCGTATCGCGAAGTTTCCAGATATGTGGAGGGGCCCCCACATAAACCGCGCCCTGATGCACGAGGATGCCCTCCGGAAAAGGGAGGCGCTCGGCAAAGACGGTCGCTCGATCAAAAACACCATCGCCATCCTGATCGACCAACCGCAACACCCGATGACTTGGGTTCTTGAGTTGAGCAGGAGCCTTATCCGTGTTCCCGGAGCTATCCGTGACGTAGAGCACGCCATTTTCATCGAAACACATGTGAATGGGCCTCTGCACCAGGGGCGGCGCAGCAACCTGCTTCAAGGTGTAGCCGTCGGGAATGGTAAATGTATGCGGAGTGAACGTGACTTTCTTGGCGTTCAGCAGGGATGAATAGAGGACCAGAACCTGCAAACCCAGACATGCGCGGAAGAAATTCGAAAAGGATCTCATGCTGACAATTTTGCGCAAATAAAGAGGATGTTATAAATTCAATGTCCCGCGGGATCGACCGGCTCAGCGGCCAAAGGACCAGAGGGTGAGCAGGTTGAGATCCTTGATAAGTATCTTGCTGTCGAGAAGGACCGGGGGAGCCCAGGTCTGGTCGGGGGCCACCCGGTAGGCCGCCCGGGCCCGGTAACCCGCCGGATCAGCCGCAATGATGCGGAGCTCCCCATTGGCCCGCAGGGCCGCCACGTGTCCCTCCAGCGCGAGGAAGGCCACATTCTGGCCAATTCTCCCTTCACTGAGCCACCGGATCGTCCCATCCCGGGGATCGAGACAGAAGATCTGACCCATCTTGAAATGCGACATCCCGTAGAGGTGGCCTCCGTTGATGACCGCCGTGCTCATGTCGAGCGCCACCTTCCGCTGGTGCCAGAGACGGTTCACCGACCACTTGCCGTCCTTGAGGACGGGTTCCAGGCACTTGATCCCCCGGTTCTCTCCCCCGAGCAGGATCCGTCCCTCATGAAAGACGGGTGTGGGCATGTTCTGGTTATGACTGCGGTGCGGGGCCGGATACTCCCAGAGCAGCTTCCCGGTCCTGCTTTCCACTCCCGCGAGGGTCTCGTGGTTCCACTGCACCACCTGTCGCACTCCCGCGATCTCCACAAGAAGCGGCGAGGAATACGAGGTACCATGCTCCCCCTGCTTCCACACTTCCCGGCCTGATTTCACGTCAAAGGCCATGAGCGCACCCGCCCCGTCATTTCCAAGGTGCACGATGAGGCGTTCCCCATCCACGATGGGCGAGGTGGAGACGCCCCAGTTGGGCTGGTTTCCCTTCTCCCACTTTCCCCGGTAATCCTTGCGCCAGAGCAGGCTGCCACTTTCCGCGTCCCAGGCGTGGATCATCCCGGTGATACTCAGGGTAAAGAGGCGGCCATCGGCCAGCACCGGGCAGGACTTCGGCCCCTTGCCATGACGCTCTCCTCCCCCACCGATCTTGAAGGGGTTCTTATAACTCTTGCGCCAGATCCGTTTGCCGCTCGCCAGATCAAAACACCAGACCACCTCTTCTTCTCCCTGACGCGCATGCTGGTAGACCCGCTGGCCCGCGACCAGGGGCGTGCCGTATCCGGTTCCCACTTCCACGCTCCATTCCTTCTTCAATTGTTTCGGCCAGCGGACCGGAACCTTGAAGTGCTCCACCCAGCCATCACGCTGGGGTCCAAGCAGCCCGGGCCACACCAGTTCGGCAGCAGGCAGGAGCGGAGTGAGGAGCACTGCGAGGGCGAGCAACAGGAAAGGTCTCATGGCCCTTTCCTCCTAGGCCATCTGCTCCCCCGGGGCGAGTTTCAAGTTTCCCCGGCTGACCAGCAGACGAAAAGA
>JAKVCR010000129.1 GCA_022448985.1 Roseibacillus sp.
CAACGCATCCCCCACAATGGCCACCGGACACGATAACCCGTTGATGACGTATGTCGTTCCGCCTGGCGAATGGCCCTTGGTCAAGCGGGTGGAGACGCGCAGCGTTCCCACCGAAAAGGCATCTCCGGGCTGGAAACGAGTTGCTCCCCCAGCCGGCTCCAGGGCATTCACGAAAGTCTTGAGCTCTGAGTTGTGATTCTCCACCGCTGCCCGGTCTGCGATATGGTCAAGATGGGTATGAGTGAGGAAGAGTTGCGTGAGGGTCAGGCCGAGTTCATCAACCAGCCCGATTGCTCCACTCGCGTCGGTCCCCGTGTCGAAGAGTGCCGCCTCCTTCGAGGCGGGATCCCACACCAGATAATTGTTCACCGTCATGTCATCAAAGACGGTGTTGTACTGGCGAAGGCCCTCGACCTCAACTGGCGCTGGCACCCACGCCTCCCGGGCTCGTTCCACAAGTGTATCAGCATCCAGGCCCAGCGGAGAGGCGACCTTGCGCAGGGACTCCTCGTCAAATTCCCCGTCTTTCAGTTTCGCAATCGTTTCCTCGGAGACACCGGTCAGGAACTCTAGAACTCCATCCGGCATCCCGGTACCCCGCAGGGCCTTTCCGAGGACATCCTCAAAGTTATCTTCTAGGGGAATACTGCTCATTGTTTCGAAGATTCTACTTTGACGAGCTTGGTGATCCGCCCGAACCGGTTCCAGTCCTGCACATACAGATTGCCCGAGGGGTCGTAGGCCAGTCCATGCGGTGCAGTAAAATGTGCAGGCTTCGCCTGGTTGGGAGCCACCCCATTCTGGCCCCTCTGCTTCGGGTTCGGATTTTCACCAAGGAGCGCAATCACCTTGCCCGCCTTGTCCAGAATCTTGACCCCCCCCGCCAGCTCTGTCACGGCCACCACGTCTCCACGGAAGGCAAGGTCCGTAGGCCGCCGCAGTCCATCTGCAACGACTCCGATCCAGTTACCATCAAGATCCCAGTGAGTCAGGCGACCATTTTCACGGTCCGCCACCAGAATACGTGGAGGATCGAAACGGTGATCCAGGGCCATGCCATGTGCCGTGTTGCACTTCCCTTCTCCCTTCCCTCGGCCGGCAAAGGTCTTAATCAGCTTTCCCCCGGCATCAAACTTGTGTATGAAGTTAGACCCGTATCCCAGGGCCACGAAGATCGAACCATCTGGAGCTATATCAGCCGCAGTTACTCCTCCCCAGCCCCCTTTCACCTCTTCGGTGCTGGCATTCGGAATCTGAAAGACTTCCTTGCCATCCAGAGACATCTTGACCAGCCGCTTTCCTGCCGTGTGAGACGCCCAGATAAACTCCTTGCCGCTCTCTTCCCGGATGAAGAGATCGTGAATGTTGCTGGGACCTATCTTTCCAAGCTGCTTTCCCACTGCATTGTAGATGAGAATCCCGTTCGGAGTATCCGTGCTGAAATAGATCCTCCCCGCCTTGTCAATCGCAACTCCCCCATTGGTGCTGCCCACCCCCTTGTTTTCAGCCGTTCCCCACCAGGGGACGTTCGAATAAGTATGATCCCCGGAACCCGTGGCAACTGCCACGGTGAGAACTTCGCCCTGCGGAACAACCCCCTTATGAGGATGGGCCGACAGGACAGCTGGCAAGATGGAAGCCGCAGTGAGCAGCAGAATGCGTTTCATGACAGGCCAGATATGGAGTCTTCCTGCGAGCAGGAAAAGAACTTTTGGCTCTCTCTCTCGGCCCTGAGTCACTTGTTGGAGTTACCAGAGGCGCAGGGGTTGCTATCCCGTCACTCACTCCCCCGACAGGACGAAGTCTACCTGCTGGCGTTCCATGTTGACCCGCGTCACCCGGACCGAAACGATCTGACCCAGTACCAGCTCGTCTCCCCTTGCGGTCACATACCGCATGCGATGGGACTCCAGTCGCCAGTCTCCGGCCGGAAAGTCGTCCCGCTTGATGAGTCCCCGCTGCAGAATCTCAATAACCTCTACCATCAGTCCAATCCTGCGCACATCCGTAATGACAGCTTCAAAGATGGGTGGATCGAAATCATCTACAGCGAGGAATAACCACTCAAGCATCTTGAGCCGATGCGATTCCGTTTCCGCACTCGCACTTGTCCTCTCAGTGGTCGATATATGATCAGATATTTCCCTGCATTGAACCTGAGTGGCTCCCCCGTGGCCGCCGCCGGGCGAATTTTCCAGAAGGGGTTCCAGGGTCCGGTGAATAACAAGGTCGGCATAACGGCGGATGGGACTGGTGAAATGACAGTAATCTGTCTTGGAGAGTCCATAGTGACCCAGAGGTTCCTCTCGGTAGCTCGCTCGCTTCAGGCTCTTGAGCAGGCCCAGCTTGATCGAGTGCTCTTCAGGTTCGCCGCGGCATGCCCGAAGAAGTTTCTGGATATGCTTCCGGTTGACGAGATCGCCCGGTTCATAGCCATGCGTCCGCGCAAGCTCCGCGAATTCAAAGAGCTTATCGTGATCAGGTTCTTCATGGACACGGTAAATCGCAGGACGTTCAGCATTCTTTACCGCCCGGGCCACAGCCTCATTGGCCGCCAGCATGAACTCCTCGATCAACTGGTGACTTTCGTTGTAGTCTTCACGGCGGTAGCCAGTGGGTCGCCCGGATGCATCAAGTTCCATGCGGACCTCGGGAAAATCCAGGTCCAGGGCTCCCTGTTCAAAACGGCGCTGGCGCAGCATCTTGGCCAGCTCCCAGCACATCGTGAGAGCCTCCGCAATCTCCCGGCGCGACGAATCTCCCCCACCTGCTCCCCGTTCCAGCATCTCCTGCGCTTCCCCGTAGGTAAGACGTGACCTTGAGCAGATGACCGCCTCCTCGAAACGGGTCCGGGTCATCCTCCCCTGCCTGTCGAACCTCATGATCACGCACCTTGTGAGGCGGTCCTCCGAGGGAACCAGCGAACATATCCCGTTACTCAACTCCTCGGGAAGCATCGGAAGAACCCGGTCCACCAGATAGGTCGAATTGCCGCGCTGTCGCGCTTCCAGGTCCAAGGCCGTCCCCGGCTTAACGTAGTGAGCAACATCCGCAATATGAACGGCCAGCTCCCATTCGTCCTCTATCTTCCGCACACAGATCGCATCATCAAAATCACGCGCATCATCCGGATCAATCGTAAGAACCAGTTTTTCTCTCCAGTCTGACCGTTGTTCCAGCACTTCTGGATGAATGGTAGAGGAGACCTTCTTCGCTTCGGCTTGAACCTCCTCCGGAAATCCTTCCCGCAACCCATGGCGGAGAATAATTCCACGGATATCAACTCCCGCTTCATCAGGCCAGCCCAGCACCTCGGAAACCTCTCCCCGGGGAGCCGTCTGCCGGCTGTCCCACTCCAGCAAGCGCACCGCAACCTTCTGGCCTGACTGCCCTCCCCCGGCACTGTTCAACTCGATCGTTGAAGGCAGGCTCTCGTCATCAGGCTGGACGTAGACAAATCCCTTACGCTCCATTAGGGTCCCCACCACGACCCCGCTGCGGCGCTGCAGGATACGTTCCACCCTTCCGGTAGCCTGGTTCTCCGCTCCCGGAAGCTCAAGGGACTGCCTCTTGTGCCTGGCGTGTTTCCACCAGACCGGCGGACCAAGACGCTCGACCCGGAGCGCCACGCGATCACCATCAAGCGCCACCGAAGTCTTTCGCGCTCCCACGTGAATACGGCCGAAGCGCTCCAGATCGATACCACTGGCCAGATTAGCTGGATCATGCGGATCCGGATAAAACCAGGCTGAGCCCTTCGGCTGGAAACGGAGGATGCCGGAGAGCAGATTCTGTTCCTGTTCACGCAGCCGATAGCGGGCCTTTTTCCCCCGCACAATCACCCCTTCCCTCTCAAGAGCTGTCAGCTCGGAGCGCAAATCAGCCCTGAGGTCAGCTCGGAGCTCGAGATCACGGGCTAGCTCCCCCTTGTTACGAGGCCGGTATCCCGGACTGCGCATGACCTTCAAGACCTTCTCCCTCAAACCCCCGGCCTCTCCCATGGCCGGACTCTGGGCCCTTGGTCTCCCCGCAGCAATGAGGAAGGACCCCAAAAATTGAGTTGCATCCACTCTGGGACGAGCTCATCTTGGTATTGACATTGTAATTCCCCCCAACCGGGGGATTGCCAAAGTCTGGCTATCTCTCCACCTTCCTTTCCCCGAGAAGTATATTCCCCAACCCCTGACCAGCTATGAAGATAACCTCCAACCGTTCCAGGAACCACGGCTTCACTCTTATCGAGCTCCTCGTCGTGATTGCGATCATCGCCATCCTCGCAGCCATGGGCTTCGGTGCCGGCGCAGCGGTGATGAACACCGCCAAGAAGACCGTCGCCACCCAGGACTGCACCAATCTCGTCCAGGCGGTGCAGGCCTTTTATGACGACTACAATTACCTGCCTGAAGCCCCGGAAGCAGGGACTGCCCCCGGAGCCCCCACCACCAACGCCCTGATGGATCAACTGGTGGGCTTCGACAAGGAGATCAATCCCAGGGAAGAGCGTTACTTCCAGGGCAAGGAAGCCAAGGGTAAGACCAAGAACGGAGCCTACGGTGGGCTATTCTACACCGAGCGCTCAGTTGAGCTATTCGACGCTTGGAGAAAGAAAGGGAATGCCGCCACCAACCGGCATTACTTCCTGCTCATGGACATCGACTTTGACGACGAAATCACAGACCCCTTTGATGCCACCAAGCCTCTCCGCGGGCGCCAAGCCATTGCCTGGAGCAGCGGTCGTGACGGCCAGTATACAACCGGTCAGAGCACCGCCACCAAGAACCGGGACAACGTTTATTCCTGGCGGGGTAAGAACTGAACCCGAACCTCGGACCTCAAGCCAATTAAAAAAGCTGGCCAATCGGCCTGCTTTTTTTGGGTCAGCTATCAACCACTCATACCCGCGGACAATCCCCCAGGTTATCTATTGGAGCTTAAAAAAGCCGGGCGGTTTCCCGCCCGGCTTGGATGGTCCCTGAGGACCTGAATTGTGAAGTCTTCCTTTCCTAGAAGCCCATTCCGCCACCGCCGTGGTCGTGACCGTGCGGCTCGGGAGCTTCTTCCTCGGGAATGTCCGTGATCACACACTCGGTGGTAAGGAGCAGACCCGCGATCGATGCGGCATTCTGCAGCGCACTACGGGTCACCTTGGTGGGGTCGACCACCCCCTGGGCGATCAGGTCCACGTAGTCATCCTTGGCCACATCGTAACCAGTGCTGCCATCCGAGTTCTTGACGTGCTCGACAATGAGCGCGCCCTCACGGCCAGCGTTGGCCGCCAGTTGACGGAGGGGTGCCTCCACCGCGCTACGAACCAGTTCCACACCAGTTGCTTCGTCACCGTCCAGTTCCACACCGTCAAGGGCGGACTGGGCCCGGATAAGAGCGGTGCCACCGCCAGGAACGATTCCTTCTTCCACCGCTGCGCGGGTGGCGTGAAGGGCGTCTTCCACACGGGCCTTCTTCTCCTTCATCTCGGTCTCGGTTGCCGCACCAACATTGATGACAGCCACCCCGCCAGCGAGCTTGGCAAGACGCTCCTGGAGCTTCTCGCGGTCGTAGTCGGAAGTGGTTTCCTCAATCTGCCTGCGGATCTGGCCGACCCGGCCGCTGATGGCTTCACTGCCACCGCCACCTTCAACGATAGTGGTGTCTTCCTTGCCGATCTTGACGGTCTTGGCTTCTCCGAGGTCGCTAAGTTCGATGTTCTCAAGCTTGATCCCGAGGTCCTCGGTGATGCAGCGGCCACCGGTAAGGATCGCGATGTCCTCCAGCATGGCCTTGCGGCGATCACCAAACCCGGGGGCTTTCACCGCCGCGATGTTCAGGGTTCCGCGAAGCTTGTTCACCACCAGGGTCGCCAGGGCTTCACCCTCGACGTCCTCCGCGATGATCAGGAGCGGGCGACTGGTCTTAGCCACCTTCTCGAGAAGCGGAAGCATGTCCTTGAGGTTCGAGATCTTCTTCTCGTGGATGAGGATGTAGGCGCTGTCGAGATTGGCCTCCATGCTCTCTGCATCCGTCACGAAGTAGGGAGAAAGGTAGCCCTTGTCGAACTGCATCCCCTCGACAACGTCGAGCGTGGTCTCGATGCCCTTGGCCTCTTCCACCGTGATCGTTCCATCCTTGCCAACTTTATCCATGGCCTCAGCAATGATATTGCCGATTTCCTGGTCCCAGTTGGCCGAAACGGTTGCAACCTGTGCAATCTGCTCGCTGTCGGAAACCTCCTGCGAGTTCTCCGCCAGCTTGCTCACGATGGCCTCGGAAGCCTTGAGGATTCCCCGCTGGAGACTGATCGGGTTCGCCCCGGCAGTCACGTTGCGCAGACCTTCCTTGTAAATGGCTTCGGCCAGAACGGTCGCGGTCGTGGTTCCGTCCCCGGCTACATCGGAGGTCTTGCTGGAGACCTCACGGATGAGCTGGGCACCCATGTTCTCGTAGGGATCCTCTAGCTCGATCTCCTTGGCCACCGAGACACCGTCCTTGGTGATGGTGGGGGAGCCGAACTTCTTGTCGAGGATCACGTTACGTCCGGCCGGACCGAGGGTGGCTTTCACCGCGGCGGCCAGTTTCTCCACCCCGCGCAAGAGCGCATGTCGGGCGGCTTCGTTAAACTGCAATTGCTTGGCAGACATTGTGTTTTCTAGGTTATCGGTTGATTCTTCTTCGCTTGTCGGCTGGGAGCATGAAAAAAGTTGCGCTCCCGGCCACGGTTGTTAGTCCCCGATCACACCGAGGATATCGCCCTCATTGATGATGAGGAGATCGTCTCCATCTACTTTGACATCCGTTCCCCCATACTTCGAGATGAGGACCTTGTTGCCCTCCTCGACGGAGAAGTGGATGTCGTTTCCGTTTTCGTCTTTCCCGCCGGTGCCAAGTGCGACGACTTCAGCTTCCTGCGGCTTCTCTTGGGCAGTGTCGGGAAGCACAATGCCGCCGGCACTGACTTCTTCAGCATCGAGGCGCTTTACAAGCACACGCTGACCGAGTGGTTTGATACTAGCCATTGTTCCGTAGTGGGTTGGTTTTGGTTTGTTTTGTTTTGTTTTGGTTGAGTAGCCGCTCCGCCTTCCGGGGAAGAACGGGGCGGGAAACTGACAGATTACTTCTCGGCGTCAACGACTTCCGCATCAACGACCTTGCCTTTGGCCTCACGAGGCTCTTCCGGAGAGTCCTCAGGAGGCGCTGATCCCGCTCCAGCCCCCGCAGCTGCGGCTGCGGCTGCGGCCGGGTCCATTCCCGCCGCTCCAGCGGCTTCCTGGGCGGCAGCCATGAGTTCGCCCATCGTTTTCTCAAGCTCGCCGACAGCCGTCCGCACAGCCTCCATATCAGCAGCCTTGAGGGCTTCACGCACTGTTTCGGTTTTTGCCTCCAGATTACTCTTCAGTTCGGCAGGCACCTGGTCACCCAGTTCCTCAAGCTGTTTCTCGACCTGGTAGACGAGATGCTCGGCCTTGTTCTTTTCGTCGATCTCCCCGGCCCGTTGCTTGTCTTCCTCAGAGTGAGCCTCGGCCTCCCGCTTGGCCTTCTCGATCTCGTCATCGCTCAGGCCACTGGAGCCTTCAATGGAGATCTTCTTCTCATTGCCGTTCTTCTTGTCACTGGCGGTCACATGCAGGATCCCGTTGGAGTCGATGTCGAAGGTGACTTCAATCTGGGGCATGCCGCGCGGCGCGGATTCGATGCCCTCCAGATTAAAGGTCCCGAGAATCTTGTTGTTGGCGAACAGGGGCCTTTCCCCCTGGCAAACCCGGATTGTCACCTCGGGCTGGTTATCCGCCGCAGTCGAGAAGATCTGGGACTTTTTCACCGGGATGGTGGTATTGCGCTCGATCATCGGAGTGGACCGGCTGCCCTCCGTCTCGATTGCGAGGGTGAGCGGAGTAACATCGAGCAGGACCACATCCTTGACGTCGCCCTGTAGGACGCCCCCCTGGATCCCGGCTCCGATGGCAACCACCTCGTCCGGATTTACCCCCTTGTGAGGCTCCTTGCCCGCAAGCTCCCTGGCCACCTCATGGACCTTGGGCATCCGGGTCATCCCCCCTACCAGCACGAGTTCATCGATCTCGCTGGCACTGACCCCCGCCTCCTTCAGGCAATCGCGAACCGGCTGCTTGGTACGATCCAGCAAGTGCTCGGTAAGCTGCTCCATCTTGGAGCGGGAAATCTCCACCTGGATATGTTTGGGGCCGGTCTGGTCTGCAGTTACAAAGGGCAGGTTGATTTCATAGGTATTGGAGGAACTCAGCGCGATCTTGGCCTTTTCCGCCTCCTCCTTGATGCGCTGCAGGGCATCCGGCTGACCGCCCAGGTCGATATTCTCCTTCGCTTTGAATTCGGAGACGACCCAGTCAATGATAGCGTTGTCCCAGTCGTCGCCACCCAGCTGCGTGTCCCCGTCGGTGGCCATCACTTCGAAGACCCCGTCCCCGATATCGAGAACGGAAATATCGAAGGTTCCACCCCCGAGATCGTAGACCGCAATCTTCTCGTCGCTCTCCTTCTCGAGTCCATAAGCCAGCGAAGCGGCGGTGGGCTCATTGATGATGCGGCGGACCTTCAATCCGGCAATCTCCCCCGAGGCCTTGGTGGCGTTACGCTGTGAATCGTTGAAGTAGGCTGGCACCGTGATGACCGCCTCTTCGATAGTCTCTCCCAGCTTGGCTTCTGCATCGGCCTTCATCTTGGCCAGGACCATGGCGGAGATCTCCTGCGGAGAGTACGTCTTCTTCTCCCCATCAACTTCTACCTCAATGTGGGCGTCACCATTCGCGGCTTCCACGATTACGTAGGGAAGCTTCTTGTCCTCTTCCGTGAGCTCAGCGAACTTGCGGCCAATCAGGCGCTTGGCAGAGAAAATCGTGTTCCGGGGATTGGTTACCGCCTGACGCTTGGCTGCCTGGCCTACCAGGCGCTCGCCCCCCTTCGCAAAGGCGACCACCGAGGGCGTCGTCCGTGCCCCTTCCGAATTCTCAAGGACGACCGGTTCACCGGCCTCCATCACCGCCATACAGGAGTTCGTGGTCCCAAGATCAATTCCGAGTATTTTTGCCATGTGCTTAAGTCCTTTTCTAGAGGTCGCCCGGTCGAGATCCGGATTTCCTTTTGGGTCTGTTGAAAGTGAACGGTCAGGGCATGCCCCAACGGAGTTCTCTATGGCAGATCCCGTGCCAACAAAGCTCGGCAATGATGCAACCCATTGAATTTCAGCCACAAATGTATTTTCCAGACGCTTTTCTCAAGTCCAACACTTGTGCCATTCTGACTCTGTTTCGCCCTTCCGGATCGGCCCAATTGTCGCAGTGACACAGTCTGGCGCACCCAGGCACAGCCCTTCCGCGGCATCACCGCCCCAACCAGCAGATCGATATGCTCCCAGAAACACGCTCCTGCTCAAGCCCATGCCTGCCAGCTCTCTCCTGCCTCTCCTCACTGCATCTGTGCCCTCGTCACCTCGACCCGACCCATCCAGAGGGGGAGCTGTAGCCCCTCGAACGCGGGATCGACAAGCGCCCCCTCCATGCCCAAGAATCAGCAGGAAGCTCCTCATGACTGACCAACAGAATCCCGAAAACGCGGACAGCGTATCTCCCGAAGAGAAGATGCCTGAGACAGAGGCGGCCAAGAAGGTGCCCAAATTCATTTTCCCCGGTGCCGAGGAAGATACACCCTCCCCCTCCTCCCCGGCATTGAACTTCCCACCGGATCAAGACGCTGCTGGATCGCCCCCAGGGGAGTCTGCGGCTGAGCCCGCGCCACCAGCCGAAGCACCTCCCGTGCCACCAGCCGAGCCCGCTCCCGCTCCACCAGCCGAAGCACCTCCCGCTCCACCAGCCGAGCCCGCTCCCGCTCCACCAGCCGAAGCACCTCCGGCTCCCCCAGCCGAGCCCGCTCCCGTTCCTCCAGCCGA
>JAKVCR010000013.1 GCA_022448985.1 Roseibacillus sp.
CCAGAGCTGATCGCGGGAGACTGAGCACTGGGTGAAGCCGTGGTCGTCGGCTTTCTTTAGGGTCTCGGTGACCCGGCGGGCCAAGGCTGCTGCGCCTTCGTCGCGGGAGGCTCTGATGACCTGGTCGATCTGTTCAGGAAGGATGAGAGGGCGGGCTCCGTCATGTACCGCAACGTAGTCTGGAGGAGAGGAGATGGCATCAAGGCCGCGCATGACGGAGAGAAAGCGTTCACAGTCACCGTCCACCCGCAGGACGGGTTTCTCTGACCCGGGATTGAGCTGTGCAAAACGCTCCTCGCTGGTCACCACTACGACGGTTTCGACCTCCTTGGCCTGCAGGAAGGCATCGAGACTCCACTGGAGGACTGGCTTGCCTCCCAGCAGGGCAACCATCTTGTCAAAACCCATGCGGTGGCCCTGGCCTGCTGCGACAATGATGGCGGCGCAACTCATTTGATGAGGGAGTTCACGTTCCAGGGGAAAAGTTCAATTTGGTGGGAGGATCAGAGCGGATCTTCAGGAGAGTTGCTTCATGACCGCCTGGGAGAGGCTCTTGCCGTCGGCACGACCGGCGGTGCGTTCCTGGAGGATCTTCATGACCTTACCCATGTCAGACCGGGAGGAGGCACCTGACTCCTCGATGGCCGTGGCAACCAGTTCATCGACCTCTTCCGGGGAGAGGGGGGCGGGAAGATAGTGTTCCAGAATGGCAATTTCGGCCTCCTCCTGGTCAGCCAGTTCAGTGCGACCTGCCTGAGTGAACTGCTCCACGGATTCCCGGCGCTGCTTGATCTGCTTCCGGATGATATTAACGATCGCACTTTCGTCCAGTTCCGCGTCCGCTCCTCCCTTCTCGATGGCAGCGTTCTTAATCGCGCTTTTGACTGCACGCAGGGTGTTGAGAGCGACCGGATCCTTGGCACGCATTGCGTTCTTCAGGTGTTCAGTGAGCTGGGTTGCGATGTCGGCCATGAAACGGAAGAAGGAGTTTCAGGCTTGAAGTTGCAAGTTTCAAGTTTTCCGGAAACCGCCAATCCGCAGGGAAGATGCCACCGGGAAACTTGAAACTTGAAACCTGGGGCTTGAAACTCCTTTGTCATCCCGTGCGTGCAGGGAGTCTCTATCTGATTTTTATCGGACTCCTCTTTTGCGTGGCTGGAGGTGTTTTTGCCCTCCTTATGTGGCGGAGCTATGATCGCGCCTCCGGGCAGCGCACATGGGCAGAGATTCCATGTGCTATTCTGGAGTCACGGGTTGATCAACGCAAGATCGGTAGCGATGTGGGAACAGAGTACAGCTTTGCGGTGACCTATGGATACTCCTACGAGGGCAAGGCGTTCACCTCGGAACGCTACAGCTTGCAGGGAGCTCCCTGGAGTTCCTCGGAGGAGCGTTCGCAGCGCAGAGTGGATAAATTCCCGGTGGGAGCCATGAGGTCCTGTTATATTGATCCCGGGGATCCTTCCTCTGCTGTCCTGAAGCGGGACTCAAAGGCACCCGGTTACTCGCTGTGGTTCCCGTTGATCTTCATCGTGGGAGGGATCGGGATGATGATCGGAGCCGTCCGAAGCGATTTGAAGATACGACGCTCCGCCCAACGTGAGAAACTGAATTGAATCCGGTTCGATGCTGCCTGTGTGAGCGAGCGGATTAACTTGAGGTCACCTTGACGAGGAATCCTTTCCTGCGTGCCCCGGTGAGCATGGTATGCAGAAGCCAGAGGGCAGCGCTGAGAAAGATAATGTTCATTGCAAGGGAGGCCACCATATGGGTTGCCGGGAAGGTGCCAGACTGGATGACGTCCCGCATGCCCTCAAAGACATGAGTGGAAGGAAAGACCTGGGCAAGGGGTTGGAGCCAGGCGGGCAGGGCGGAGCCCGGATAGAAGACCGCGGAAAATGGTTGGACGAGGAAGGGGATGGCCCAGGCGAGGGACTCAGCCCCATGGCCGAAGCGCAGAATAAGGCTGACCGAAATCAGTCCCAGGGCCCAGCCGAAGAGAAGGAGGTTGAGGTAAAAGGGAATGAGAGCGAGTTCGAGATTAAAGAGATTGAACTGGTAGGCTGCGATGGCGATGACCGCGAGAATGAGACCGGTGAACATGACCCGGCAGAAACCGACCAGAAACATGGCTCCGACATATTCCGTGGTTCGCACGGGTGCGGCGAAGATATTGAGGAGATTACGGGTCCAGACATCTTCCAGGAACGAGATGGCGACTCCCTGCTGGGAACGGAAGAGGGCATCCCAGAGAATGATGGCCCCGATAAGGTAGGTGATGGTCTGAGGGAAGTCTCCGGAGGTTTCGGACTGGAGATACTTGGTCAGGAATCCCCAGACGAGTAGCTGTACGAAAGGCCAGAAAACGAGTTCGACGATCCGCACCGGGTGGCGGGTGTAGAGCCAGAAATATCGCAGGGCGATGGAGCCGAGGACGCGGAAGTTCATGCAGTCGGATCTGCGCTATTGGGCTCCTATTCGGAGTTGTTGTCCAGCGAACTCAGCGAATTCCTCCTTCCGTGAGCGGCCCTCTACGGTATTTGTGACTTATATAGCGCCACCAGATCACGCGTCCGTCGGCCTTCCGAAGGATAGAGGTAGAATTCAGGCTAGAATCTCTTTTACGACCCGGGCTTCTTCCACGCCGGTCAGTCGCTGATCCAGTCCCTGATAGCGGAAGGTAAGCTTTTCGTGGTGAATGCCAAGCTGGTTCAGGATCGTGGCATTCAGGTCACGGATATGAACTGGATCCTCCAGGATATTGTAGGAGTGATCATCCGTCTTGCCATGTTCATAGCCCCGCTTGATTCCAGCTCCGGCCATCCATGTGGTGAAGCATCGGCCATGGTGGTCACGGCCATGATTATTCTTGGTAAGTTTACCCTGAGAGTAAATCGTACGGCCGAATTCGCCGCCGCAGATCACCAGGGTATCATCAAACATGCCGCGCTCCTTTAAATCCTTGATCAGGCCAGCACAGGGCTGATCGATATCTTCGCACTGTTGGCGCAGTTTTGAGGGCAGGCTGCCGTGCTGGTCCCAGCCACGATGAAAGAGCTGCTGGAAACGCACCCCTTTCTCAGCCATCCGTCTGGCCAGGAGACAATTACGCGCAAAGCTACCGGGTTTTTCCACTGCCGGCCCGTAGAGCTCCTTGACGTGCTTGGGTTCCTTGGAGATATCCATCAGGTCAGGTACTTCGGCCTGCATCCGGAAAGCCATTTCGTATTGATCAATCCGGGACTGGGTTTCCGGGTCGGCAAACTTCTTGAAAGTCCCGCTGTTGAGTTCCTTGAGGCCATCAAGCATCCCGCGACGTGCATCACGATCAATTCCCGGCGGATTGTTCAGGTAAAGAACCGGCTCGCCGTTACTGCGCAGCTTCACCCCCTGGTGACTCGAGGGAAGGAAACCACTACCCCAGAGCCTGTCATACAGAGCCTGCAACTGCCCGCGCCCACGCGATATCATGACAATGTATGCCGGCATGTTCTCATTGACGCTGCCCAGACCATAGCTCAGCCATGAGCCCATGCTCGGCTTACCCTGCTGCTGGACACCGGTATTGATGAAGGTGATTGCCGGATCATGATTAACCGCCTCTGTATTCATGGTCTTGATGATCGTGATGTCATCCACGATGCTGGCGGTATGCGGCAGAAGGTCCTTGTTGACCCAGGTTCCGTGCTTGCCAAAGCGCTCAAACTCAAACATTGGCGCCACGCAGGGAAAGGACTTCTGGCCGCTGGTCATGCCCGTGATGCGCTGTCCCTGGCGGATGGAATCAGGCAACTCCTTGCCATGGATATCACGTAATTCCGGCTTATAGTCAAAGGTGTCAATGTGTGAGGGACCACCCGGGAAGAACAGATAAATGGCCCGCTTCGCCTTCGGGGCAAAGTTGGGAAATCCCGGCAAGCCCTCAGCCGCCTGCGCGGAACCAATCAGGCCGGGATCCCAAAGGGTGCTGAGAGCGGCGGCTCCCATGCCATGTCCGGTATTTAACAAAAATCGACGCCGTGTTGGATCGTGATGCATTTTTACTGGTGTTCAGTTAGATCAGAAAAGTTCAACCCCGTGTAAGGGTTTCGTCCATGTTCAGCAGGAGCTGGGCCACAACCATCCAGGCGGCATGGTCAGATGCCTCAATGGCCTCATCACGGGCCATGTCGCCGACAGCAAGAAACTCCTTGGCCTTCTGGGGATCGTTCCGGAATCGTGTTAATTGATCACCGAGGACCCTCTCGATCACCTCCACCTCCGCCTTTGTGGGTGGCCGGGACAGGGCCAACCTGAAACCGTAGTCAATCCTTGAGAGCGTGTCATTGCCGCCTTCCTTGATCAACCTCTGGGCGAGGCCACGGGCCGCCTCGACAAACTGGGGGTCATTAAGGGTGACCAGGGCCTGCAGGGGGGTATTGGTAATCGGCCGCTGAATCATGCATTTTTCGCGCGTGGGGGCATCAAATATCAGCATGTTTGGCATTGGGGCGGAGCGCTTCCAGTAGGTATACATGGAACGCCGGTAAAGCTTCTCGCCATTGTCGCGCTTATAGCGCAGCCCACCATTGAGAGAGACCTCGTTCCAGATATTGGGCGGCTGGTAGGGCTTGACGCTGGGCCCGCCAACCTTCTTCACCAGTAATCCGGAAAGATCCAGTGCAGTATCCCGAATAAATTCGCCCTGCAGACGGAACCGCGGAGAGCGGGCCAGCAGGATATTCGCAGGGTCACCCTTGGCCAGTTGCGGGGTTAACCGTGAAGCCTGGCGATAGGTCGCGGAAAGAACAATCTGCTTGAGCATCCGCTTCACGTTCCAGCCATTCTCGACAAAATCCGCGGCCAGCCAGTCAAGTAGCTCAGGATGGCTGGGAGGACTGCCCTGGTTACCAAAATCATCAAGCGATTTCACCAGCCCGCGCCCGAAGAGCAGTGCCCAGTAACGGTTAACCGCCACGCGGGCGGTGAGCGGGTGCTTGCCCGACGTAAGCCACTGAGCCAGGCCAAGACGATTGGATGCTGCATCCCCTGCAAGACCGGGCAGGGCAGCTGGGACCCCGGGGTTGACCACTGCATCAGGACCATCCTTGATCGGCTGGTCATAGGCACCACGATCAAGGATGTAAGTCTTACGGGTCTTATTAGACGCGTTGTCCTGCATCACCATCACGCTCGTCGCCTTCTGGCCCTTGATCCCGCTTTCCTGAGACTGAAGCTCACTGCGCGCTGCGACCAGTTTCTGGTATCCTTGATCCGTCGAGGAAAGATAATGCTCAAGGAGGGCCATTTTCTGGTCCTGGGTGCGCTTGGCGGCCGGTGTGGCAAGAATCCCCTTGATCGGGTCTCCGCCAAGGCGCTGGATCTCCGCCCCGGAAAGGGCCCGGTTGTAAATGCGCAACTCATCGACCTCACCGTTGTAGTTGCCGCCATTTGAACGACTGCCGATCTTGAACGGCGTTTGCGTTACAATGGAATCCTTCAGCGAATCCTGCTCGACCTTGTTTCCCACCAGCTTCCCATCAATGAAAATCCTGACCCCGGAGGCCTTGGATGATCCGTCATAAACAACGGCCACATGCTGCCACTTGTCCGCGGCAAGCGGTTGGGCGGAAACGACCTTGAGGGCGTTTCCGGGCCAGCTGTTGATAATGTGGGTACCAACCGCACGGTTCTGGAGCCAGAGATCATAACCCCGGAAGGCCTGCCCCACGTCCATGCGGGCAATCACCGAGCCATTGCCGTTGCCGGGCACCTTGAGCCAGGCTGCAAAGGTGAAGGCCTGATCACGTTCCCGGGCGGGCCAGGCCGTAAAAGTAACGGCAGTCTTGCCATTGAACTTCAATCCACCACCAGCCTCACGCTTGGCCGGATGAACCTTGCCGCCGATTTGACCTACGCCGCCCCCGACACTCGCCTTAACCTGATTGCCGCTCCTCTCATCAAGCGGGAAAAAATGCGCCAGTCCGGCAGGCTCGGGCAACGCGTTTCCCGCGGATTTTTGCGCCACGCGCAGCCATTTTACATATTCCGGTACCGCGGCACGCTTGTAGCTTTCAATCTCCTTGTCCCTGGCCTCGATTGCCTTGCGCAACTCCGCCAGTTTCCCAGCCTGCGCCCTCGGCGGCACGTTCACCACGGGCGCCTGGTTGCCACCGCGCGACTGCATGCCAGGGTCGGTGGTATTGTTGAAATAAGCGAACATCTGGTAATATTCACGCTGGGAAATCGGGTCATACTTGTGGTCATGACACTGGGCGCACTCCATGGTGAGGCCCATCCAGACATTGGCAGTTGTCTTTACCCGGTCGACAACGTATTCGACCCGCAGTTCCTCCGCGAAGGCGCCGCCCTCATCAGAGGTGGCATGGTTACGGTTAAAGCCGGAGGCCACCCGCTGGGCGACCGTTGCATCCGGCAACAGGTCCCCGGCCAGCTGCTCAACGGTAAACCGGTCAAAAGGCATGTTGGAATTATAAGCGTCAATCACCCAGTCGCGCCACGCCCACATGTCACGGGGCCCATCCGCGTGCATGACTGAGGAGTCGCCATAGCGCGCCGCATCCATCCACGCCAACGCCATGCGCTCACCGTAACGCTCCATTCCGAGCAGTCGATCAACCACCTTCTCATAGGCCTGCGGCGATTTGTCATTAACGAATGCCTCGACATCGGCCGGCGCTGGCGGCAAGCCGGTAAGGTCGAAGGTGACCCGGCGGATCAGGGTGCGGCGATCCGCCTCAGCGGATTGCCGCAGGTCTTGTTTTGAAAGCATCCTTAATACGAAGGCGTCTATCGGGTTGTTCACCTGCAGGGCCTTGTCGGCCATTGGCGGAACCTTGGCCTTCGCGGGCAACAGGAAAGCCCAATGATCTTTGTATTCAGCACCGGAAAGCACCCATTGCTTTAGCAGGGACTTCTGTTCCGCACTCAACACCTTGTGCGAATCGGGAGGAGGCATTACCTCGTCCTCATCATCAGTGGCGATGCGGAACAGCAACTCGCTCTCCGCAAGTTTCCCGGGATCGATTGCCCTCACCCCGTCTCGCAGCTTGACGGCCCCTTCAGGGGTATCAAGCCTGAGGTCAGCCTTGCGGTCATGCGCATTCGGTCCGTGGCAAAGGAAACAGTTACTCGATAGGATCGGGCGTATGTCGCGGTTGAAGTCGATCGCATCCGCAGCCGGAAGGAGTGGGCTTGCGCCGATGAGACAAAGGAGCGAAGTATGCTTAAGCGTGAGCATGGGTTGATGGGTCTGTGGTCCGGCGGTGTTTCAGCTAGGTTATGATATCCTGAATCACGTGTCCGTGGACGTCGGTCAGCCGGTAGTCGCGTCCGGAGTAGCGGTAGGTCAGCTTTTCGTGATCGAGTCCCATGAGGTGTAGAATGGTGGCTTGGAGGTCGTGGACATGGACCCGCTTGTCAACGGCGGTGAGACCAAACTCGTCGGTAGCCCCGTAACTCATGCCGCCCTTCACGCCGCCACCCGCCATCCAGACGGTGTAGCCATAATGGTCGTGGTCACGGCCCTTCTTACCCTCCGAGGTGGGAGCCCGTCCGAATTCTCCACCCCAGATGACGAGGGTTTCGTCGAGGAGTCCCCGAGACTTGAGGTCCTTGATGAGGGCGGCGATGCCCTGGTCACAGGCATCGGCAAGGGCCTTGTGCCCGCCGGGGATGTCTCCGTGGCCGGTATCCCAGGCGATGTCGTATCCGCTGATAGAGTGGGAGAGTTGGACGCAGCGCACCCCTCGCTCCACCAGACGGCGAGCGATCAGGCAGCCCTTGGCGTATTCGCTGTTTCCATAGAGGTTCCGGGTGGCCTCGGATTCCTTCTGGATATCGAAGACATCCGGAACGGAAAACTGCATGCGGAAGGCCATCTCCATTGCTTCGATCCCAGCCTCCAGGCCCTTGTCGCGTTCGCGACGCTCAAGGTGCATTTTATTGAGCTTGGTCAGGAGGTCGGCCTGCTTGCGCTGCTCGGCGCGGGAGAGTTGGGAATTTTTCAGGTTGCGCATCACGGCATCCGGCTTCATCTGCTGGATGTTGACGTAGGATCCAGCGTAGGCACCGGGCAGGAAGGAATTACCCCAGTTGGCCAGTTTGCCCCGTGGCTGGGCGCGTGGTGACATGGCCACGAATCCGGGAAGATCTTCATTCTCACTTCCCAGTCCATAGACCAGCCACGATCCCATGCTGGGGCGATTCGGTTGCAGGGATCCGACATTGGTCATGAGAATGGCCCCGGCATGTTCCGGGATGTCGGTGTGCATCGAGTGAATGAAGCAGAGGTCATCGACCACTTCACCAACCTTCGGGAAGATGTCGCTGACCCATTTCCCACACTCTCCATACTGCTTGAACCCAAAATAGGAGGGAGCCAGTCCACCCTTGGTATTGCGTAGTGATTTACGGTCGACGAGCTGGGGGCGCTGACCGGCATATTTCGCGAGGGCCGGTTTGTGGTCAAAGGTATCCACCTGGGATGGTCCGCCGGGCATGAAGAGCTGGATGACATGCTTGGCCCTGGGGGCAAAGTGCGGAACCCTGGGAGCAAGGGGGGCGGGTTCGGCCACCTGTTTCGTGGCTGCGCTGGCCGAGGACAGACCGGACTGCTGGAGGACGCCAGCGAGTCCGAGGGTCCCAAATCCGGCTCCCATCTTGCGAAGAACCTCACGGCGTGAAAACTGGCCATTGTGGAGCGAGGAGAGGGCCTGCCGATAGGCAGCTTCGTGTTCGTGAAATTTCATCTTGCTCAGGCCGATCCGATACTCGCTCAGCATCCTCGTTTTGGAGGAAAAATCCAGTTTCTTTACAGGATTAAACTATATGCGCTGGTCAGGTCGGAGGACAAGGAAGAGAATGTCACCCGATGCGCTTAGCGCCGTTTGTCATACTCTGTATTCTGGCGTCTTTCGTGCTTGGAGTTCCTGCTCCGGGGCGCCCACCGAATATCGTGTTCATCCTTGCGGATGACCTCGGATGGGCGGAACTGGGGTGCTACGGCAATGCCTTTAATGAGACCCCATGTCTTGATCAACTGGCGAGGGACGGGGTCCGGATGACGCAGGCCTATGCCGCGGCCCCGGTTTGTTCGCCTTATCGGGCGAGTCTGCTCACCGGCCAGTATCCGGCCCGCCACGGGCTACTCGATTACCTGCGTCCTGCCACGGCCAATCCGCTCTCCCGGAGGCACGTCACCATTGCCGAGCGTCTCAAGGCGGCGGGCTATGCCACCGGGATGATCGGGAAGTGGCATCTCAGTGGATACAAGTATCACAAGGCTCCGCTGGAACTGCGGGCGACCGATCATGGTTTCGATGAGGAACTGGTGACCGAGATCAAGGGGGTGGGGAACGGGGCGAACTTTTTTCCGTATGTCTTTCGCACACAGCCCATTTCCTGGAACAGCGCGAGCAAGGACAAGCTGCTGCCGGGGAAGGAGTACCTTGTGGATCGCATGAACCACGAAGCTGTCCGGTTCATCGAGCGGCACCGGGAGAAACCGTTCTTTCTTTATCTCAGCCACTTTGCACCTCACTCGATCCTCAACGGGAGGCCCGATCTTGTGGAAAAGTATCGCCGTAAACACCCACCGGGCAGGAGCACCCGCTCCCGGTGCTATCTTTGCCAGGATGCCGGACTGGAGGGTGACGAACTCAATCACTGGGCGGGCGATCACAATCCCCATCTTGCTGCCATGCTTGAGAGTATTGACGAGGGAGTGGGCATGATCGTTAAGAAACTGGAGGAGTTACGGCTCAGCGAAGACACCCTGGTAATTTTCACCAGCGATAACGGCGGGGAGCTCAACGTGACAAGCAATGCACCCCTGCGGGGAGGAAAGAGCCAGTTGTTCGAGGGAGGAATTCGTGTTCCCCTGATCGTCAAGTGGCCCGGGAAAGTTCCCGGGGACAAGGTGTGCAATTCACCCACCTCCAACGTGGATTTCTATCCAACCTTCCTTGAGGCGAGCGCCTTGAAGCGGGACGAATCGCAGATCCTGGATGGTCATTCAGTGCTCGAGCTCTTTCAGCGACCTGGAGCGGCACGGAAAGGGCGGACACTCTACTGGCACTATCCGTTGCCCAAACCCCACTTTCTTGGAGGGGTTTCAGCAGGGGCCATCCGGGAGGGGAAATGGAAGCTGATTGAGTGGTTCGGGAAGGAAGAGGCGAGCCTTTTCGACCTGGACCGGGACCCGGGGGAAGAAAGGGATCTGGCAGCGGTCCACCCGGAGAGGACAGAACGCCTCAGGGAAAAACTGTCCGGGTGGCGCAGCTCGATTCCGCCGCCGAAGTGATTGTGAAAGAATGAAGGGCGTTCTGGTGGAACTTGAAATCTGGACCCTGAAACCCGAAAATCTCCCATGCCTGCTTCCCTGACCCCCTTCCATCTCGCTATCCCGGTGGACGATCTTTCTTCCTCACGGAAGTTTTACGGCGAACTTCTTGGCTGCCCCGAGGGGAGGAGTGCAGAGCGCTGGGTGGACTTCAATCTCTTTGGTCACCAGGTGGTCTGTCACATACAGGAGAAAGGAGGTTCGGGGGGTGACCGAATCACGGGTTCCAATCCGGTGGACGGACATGCTGTGCCGATCCCCCATTTCGGAGTCGTGCTTGAACTGGAGACCTGGAAGGCCCTGGCCGCAAAACTGCAGGCAGCTGGAATTACATTCGTGATCGAACCCTGTATCCGTTTTGAAGGAGAGTCAGGCGAGCAGGCCACCATGTTCTTTCTGGATCCGAGTGGGAATGCCCTTGAGTTCAAGGCCTTCCGGAACATCGAAGCGGAGTTGTTTGCGATGTGACTACTCCATCTGCATGAATTCGTGGGTCCCGAGGAGAACCTGGGCGTAGTGTTTCCAGTGTTTGTTCCTGTCGCCCTCCTGTGCGAGATAGGTGAGGCCGGTCTCCTTTTCCGCGGTGTTTGGCGGACGCTGGAAGAGGAGCGAGTAGGCGAGGGCAATGCGGGCAGGATCATCTGGAGCCCCTTCCTGCAGGCGACGCGCGAGGCTCTCGGCCCGTGCAAGGATGAAAGGGCTGTTGAGAGTGAAGAGATACTGCTGGGGTACGGTGCTCTCGGTTCGTGCGGCACTTGTTGAACGCGGAGCGGGGAAGTCAAAGATACGGAGAAATTCCTCGGAGACCGAACGATCAAAGTTGCGGCTGAGTTTGCCGTAAATCGTGCGGCGTGTGCTTTCAAGAACGTGTTCGTCAGGTGCTCCTCCGAGACGACGGTCGAGATCCCCGCTCACGGCGAGCAGACTGTCGCGCCAGGCCTCAACATCAAGGCGGCGCGGATTCATGCGCCAGAGGAAGCGGTTGTCACCATCTTTTGCGTACGATTCCCCGTGATAAGCGGAGCTTTGCTGCCAGGTCCCGGAAAGCATGATCTGCCGATGTAGTTTCTTCATCGACCAGCCGTTCTCAATGAAGGTGGCGGCCAACCAGTCGAGCAGTTCGGGGTGGGTCGGCTTCTGGCCGATTATCCCGAAGTTGCTGGGTGAGCGCACGAGGCCCTGTCCGAAGTGCTGAAGCCAGATGCGATTGACCATTACGCGGGCGGTGAGGGGATTCTTGGGGTCGGCCACCGCTGCGGCCAGTTGCCTGCGCCCCGAGCCGTCGGTGAAATGAGGTCGGTCCGGACCGGCGACGATTTCGAGGAATTTGCGCGGAGCAACCGGACCCTTCTTGCGCAGGTCGCCGCGGATCGCGATGTGCATGTCACCACTTCCGGACTCGCCCAGGCCGTGCGCGCTGGCAGGCTTGGGTGGGACGGCCTTCCTGATCCTGTCGAGTTGCTCGCGCAATGCCTGCAGGTCCCGGCGGGAGGCCTCGGACATCTTCGCCTCGACCTCCTTGCGATTGACCTTGAGACCGCGGGCGGTGCGATCGAGGAATTCGTTGATGATCTTCTCCTGTGCCTTTATCGCGGACTGCACGTTATTGAAGACATCGCGTTCGGCCTGGCTTGCAACTGGGATGTCCCGCGGTTTTGAGTTTCGGAAGATCCCTGCGATGGCGTAGTAGTCGGCAGCAGTGATGGGATCGAATTTGTGATCGTGACAACGGGCGCAGGCCGCGGTGAGGGCGAGGAAGGCACGTGAAAAGGTATCGACCCGGTCGGACAGGGTTTCGGCTTCGGCCTGCGCTTTCGATTCAGGATCGCCACCGTCCGAAGTGTAGGTTGGGCCTACTGCGAAGAATCCCGTAGCGAGCGCATGGTAATTATCATGCAGATCCCCGGCGATCTGGTACTTTACGAACTGGTCGTAGGGAAGATCGCGGTTGAAGGCATCGATAACCCAGTCGCGATAGCGCCAGGCGTTGGGAAGAGCTTTGCTGTCCTGGGATGCGCCCATGCCGTCACTGTAGCGCGCCACATCGAGCCAGTGCCGTCCCCAGCGCTCTCCGTAATGGGGAGATGCCAGCAGGCGGTCGATTACCTTGGAGAACGCGTCAGGGGATTCATCCCTGATGAAGGCCTCGACTTCCTGCGGGGTGGGAGGGAGTCCAATAAGGGTAAAGTGGGCACGACGGATCAGAATACGCCTGTCCGCCCGGGAAGCCGGTTTTACGCCGCTGCCATGCATCCGGGCGCGGACGAAGGCATCAATGGGGCTGAGGAGTTCTTCCCGGGACCCCACGGTGGGGAGTTGCGGTTTTTGCACGGGGCGGAAGGCCCAGTGTTCCTTCCGGAATTTCTCGAAATCGAAGGAAGGTCCCTCCTCTGCAATCCTGGTGCCATCGTCGGGCATGGGTGCGCCCATTTTGATCCAGGTGGTGAGGTGGCTGACTGAAGCATCGGAGAGCTTTTTCTTCGGAGGCATCTCAAGATCCTCGACCTGATAGCGCACGGCCCTGATGAGGAGGCTTTCCTCTGCCTTGCCGGGGATGACGACCGCTCCGCTGTCGCCTCCCTTGAGGATCCCTGCCTTGCTGTCGAGATAGAGAGAGGCCTTGAGCTTCTCCGCCTTCTGGGAGTGACACTCGTAACAGTGTGCGGCGAATACGGGCCGGACGTGGGATTCAAAGTAGTTGAGTTCCTCGTCACTCGGTCCGGGGGCATCCTGCGAGAATGCCGTGAGGGCAGTTCCCATCGCGAAACCGGCGAGAGATGGCAGGAAAATACGAGCGGAACGAATCATCGAAGGCGTTCATCATGCCGTGGTTTCCGGCATCGGTCTGCTACTTGCTCCAAGGTGCCCGCTCGAGTGAGTCGCGATACTTCATGGCAGCCTCGGTGCGGGAGCGCACATGCAGCTTCTCGTAAATGTGTTTCAGGTGGACGCGCACGGTCTCCACGCTGATGGAGAGTTCGGCCGCGATTTCCTTGTTGGCCAGTCCCTTGGCGACCAGTTGCACGATCTCGGTCTCTCTCTTGGAGAGGTTGAAGGCCTGGCTGGCCTCGTTGCTGGCCGGGCGGTGAAAGGCCTCCACGACAAGCCTCGCAATTTCGGCTGACATGGGTGCTCCTCCGGCCCGTACCTCGAAAATGGCCCGGCAGAGATCATCGGGAGAGGCATTCTTGAGAAGGTAGCCGGAAGCGCCTGCCTGTAGCGCGTCGAAGATCTTGTGGTTGTCGTCATGGACGGTGAGCATGATGACGTCGATATCCGGATGCTTTTCTTTCACCTGGACGGTAGCCTCGATCCCGGACATGCCGGGCAGGCTGATGTCCATGAGGACAACATCCGGTCCGCCATTCTCGATGGCCTTCAATCCATCCTCGGCATTTTCCCACACCCCGAAGGTCTGGATACCGTCCATGGCATCGACAATCTTCTGGACCAGTTTCCCAAGGGCTGGAGTGTCCTCAATGACGGCGACCTTGATGGGTTCTCGATTGACAGCGGGCATGATTAAAGCGCTTTCAGGGTGGGCCACTGAGCGATCAGTTCAACGCAAAATCCACATGATTCCCTGGAAAAGCGGATTTAGGGGTCTTTTTGCCGTCTCCACAGCCGAACAGGGCAGGGGATGCCTGGAAACGATCCATGCTTGTCGGGAGCAAGGACTGAACCTGGTCAGGCAAGCCAATCGTGAATAACCCTGGACTCCCGGGTCAGGCTGGTGAGGCGCTTGTCGGCACCACCGTGCCGGTAGGTCAGCTTGAGATGATCGAGTCCGAAGAGGTGGAGCAGGGTGGCGTGAAAATCGTTGACGTGTACCGGGTCGCGGGCGGGTTCCCATCCGATGTCGTCGGTTTCGCCGTAGTTGAACCCAGCCTTCACCCCACCGCCAGCCATGAACATGGTGAAGGCGTTGGGATGGTGATCACGACCAGTGTTTGGTTTCCGTCCCGGCCGGTTCTCGCCGAGTGGGGTGCGTCCAAATTCTCCGCCCCATACCACGAGGGTCTCATCGAGGAGGCCCCGCTCCTTGAGATCAGAGATGAGGGCGGCCACCGGCTGGTCGCTCATGCCCGCATTGAAATCAAGTTCCTTGTCGAGGTTGGAGTGCTGATCCCACGAGGCATGAATCAGGTTAACGAAGCGGACGCCCCGTTCAGCGAGGCGGCGGGCGAGAAGACAGTTACGGGCAAATGTGCCCCAGGTTGTGGAACCGCCCTTGCCACGTCCGCCGCCGGATGGATCGCTCCGGTTCACGCCGTAGGCCTCCAGGGTTTTCTTCGATTCCCCGGAGAGATCGGCAAGTTCCGGGGCCGCGGTTTGCATGCGGAAAGCGAGCTCATAGGCCGCGATGCGGCTTTCAATCTCCGGATCGCGAATTTCCTCATGAGCGATCCCGTTCAATTCCCTGAGGGCATCAAGGCCACGTCGCTGCATTTCAGGTGAAATTCCCTTCGGACTCCGGAGGTTGAGGACCGGTTCCTCACCATTGCGGAAGCGGACCCCGGCGAAGCTGGAGGGGAGATAACCACTCTGATAGAGGGTTGCTCCTCCGCTCGATCCGCGGCCAGCAAGCAGGACAACGTAGCCGGGCAGGTTGTCATTCTCACTGCCGAGGCCATAAGTTACCCACGATCCCATGGAGGGAAGACCGAAGTGCGGTTCCCCGCACTGCATCATGAGTTGTCCTGGATGATGATTGAACTGCGTGGTGTGCAGGCTCTTGATCATGCAGAGGTCGTCCGCACGGGTGGCGAGGTGAGGGAGAAGATCGGAAAACCACATGCCGGACTGTCCATGCTGCTTGAACTTGCGACTGGTTCCCATGAGGGTGGCACTCTCCTTCTTGAGAAAGGCGAAGCGCATTTTCTCCAGGACAGCGGGATCCATCTTCTTTCCGTTGAGTTCGTTGAGTTTCGGCTTGTAGTCGAAGAGATCGAGCTGCGAGGGCGCGCCAGCCATGAAGATGAAGATGCAGCGTTTTGCCCGGGGAGCGAAGTGAGTGAGTCCACGGGCTGCGGAAGCGCCCTCTCCCGAGAGCAGATGAGCGAGGGCCAGTCCCCCCAGGCCGCTCGCGGAAGTGGTCAGGAAGTCCCGGCGGGTGCGGAGGTAGTAATCGTGAGGAGAAATCATGACAGTTGCCCCTGCTAGGAGCAGGTAATGAATTCGTCGAGGTTGGTGACAATGCGGACGGTGGCAATCCAAGCTGCCAGTTCCGTGTTGTCTTCCTTGCAGAGTTCCCTGGCGGCGTCGGGATGGGCCCGGTAGTGTGCCCGGTTATCAGAAAGGAGTTTGATCACAATTTCCCGTTCGGCTGCAACCGGATGGCGGGCAAGGACGAGACGGTAGAGTCGATCCACACGTTCCCTGTCGTTCTGGAGGGTGCGGTCAGCCTGGATGCGCCGGGCGAGGGACTGGGCAGCCTCATGGTAAACCTCGTTCTGCAGGGTTGCGAGGGCCATGAGAGGAGTGTTGGAGACATTTCGCTGGACGATCGAGGTGTTTGAGTCGGGACAGTCAAAGCTTATCAGGTTGGGAGCGGGCGCAGTGCGCTTGAAGAAGGTGTACATTCCGCGGCGGTAGCGGTCCGGGCCCTTGCTGACCTTCCATTGGAAGTTGTTGGCAAAGCTCTGGGCCGCAACGTCCGAGGGGATGGGAGGAAAGGCGCTGATTCCCCCGATGCGGTGAGCCAGCAACCCCGCAACCGAGAGGTGGAGGTCACGGATGATTTCAGCCTCCACCCGTTTGCGGTTCTGGCGATGGAAGAGCCTGTTCCCGGGGTCCCGGCTAGCCAGTTCGGGACGATGCCTGGAAGACTGCTGGTAGGTGCGGGAGGAGACGATCTTCCTGATCAGTTCCTTACGGCTCCATCCCTCGTTCATGAACTCGCCAGCGAGCCAGTTGAGGAGGTCGGGGTGTGATGGGGCCTTGCCCTGTGAGCCGAAGTTGTCCGGGGTGGTGCTCAGGCCGGTTCCGAAGAGATGAAGCCAGATTGCGTTGGCCGTGACCCGTGCCAGGAGTGGATTGTCCCTGCTCGTCAGCCACCGGGCCAGGCTCATCCTTGTCGATGGCCCCTCAGTGGATTTGAAGGGGTGAAGGAAGGAGATGCCGCCCGTCGCTATTTCTCCCTGCTCCTTGTCGGGTTGCAGGAAGTCTCCCCGGTGCAGGAGGTAGGTCTTGCGCTTGCCGTTCCTTCGAATGACATCCGCTTCGTGGGGCTTGCCATCCTCAAGGGCGATTTTCACACCCCCTTCGTCGGCATTGTTGAAGAAAGCATAAACGCGGTAGAAGTCGCGCTGGGTAATCGGGTCGTAGGGATGATCGTGGCATTGAGCACACTCGAGGGTGAGTCCGAGCCAGGTACGGGCGGTGGTCGCCACCCGGTCAATGACGCGCTTGACCCGGTCTTCTTCCTGGTCAGTGCCGCCCTCCCGGTTTCGCAGAGTCTGGCGGTGGAAGGCGGTGGCGAGTTGTTGCCGTGGGGTGGCCTTGGGCAGAAGATCGCCTGCCAGTTGTTCAGTGGTGAACTGGTCAAAGGGCATGTCGTCGTTGATGGCCTTGATGACCCAGTCGCGCCACAGCCAGGCATTGGGACGTGGGTTGTCCTTCTCGTATCCGTCACTGTCCGCATAGCGCGCCTGGTCGAGCCAGTGGCGTCCCCATCGTTCGCCAAAGTGGGGGGAAGCAAGGAGACGGTCGATGGTTGTCTTGAGGCAATCCTCTGGATTCTCCTGCCAGGCATTTTCGAAGGAGCGGAGTTCATCGAGAGTCGGGGGAAGGCCGATGAGGTCGAGATGAAGGCGGCGGAGGAGAGCGTGAGGAGGTGCAGGTGGGGAGGGCGCGATGGCCTGTTGCTCAAGCGGGGAGAGCACGAAGTGGTCGATTTCGTTGAGAGGCCAATCCCTGTTCAGGACGGAGGGGGGGACAACCGCCTTGAGCGGCTTGTAGGCCCAGTGTCCAGGCCATTGGGCCCCCTGACTGATCCAGTTTCGGACCAGGGAAATCTCCTCCTTGGTAAGGGATGCCTCGGGAGGCATCCGTTCGTCAGGATCGTGATGAGTGAGGCGCCGGTAGAGTTCGCTTTCCTCCGGTCGACCCGCGACGAGGAGGGGTTTGCCTGATTTTCCTCCCTGCAGGGCCCGGGTCCGGTTGGTCAGCATCAGTCGGCCCTTTTGCTTCACTCCGCCGTGGCATTCCACGCAGTGTTTATTCAGCAATGGTTGGACATCCCGGGTAAAATCGACGGGTGCAGCCAGGCAGGGCCACGATGTGGAGAGCATCAGCGTGGCACCGAAAGGGAACTTGCGAGGCAGTTTCAAATTAGAACTTTGAATTTGCTTTGAAAAAAATGGTGATTTTTTTCGAGTAAACAAGAAGCTTTCCGGCGCCTCTTGGATTGGTCAGGATCTGAGGGTCAGAAAATTCAGGAAATACCATGGCAGTATTCACAAGCGATCAAATTGCGGACTTCAACCGCGACGGCTACCTCTTTGTGCGTGGGTTGTTCACAGAGGAGGAAATCGGTCTTCTGGGAGAGACGGCCCGGAACGACCATGCCATGGACCAGGCCTCCTCTACCATGGATGACGGAGCGGGTAATGATGTGCGGCTATCACTCTGGAATCATCCGGGTGAGGGGGTTTACGGGATGGTGGCTCGTTGTCGCCGGGTGGTTGACGGGGTGGAGGAAATTCTCGGGGAGGAAGTTTATCATTATCACTCCAAGATGATTCTCAAGGACGCCAAGGTGGGAGGAGCCTGGGCCTGGCACCAGGATTACGGCTACTGGTACCAGAATGGGCTTCTCTTTCCCGATCTTGTCAGCGTGATGATTGCGGTGGATCCTGCCACGAGGGAAAATGGCTGTCTCCAGGTCCTGCGGGGATCCCACCGGATGGGAAGGGTGAATCATATCCTCTCCGGTGAGCAGGCCGGTGCCGACATGGAGCAGGTCGACGAGGCCTGCAAACGGCTCGAGACGATACAATGCGAAATGGCCGCGGGTGATGCCCTCTTCTTTCACTCCAACACCCTGCACTGTTCTGCTGCCAACAATTCCGACCACTCACGGTGGGCGTTGATCTGCTGCTACAACACCAGGAGCAACGATCCATACAAGGAGTCGCACCATCCCGGTTACACCCCGCTTGAGAAAGTTGAGGATGAGATGGTCCTCAAGGTGGGTCGTGACGATGCGCAACGCTCCAGTGTCGAGTTTGCCAACCTTATGGAGGAAGATAAGAGCGCCAAGAGCCTCTCCGGGACTGAAGCATAATTCATTGTGGCCCAATTCTCTTCCCGCCCCCCAGACCAATCACAACCCAGACAACACACTCATGAAACTCGGAATCATCAACAGCGCCTTCGGACAGGCTGGCGTGGACACCAAGACCGGCCTTGAACACATCGCCCGCATCGGGTTTGACTCGGTGGACATCTTCACCGAGGCGATGTCCATCGAGCAGGACGAAATAGACCTCATCAAGCGAACCTGTGACGATAATAACCTTCCCATCGTTTCTACCGTGGTCGTATCGGCCGGATTGATAGACTTCAACGATCCGGTGCGTGACTATCACGTCGAGCGGTCGAATCGCTTCGTGGACCTGGGGCAGGCCTTTGGATCGAAGAATCTCCTCCTGGTTCTCGGTGAGTATATCTGGCAGCGCGAGGTGATTCCACCTGAGGCCCAGTGGGAGTGGGGAGTAGAGGGCGTGCGTAAGATTGGGGAGTATGCCGGGGAGCGGGGCATGGAGATTGCCCTTGAACTCGAACCCTTCCGTCTCAGCCTTCTCAACAGCGTGCCCAAGATGGCCCAGTTCATTGACGATTGCGGCCTTCCCAATGTGAAAGCCAATATCGATGTGAGCCACCTCGTGCTGGCCGATACTCCGCCCGATGCCCTCGAACTTCTCAGGGGCAAGGCCACTCACGTGCATATCAGCGACTGTGACGGCAAGGTGCATGGGGACCTGCCCCCGGGACGTGGGATCGTAAAGTTCGCGCCCTACCTGCAGGCCATCAAGGACCTGGACTTCGATGGAGCAATTTCTCTGGAGTTGGAGTACTCGCCCGATCCTGACAAGATTGTGGAGTGGGTAGAGGAGGCCTACAATGCTACCGACAGCCTCATGCAGCAGGTTGGGTTGCGGAATTGATTGTGGGGAGCAACGAAATATCTCCGCACGCCGACAGGAGGGCAAACTTCTCCCGCTATCCCTGAGTCATCATGTCCGAAGAAGACGATTATGGATTGAGTCCCACCAAGGAGATCGTCGAGATCGACGCTCCTGCGGTTGATTACAGGCCCCGGATTCCGAAGAGTTACCGGCCGAAGATCGCCATGATTGGCACGGGTGGGATCAGCGAGTTTCATCTCAAGGCCTACCGCAAGTGTGGTTATGAGGTTGTGGCCTTTGCCAGTCGGACCCGGAGCAAGGCGGAGGCCAAGCGCGATGAGTTCTATCCCGGGGCCGAGGTCTACGATGACCACCGGGCCATCCTGGAGCGCGACGATATCGAGGTCCTGGACATCACTCCACACCCTGCTGATCGCCTGCCGATCGTGAAGGAGGCTCTCGAGGCGGGGAAGCATGTGTTGAGCCAGAAACCCTTCGTCCTTGACCTGGCGGAGGGGGAAAAACTGGTGGGACTGGCGGAGGAGAAGGGTGTCAGGTTGGCCGTCAACCAGAACGGGCGCTGGGCCCCCCACTTCTCCTACCTGCGCAATGCGGTGGCCGGGGGCGTGATCGGGCGGGTGACTTCCCTGGATTTCAACCTGCAGTGGGACCAGACGTGGATCAAGGGGACTTCCGAGTTCGAGAGCATCCACCATCTCATCCTTTTTGACTTTGCAGTGCACTGGTTTGATATCACGAGCCAGATCATGGCTGGCCAGGAGCCGACCCGGGTGCTGGCCTCGGCGGTGCACTATGATGAACAGGTATACCGCCCTCCTGCCCTAGCGGCCGCGATCGTAGAATACCCAGGGGCCCAGGTGCGCCTGTCCTTTAATGCCCATGCCACTCTCGGGGAGGAGGATGTCACCACCGTGGTGGGGACGAAGGGAACCCTGCGCACGCGCGGCCCGGGCCTCAACGAACAACCCGAGATGGAAGTCTACCTCGAGGAAGGGCAGTGCACAGTTCCCCTCGAGAGTTGCTGGTTCGATGCCGGTTTCGAGGGGACGATGGGGGAACTGCTGTGTGCCATCGAGGAGGACCGCGAGCCGAACAACAGTGCGAAGAGCAATCTCAAGTCGCTGGAGTTGTGCTTTGCGGCTCTGGCCTCGGCTGACATCGGTCAACCAGTGGAAGTGGGTTCGGTGCGGACGGTCTCGACGGGGCCGTCCTAGTCACCAGCCTGATCCTTGCCAAAATCCTTCATGGCCTGCTCCACGAGCGGGGTCTTGAAGTCGTTGCCTTCGTAGACGACGAGGCGGTAGCGGTAGGTCAGGCTCTCGCCCTTTGGAATCCTGATGTTCCCGCGGCGGGCGAGGGCAGGGCCGACTCCAAACTGTCCGTCGATACGCCAGAGGGTGGGGTAGCCGGGATTCTCCGGGTGATCGATCATGACGATATGTGCCATTTCCGTCATCCCTTCGATCTGCATGGCGAGGTCGACCCATTTGGCGGCCTTTCCCTCGCCCTGCTGGTTTTTCTGCCCCTCGCTGTTGAGGCAGGCGGCCTTGATGCCGCGCTTCCAGGGCATACGCAGGAACAGCCCCCCGTAGGAATACTTGCCGATGGTGACGTCCTGCAGGGCGGTTCCGGTCCACTGAAGGTCGAGGATGTAGTGATCCTTGCCAGTCTGGCAGTGCCAGGCCTGCCGATCCCTGAGCATCGGGGCGCCCTTGCCGTCGAGGAGCTCGGAGTGAAATTCCATGGAATCCTTGCCCTGCCGGTTTTCGAGATGCTTCCAGTAGTCCTTCCTGTAGTTGTGAAAGAAGTCGCGCCCGTTGATCCGGGTCGGCCCCCAGTAGAGTCCGGTCTGGTGCCTGTGGTGACCGGGGGAGAACTGGGTGAGGGCGTGCTTTCCATCTGGAGACCGGAGAGGATGGATGTAGGGGCGGGTGTAAACCTTGCTATCGCCCTGCTGGGCGATGACAGGTCCATCCGGGGCCGCTTGGATCCGGGCAAGGGGAACTTTGTCGCTCTGGTTCCCGGGCGGTGATTCCGCTGCGCAGATGCATGCAAGCGAGAGGAAAAGAATAGTTGGTCTGATCATGGTGGTATTAGGTGAGAATTTCTTTCACGGGATGAGCAGGCTCGACCCCGGTGATCTTCTCGTCCAGTCCGCGGTAGGGGTAGATGAGGCGGTTGTGATCGATGCCCAGTTGATGAAGGATGGTGGCATTGAGGTCGCGGATGTGGACTGGATCCTTTGTCACGCTCCAGCAGTAGTCATCGGTCTCCCCATGGGTGATGCCGCCCTTGATCCCCCCTCCGGCCATCCAGATTGAAAAGGCCCGTCCGTGGTGGTCGCGTCCCGCCCCGCTGCTGTCGAGCCTGCCCTGCTGATAGACCGTGCGTCCGAATTCCCCTCCCCAGATGACAAGGGTCTCGTCGAGCAAGCCACGTTTTTCGAGGTCGAGAATGAGAGCTGCTGAGGGTTGGTCGGTGTCCTGGCACTGACGGGGCAACTGGGAGGGAAGCGCGATGTGCTGGTCCCAGCCGCGGTGAAAGAGCTGGACGCAGCGGACCCCTCGTTCCACGAGACGGCGGGCCATGAGGCAGTTGGCGGCGTAGGTTCCCGGCTTCCGGGATTCCGGACCGTATAGATCAAAGGTGGCGTCGGGTTCCTTGCTCAGGTCGGTGAGTTCCGGGACACTGGCCTGCATGCGATAGGACATTTCGTAGGACTGGATCCGGGCGAGGGTCTCCGGGTCCCCGGTCTGTTCGGCGAAGGCCTGGTTCAGGTTGGCAAGATCATTGAGCTGGCTGCGGCGCTGCGGGCGCTTAATTCCGGGTGGATTGTCGAGGTAGAGGACGGGGTCCGCCCCGGCGCGCAGGAGAACTCCCTGGTGCTCGGAAGGGAGGAAGCCGCTGCCCCAGAGACGGGAGTAAATCGGCTGGCCGGGGTTCTTGCCCGTTCCCTGGCTGAGCATGACCATGTAGGCCGGGAAGTTTTCACTCTCGCTCCCCAGTCCGTAGCTGAGCCAGGCGCCCAGGCTGGCTTTGCCCAGTTGCATGGTGCCGGTATTGATGAAGGTGATGGCGGGGTCGTGATTGATGGCCTCGGTGTTCATCGAACGAACCATGCAGATCTTGTCCGCGATCTTCTGGGTCCACGGCAGGAGATCTGAAATCCAGGCCCCGGCAGGTCCGCACTGCCTTATGGGAGCGACTGGCTTGGCTACCGGAAAGTTCTTCATGCCAGAGGTCATGCCAGTGACCCGCTGCTTGCCCTTGACCTCGGGAGGGAGGTGCTTCCCGTGGTTCTTGATGAGGAAAGGCGAGCCGTCGAAGAGGTCGACGTGAGACGGACCCCCGGATTGGAACATGTAGATGACATGCTTGGCCTTGGGAGCCAAACGGAAGGCGGGGTGCGGAACCGTATCTGAATCACCTCGGGCGAGCATGGAGGTGAGGGCCACCGCCCCGAAGCTGTTGCCAGCGGTACCGAGGAAGGCACGGCGGTTGAGGATGGTGGGAAGATCGTTCATGGTTTCAGCGTCTCGTTACCGCTTCCGAGAGATTGAGGAGAAGAGCACAGATGTTGGTCCAGGCTGCGTGCTCGGCGGCAGGAAGGTTCGGGTTGCGAGCTGATTCTCCCACGGCGAGGAGATGTTCGGCGCCAGGTTGGTCGGCCTGGTAGCGACGTCTTTCCCGTTCCAGGGCCGCACTAATGATCTTCAGCTCGCCTTCGTTGGGGGAGCGTGAGGTAACGCGCTCAAAGGCGGTTGAAAGGCGTTCGCGATCGGATCCTGGCCCGGTCAGCATACTCTCGGAGAACGCCCGGGCAGCCTCCACATACTGTGGGTCGTTCATCAGGATAAAGGCCTGCAGGGGCGTGTTGGTGACTCCCCGCCCGGTGGTACAGGCTTCCCGGTTGGGGGCATCAAAGGCAGCCATGCTGGGCGGAGGAAGGGTCCGTTTCCAGTAGGTGTAGATCGAGCGGCGGTAGAGCTTTTCACCATGATCCTGCACGTAGGTCTGCGAGGTCGCCGGGGTTGACCCGTAATGGCTTACCTGACGCCAGAGGTCACCCGGATGATAGGGTCTCACACTGGGCCCACCGATACGCCTGACGAGGAGTCCCGAGGTGGCGAGGGCCTGGTCACGGATCATCTCGGCAGATAGTCGAAAGCGCGGTCCGCGGGCGAGTAACTCGTTGCGGGGATCCCGCTTCAGTATTTCTGGAGCGGTGTTGGAGCCCTGGCGGTAGGTGCGCGAGGTGACAATGGCGCGGATCAGAGCTTTTACGTCCCAGCCGGAACTCTGGAAGGTCAGCGCCAGCCAATCAAGGAGGGCGGGATGGCTGGGCCACTCGCTCTGGGTGCCGAAGTCCGCACTCGACTCCACGATGCCGCGACCGAAGAACATTTGCCAGAAGCGGTTCACCGCCACCCGGCTGGTGAGGGGGTGATCAGCCCGGACCAGCCAACGGGCGAGATCGAGCCGGTTCAGATCACGGTCAGCAGGCGCCTTGAGGGCGGGCAGGAAGGCGGGCACACCCGGTTTTACAGCCTGCCGTTTGTTGGCGTAGAAGCCGCGTTCAAGGACGTGCGTGACGCGTGGTTTCCCGGAGGTGTTCATCACCATGATCCGGTGCTTGCCAGTCAGGACCTTGAGTCGTTCCTGCAGGTTGGTAACCCGGTGCCGGGCGAGAGCCTTGGCCCTGCTGTGTTGGTTGAAGTAGTCGCGGACGAATTCAGCCTGCTCCTTGCTTCGTTTCTCCGGTTTCAGGGCAAGGGTCTCAATAAGGGGGCCGGGCAGCATGGTGGTGTCATCCACCCCCTTGATGAGAAAGAGGCGGAATTTCTTCGGAGAGGCCCCTTCCCCGTAATTGAAGACCAGCTCCGTGGTGAGATACGGCTGGTCAGTGGTGTCGACCGGTTCGGTGAAGGTCAGGGTGAGATGCTGCTGTTTGTTGACCTCGGAGAGCGCCGGGGCCCAGCCCGTGCGGCGACTGGTGTCGTGGACGACCTCGGGGCGGAAACCCGGCTTGAAGGAGGAAGCGGTTACCCGGTCGTAGGCAATGGCAGTGTTGAGGTCGATATTCTTGGCGGGGAAGGGGTTGAAGCATGGAGTGAGGGTGCTCATCACGAATCCGCCGGGCATGGAGTTTCCGCCAAAGCCCACTTTTCCATTGTGGGCGGGCTCAAATACCACCCGCAGCCCGGTCACCCTGCCGGTCCCCTCGGGAATGCGGCAGCAGACATTGTAGGCAGAGAAATCTCCTCCCGCCGCCTCCACGGATTCGTCTTCCTTGACCCGGATCCGGCCCGGATCGCCATTGGGGAGGGTGGAAGTGAGGTGGTCGAGGGCGATGAGTTCGAAATCCTTTCCACGCAGTTCCAGTTCGAGCTGGGCCTGCTTCTCCCAATGGGCCTGGGCCGCCGGTAGTGGGGAAGCGAGGGCAAGCTTCGCTTCCGCCAGTTCCCTTGTCACCGTATCGATTTCAGCTTCCGTGGCCAGCGGGGTGCCGGTTTCGATGAAGGGGCGGGGATTGATACCATTGTCGCCGTCGTTGCCGCGGTCATCGAGGGTGTTGAAGAAGGCGAAGAGTTGGTAGTATTCCACCTGTTTGAGAGGATCGTATTTGTGATCGTGGCACTGTCCGCAACCGGTGGTGATGCCCATGATGGATTCTCCGGTCGTTTTCACGCGGTCGACCACGTAATTAACGAGGTTCTCCTCGGCAATGGTCCCTCCCTCATGCGTCACCGAGTGGTGTCGGTTGAAGGCGGTGGCAATCAGTTGTTCCGGGGTGGGATTCTCAAGGAGATCGCCGGCCAGTTGTTCGATGAGAAAGCGGTCGTAGGGCATGTTCCCGTTGAAAGCCTTGATGACCCAGTCGCGCCAGAGCCAGGCGTCGCGGCCTCCATCGATCGAGTATCCGTTGGTATCGGCATAGCGTGCCGCATCGAGCCAGGGGAGAGCCATCTGTTCCCCAAAGTGAGGAGAATCGAGAAGCCGCTTGACGAGCCTGCCGTAGGCGTCGGGGCGCTCATCATCGAGGAAGGACTGCAGGTCCTTCAAGGTTGGGGGCAGGCCGGTAAGGTCGAGGTGGAGTCGGCGGGCAAGGGTGCGTTTGTCCGCCTCGGGGGCGAACGCAAGACCTGCCTTCATCAGTCGTGCGCCCACGAAACGATCGATGGGATTGCTGTCATCAGCC
>JAKVCR010000130.1 GCA_022448985.1 Roseibacillus sp.
TCGCCTGCCTTGAATTCCGCTCGAAGGAGCGCCTCTGCCAGGGGATCCTCAAGATGACGCTCTACTGCCCGGCGCATGGGACGAGCCCCAAAGTTCGGGTCGTATCCTTCCACTATAAGGAAGTCACGGGCCGAGGCCTGCAATTCCAGTTCAATCTCCTTTTCCTTCAGCCGCACAAGCAGTTTGTCAATTTCGAGATCAACGATGGCGGAGAGGCTGTCTTTTTCGAGCATCTTGAATACCACCAGATCATCGAGGCGATTCAGGAACTCTGGCTTGTACTCCTTCTTGGCCTCCTCCATGATCTTTTCCTTCATGCCCTCGAAGTCCGCATTGTCCTCACTCATCGCCCCAAATCCCAGTGAGGTCTGCCGCTTGATGGTCTGCGCGCCCACGTTGGAGGTCATGATGATGATGGTATTCCGGAAATCAATCTTACGCCCGAAGCTATCGGTAATCATGCCCTCTTCCAGGATCTGGAGAAGCAGGTTCATGACATCCGGGTGCGCCTTCTCGATCTCGTCAAAGAGCACCACCGAGTAGGGTCTACGGCGCACCGACTCGGAGAGTTGCCCCCCTTCTTCGTAACCTACATACCCGGGAGGCGAGCCGATGAGACGGCTGGAAGTAAATTTTTCCATGTACTCCGACATGTCGATCTGGATAAGAGCCTCTGCATCACCAAACATGAATTCGGCCAGATTCCGCGCGAGGTAGGTTTTGCCCACCCCGGTGGGACCGAGGAAGAGGAAGCTCCCAATGGGGCGCCGCGGATCCTTGAGGTCCGCCCGTGAACGTCGAAGGGCCTTTGAAATTGCAACTACCGCAGCATCCTGGCCAACCACCTGCTGTTTCAGTTCCTCTTCCATGCGGAGGAGTTTCTCAGTCTCTTTCTCCTCCATTCGCTGAAGGGGCACACCCGTCCACTTCGAAACCACCGCCATGATGTCATCCTCGTCAACGTCTACCACCTTCTCCTCACTTTCAGACTTCCAGTTACCAATGAGGTCCTCCAACTCCTTCTTGGTCTGCTTTTCCGTGTCACGCAGCGCAGCCGCCTTCTCAAAGTCCTGCGAGTTAATCGCGTCCACCTTCTCCTTGTTAATCTCCTCGATCTTTCCCTCCAGGCCCTTGATCTCCGGAGGACGGGTCAACGTCCCGATCCGAGCGCGTGCACCGGACTCATCGAGCACGTCAATGGCCTTGTCCGGCAGAAAGCGCCCGGTCAAGTAGCGGGAGGTCAGGCGTACCGATGATTCTATAGCCTCGGGCGAATAGCGCACCTTGTGATGCTGCTCATATTTGACCTGCAGTCCCTGGAGAATGGCGATTGCATCGTCGACAGAAGGCTCCTCTACCTTTACCTGCTGAAATCGGCGCTCCAGAGCGGCATCCTTTTCGATATACTTGCGGTATTCGTTGAGGGTCGTCGCCCCGACGCATTGCAACTCTCCACGACTCAGGGAAGGTTTTATAATATTGGAGGCATCCATCGCCCCCTCTGCTGATCCAGCACCCACGATGGTGTGCAACTCATCAATGAAGAGAATGACGTTCTTCACCTTCCGAATCTCGTCCATGACGGCCTTGATCCGCTCCTCAAACTGCCCACGATACTTCGTCCCTGCTACCATCAGTGCAAGATCGAGAGTGACCACGCGCTTCTCTCGCAGGATCTCTGGAACATTACCGGTTCCAATCTCCTGGGCCAGACCCTCCACAATGGCAGTCTTCCCCACTCCAGCCTCACCCACCAGCACAGGGTTGTTCTTGGTGCGGCGGCACAGAATCTGAATCACACGTTCGATTTCATTCTCACGTCCGATCACCGGATCGAGTTCTCCGTCCCGGGCCAACTTGGTCAGGTCCCGTCCGAAAGCCCGCAAGGCAGGCGTTTTGGCCTTGCCTTCACCTCCACCCTCCATGGGTTCCTCCTCGTCCTCAAAGCCTTCGAACTCATCGTCCGCCTCTTCCGGGGAAAAGTTAGGGTCTATCTCCGCCAGGATTTCGTTGCGGGTACGCTGAATATCAACATCTAGGGTTTGCAACACTCGGGCAGCAACTCCTTCCCCCTCGCGAAGCAATCCCAGGAGGATATGCTCTGTTCCCACATAGGAGTGATTGAGGGCCTTGGCTTCCTTGTTAGCAAGGGCGAGCACCTTCTTCACGCGAGGGGTGTAAGGAATGTTTCCGGAAACCTTCTGATCCGGTCCCGTCCCGACCTGCTTTTCGACTTCCATGCGCACCGACTCAAGATCAAGCCCCATGCGCTCAAGAACGCTCACGGCAACCCCCTGCCCCAACTTGATCAATCCAAGCAGAAGATGCTCGGTGCCCACGTAGTTGTGGTTGAACCGATCTGCTTCTTTCCGGGCAAGCGCCAAGACCTGCTGCGCCCTCGGGGTGAAATTATTCATATATCAACAATGGTATCGGGGGGGGCTTCCCAGTCCCCGTCCTCTTGTCTGTCATTCATAACAGGGGGATCAAGCGATTGCAACCGGGTCCGGATGATTTCAGCCCGTATAGCATCCCGCTGCTCAGGAGTCAGCTTCTTCCCCGAATGTAACTGCAGATGGGCAGGCTGAATCTCCATTAACAAGGAATCACAGGTCCCCCCTGTCTCAGGTGGAAAAAATTCCAACTCGGCTCCCAATCGCAGCAAAGAAAGCAGGTTGAGCGCTTCCTTGGAGGCGATGATGTGCGCGTGCCGAAGGGTTCCGTAGGCCCGTCCAACCCGATCGAATACCATATCGGCATCATCTTCAAAAAGTTTCATCCTGGCATTGCGCTCGTGGGAGACCACCTGCTCAATCACACGCTCAAGACGCCGGATAATGGTCTCCTCACTCTCTCCCAGGGTAGACTGATTTGAAATCTGGAAGAGGTTTCCAAGAGATTCCGTGCCCTCTCCGAAGAAACCACGTACCGCTAACTGCAACTTCCCAACTGCTTGTAAAACCTGGGCGATCTGATCGCTCAACACCAGACCCGGCAGATGCAGCATGGCGGAAGCACGCATGCCAGTTCCCAGATTCGTAGGACAGGCGCTGAGATAGCCCAACTCGTGGTCAAATGCGAACTCAAGGTTCCCCTCAAGTTGAGTGTCGACGGAAGACACCAGCGCATAAGCCTCGCTTAAAGCGAGTCCCGGACGGATCGCCTGCATCCGAAGATGATCCTCCTCATTGATCATCAGGCAGAGTGCCTGCTTCCGATTGACAATGGCTGCGCTCCCCTCACCCCGTGCAGCCTGCTCACGACTGATGAGATGGCGCTCAACGAGCACCTGCTTCTGAAGGGAACTCAGACCGTCCAGCTCCTCCGAAAACCCATTCTTCATTTCCGGGAGTGCTTCCACCTCGGGTTTCACCCGCTCCAGAACGGACACCCGGCGCTCCTTGGTCGACCATCCCGGAAACGGTTCAAGGCGCAGGTTGCGTGCGAGACGCACCCGACTGGTCAGGACTACGCCGGTCCCTTTTGCGGCACCCGTCATCCAATCAGCCGGATGCTTGAGCAGGGTTGAGAACCGCATCATGTTTTCGTAGCTACACTAGTCTCGATCTCGTGGATTTCATCTCGAAGCCCGGCAGCCTCCTCATAGTTTTCGGCAGCAACGGCCTGCTCCAGTCGCTCCTGTAATTGATCAAGTCTCTGTTGACGGGCATGAGCCTCTACAAGCCCCTCCGGAACGCGACCCACATGGACGGTTCCCTTGTGCATCCCCTTGAGACGACGACTTATAACATCATCAAAGGTATTATAGCATTCACTGCAGCCCAATCGGCCCACCTGCTGGAACTTGTTAAATGTAAACCCGCATACCGGACATGGAACACCTTCATCCGATATCGTTATAATATCGCCTGAATCTGACACGGCTTCTTCTCCCATCACTGAATCCGCGAGAGAGAAGCCAGCGGGATCAGTCACCCCCTTCTCTTCAGCACACTCTTCACAAAGGCACATCTTCTTCATCTCTCCTTCCACCAGCTGGGTAAGGAAGACAGTCGCCTTTTTGTCACACAAGTCACACTGCATCCACGGGAACTCTAATGCAGCTCCTTGTGAATTCGAAATAAAAAGAGAGATTTAGTCCCCCTCAACGGGAGTGCCGGAATTGCGAACAAGAGCCCGGTAAGCCTTGATGAAACGGGCTGTGAGGGGCCCCGGAACCCCCTCTCCAACGGGGCGATGATCCAGTTCAACCGCCGGAATTACTTCCGCGGCCGTTCCAGTCAGAAAACACTCATCCGCCGTCATTATGTCAAATCTGGTCATGGTTTTTTCCTGGATTGTCACATCCAATTCTTTCGCAAGTTCGAAAATGACCCCTCTGGTAATCCCATCGAGACCCCCGTCAGAAACTGGTGGGGTGTAAACTACCTGGTTCTTCACAATAAAAATATTGTCCCCGGTGCACTCCGCCACGTAACCCTGCTCGTTCAGCATGAGGCCTTCACGTCCACCCGCTCTGGCGGCTTCCACCTTGGCCATCACGTTATTCAGATAGTTCAGAGACTTCACCTGTGGACTCAGGGAACTGTGAGTCGGACGCCGGGTAGCGCAGGTCACCACCTTCAGACCCACCTCGTAATCCGACTGTGGATAAAGCTGGATATCCGCCGCTATGATAATCATGGAAGGTCGCTTGCAACTTTCCGGGCTGAGACCAAGGCTGCCCACTCCCCGCGTGACAAGAAGGCGCACGTAGCCGTCCTGCAGGTTATTGGCTCGGATGGTTTCGAGCGTATGTTTAATGACCTCTTCCCTTGACCAGGGAAGTTCCAGCAGGATGGCCTTGGAGGATGCAAAAAGCCGATCAACGTGTTCAGCCAGACGAAATACCCGCCCACTGTAGAAACGAATTCCCTCAAAGACCCCGTCACCGTAAAGCAAGCCGTGATCAAAAACAGGAACCCTAGCCTCTGCTTCGTCCAGCAGGGATCCGTCGTACCAGATTTTGAGAGCCATGAATTTCGGACGGGGACTTTGGAGGCTCTGCGCTGGAATGCAATCAATACTCGCTGACCGTCCTTCCCCCCGAAGCCCCGTCCTCTCCGATCATTTGCCCATCCACGATCTCCATGGTACGATCGCCCAGCTTGGCGAGATTCCGGTCATGAGTCACTACCACGAGGGTAGTCTTGAGGTTGGCGGCAAAATCAAGGAGCAGTTCCATCACCTCGCCTCCGTTATGGGAATCCAGGTTCCCAGTTGGTTCGTCTGCGAATACCATGGCCGGATCGTTCACCAACGCCCGGGCGATCGCGACCCGCTGCTGTTCCCCGCCGCTGAGTTCCGCTGGAAGGTGATGCATGCGCTCCTCCAGACCCACCTCCTTCAGTAGTTCCATGGCACGCGCGCGAGCACTGCGCGACCGGATCATCCCCGGAATCATCACATTCTCCAGCGCCGTCAGTTCTGGCAGGAGATAGTAATTCTGGAAGATGTAGCCCATCTTGCTGTTGCGAAGCATGCTCTGATCCCTCTGCGACAAACCATACAGATCCTCCCCTCCAACCTGAACCCGGCCCCGCTGGGGCCGTTCGAGACCCGCCAGGGTATAAAGCAGGGTAGTCTTACCCGCCCCACTCGCCCCACACAAAAACACCCGCTCGCCCTGCATGATCTCCAAGTCAATCCCTTGCAGCACCTCAACAACCTTCTTTCCAAGCAAGTAGGTACGATGGACGTCCTGGGCTAAGATCAAAGGCTCCTCGGGCACCGGCGAGCACTAGGCCCTACCGGAGTGCATTTCCAGCGCAATCCCCTCAGTCCCACAATTATTTTGGAATCCCTTATGAAAATTGCTATGATCAATCGTGATGGCGTATAGTTCACCCTCCGCCAAAGCCACCCACAGGCGCCCAGTGGGAAAGCATCTGCGGGCCCGCACAACTGGGATTCGTATTGTCAACAGGGTCGCCTTCACGATTTTTATCGTCACTGGCTGCGTAGCCATGGCTGTCCTCTCTGTCCCTCAAATGCGCAAGTTGCGCTCTCTCAATGAAGAACTTGCCCGGACCAGCGCGCAGGAATCCCACGTCCGGTCTCAGAAGGAGCAGAGGACTCGAGAACTTACCGCGCTCCGCGACGATCCTGCCTATCTTGAACTCGTTGCCCGTGACCGTCTCGACCTCTATCGCAGTGGTGAGCGAATCTATCGCATCGAGAAAAAATAGAAGCCTCCGCAGGGACCAATGCCTCAGGCCTGCACCTTCAATTTCCCCCCATAAACTGCATCGTCGCCGAGGGCTTCTTCAATCCGGAGGAGTTGATTGTACTTCGCAATACGATCGGAGCGGCTCATCGACCCGGTTTTGATCTGTCCGGAATTTGTTGCTACTGCGATATGCGCGATGGTGGAGTCCTCGGTTTCACCGGAGCGGTGGGAGATCACCGACGTGTAATTGTTCTGGCTGGCGAGTTGCACCGCGTCGAAGGTCTCGGTAAGTGAGCCAATCTGGTTGACCTTCACCAGAATTGAATTGGCTACGCCCAGGTCAATCCCCTTGGCCAGAAAATCGACATTGGTCACGAAGAGGTCGTCCCCAACCAACTGGGTTCTATTTCCTAATTTCTCAGTTAGCACCTTCCATCCATCCCAGTCATTCTCGTCACAGCCGTCCTCGATCGAAAGAATGGGATATTTTTCCTTGAGTGCTGCATAGTAGTCCACCAGCTCTTCGGAGCTTTTCTCCGAACCATCCGATTTCTTGAATACGTAGCATTCCTTCTCCTTGTCATAAAACTCGGAGGACGCGACATCGAGCGCTATACAGATATCATCGCCCATCTCGTATCCAGCCGCTTCCACCGCCTGAGCAATTACCGCCAGGGCATCGTCAGCGCTGTCAAGGGCGGGTGCAAATCCTCCCTCGTCCCCAACCGCGGTGGAAAGATTACGATCGTGCAGCACCTTCTTCAGAGCATGAAAGACCTCTGCCCCGTAACGCAGTGACTCACGGAAAGTGGGCGCACCCACAGGCATGATCATGAACTCCTGGAAGTCAATCGGAGCGTCAGAGTGCGCTCCACCGTTCAGGATATTCATCATAGGTACCGGAAGAACATTTGAATCCGGTCCCCCTAGATACTGATACAGCGGCAGGCCTACCTGCGCCGCGGACGCTTTCGCTAATGCCATGGAGACACCCAGGATCGCATTCGCTCCGAGATTCTTCTTATTCTTGCTGCCATCCAGGGCCAGCATGGCCGCATCAACCGCCGACTGGTCGGTGCCGTCCATCCCCGTAAGGGCTGGCGCAATCCTCTGGTTCACATTGTCAACCGCTCCCAGTACACCCCTCCCCAGATAGCGACTACTATCTCCGTCACGCAACTCCCAGGCTTCGTGCTCGCCGGTACTCGCTCCGCTCGGAACACCAGCGCGCCCAAATCCTCCGCCCTGCAGGATAACCTCGACCTCCACGGTAGGATTCCCCCGGGAATCGATGATCTCGCGACCGCGTACTTCGGTGATGGTGGTGTCAGACATGATATCGTAGGTAAATTCAGCTCAGGGGGACGCTCTTTCACTTCCACGCACTGATCTCGGCGATTTCATAGGTGCGTTCCTCTTCCGTCTCAAGGTCGCGAAATTCCACCTTGGCACCAACCTGCTGCCCGATGAGGGCCTGCCCGATATCCGACAGATAGGACACAATCCGTTGATCGGGATCGCTATCCCAGGCCCCGAGAACCGTGTACTGCTCGGTATCGCCATTATGTCGAAGCGTCACAACCGTTCCGATGTTGACAGAACTGGTGTCCGCTCCGGTGAGATCCGATCCCTGCGCGTTATCCAGATCCTTCTCCAGTTCCGTCTTGCGGCGAGCGAGGACAGCCTGCATCTGCTTAGCTGCCTTGTATTCGAAGTTCTCCCGCAGATCCCCATAGGAACGCGCTATTGCAATTTCCTTGATGTTTCCGGGAATGCGCTTGTTTACGAGATCCTCGTACTCCTCCTTGCGCTTTTCCAGGCTGTCCCAGGAGACAACCAGGGTATCTCGGCGAGGTCCCCCGTCACCAGTCACCAGTTCCTGCGCCTCGGGGTGCGCCTTGATTACCCTCGCCATCAATGACTTCCGGTCCAGTTCCGCAAATGCAGGACTCTGCAGCAGCTTACGCGCAAAGTTCCGAACGTCGTTCATCTCTACCCCATCCAGCAGATCGGCAACAAGTTCACGGTCTTCCATCAGGAAGTTCTGTAATCGCAGCGTCCTGCGTGGCCCCTCATCAGTGCTGTCCTGTTCAATGACCGACAAAATAGCGGAGCCCACTTCATGGGTGAACACTGCCTGGGCTGCCTTCCTGCGCTCCCGGCAAATCCATGCCAGCGCATCCGGCCCGAGCGCGTGCCGGGACAGGGCCCGCCTGATGTGCTCAAGCAGCGTGTCCATCTCGTCATGATCCGCAAACATCTTGGCGATCTCCGCCACTCCCCGGGTTCCCACCCGGTCAAAAACACTCAGGATTTTTTTCAACCATTCGTCACCAAAGGCTTCCGGGAAAGCCTCATAAATCCGGCGCTGACGCGCTGCAGGTAGACCAGCCATCTCGGGTGCAAGCGAACCACTGGAACTCGCCAGCACATCATGTAGTCGCAAAGCGTTATCAGCCAGGGTTACCTCCTTCAAAGCCTCCAACAACTCATCACGCCCCGCCAGAAGGTCGAGAACATCCCCGAGGTGCAGTTTAATCCCCTTGCGGCTGATCTCTTCAATCTTAGCGAGTAACTCTTCCACCATCCCCTCGCTCTCCAATGCCTTCGATTGCTTCCGGAGGTCATCGAGAATCTTGGCCTTATCGCGCAGACTGTTAGCCACCTCAAAATCGGATAGCAGGGTCTGCACAGGACTCAGGTCGGTGTCGCGCAAAACAAGAGATTCATTACGCTTGCTGGGAACAACCACACGATGAGATTCGCGCAAAGCCTTCTTGGCTCTATCCCACCACTTCTTGTAGTCCGCCTCCGGGACAACGCTTCCACACAGCACACGGTCGATCTGGTCAGGTTTCATCGACCCCCCATGGGCCTCAAGCGTCTGGATAACCACGGCGGCAGGATCGCTCTGGGCCTGCGCTCGCAACTCCTCGATCTTCTCGACCTTCTGCGCACGAAAATCCTCCACCTCCAGCGGTTCGGTTTTCTCCAAGGCAAGCTTTAATCCCATCACGCGCCCCGGTTCGCGTTCAAAGTCAATGGTCACTTTCCCGCCAAAGAGATCCCAATCCGCCACCTTCCCGGATCCCCAGGATTTGTGAAGACAAAAACTGCCGGGAGCCAATTGGGAAAGGCGTTCTCCGACGGTTTGGGGAATACGACCAGATTCCACCAATTTCACCACGTCGGGATGCATGGCGCGGAACATGGTGAGCCCTTCGGCAAAAGGCAACGGTTTTATCAAGATTTCCCGTCTCTTATCGCCTGAATTCCGGGAGTCGGTCCCACTCGCTCTCAAGGAGCCCGCTCGGCGACGGCATCCTCCCGATGGGGAAACCGAATGAGCACTTCAAACAATGTCTCAGCCTACGATTGCTCCGTTAGCACGCAATTGTAACACAATGCCCACAATATCACCTTCCTGGATGACGGCACTCCTGCTGCTAAGGGACCCCCGGCAACTCGCTCCTACCCCGCTTCAGCTCATAAAGAGAATGCATTGGCTCCGGCGACAATCACCTCGAAGAAAGGAAAGGGCCGGACATTCCTTCACTGTTCCTCGAAATTGCAGTGGAGGACTCCATTCTTCCGGGTTAGCTCTCCTCCCATGCGTGACTGGAGAAAGGTCCAAACCATCGGCATTGCGGCCTGCAGCGGTCCCGGCGCTGCGCTCTGTTACGAAACCATTACCGCAGAGTGCGGGGAGTTGTTCGGCTCCCATCACCACCCCGAGATCGTCCTTCACTCCTTCAGCTTCGGTGAATACTGCCTCCTCCTAGAAAAGGGGGACTGGGCGACCATCGCCGCTCTCCTCTCCGAATCCTGTACCAAGCTCGACTCCATGGGCGCGGACTTTGTCATCTGCCCCGATAACACTGTGCATGAGGCCATGGATCACGCCGACCTGGAAGCCAGACTCCCCTGGCTCCACATCGCCGAGGTCGTTGCCCGGGAAGCCCATGCGCGGGGGTTCCGCCGCCTCGCCATCCTCGGCACCAGCTACCTCATGGAGGGACCGGTCTATCCCGGAAAACTGGAACCCTTCGGCATTGAGTCTCGCATGCCAAACCCTGACGAGCGCAAGGACATAAACTCCCTGATCTTCGATCGTCTCGTCTTTAATGTAGTCACCGAAAAGGATCGCTCCGCCCTCCTTGCCGTCATCCAGCGACTCCGTGACGAGCACCAATGCGACGCCGTTGTCCTGGGTTGCACGGAACTTCCTCTGATCCTGAACAATGAGGTCTCACCCCTGCCCACCCTCGACTCCACCCGGCTCCTCGCACGGGCAGCCATCACAAGAGCAGTGAACCCCTGATTGAGAAATCTCAATTTAGATCCCGCCCCAGACCCTTCCCCTTCTCTCATGATTCTTGCGAACTCATTTCAGACTGGAAGCACCCTCCACCTCATCACTCTGGCAATCATCGCAGCTGCCGCGGTGCTACTGACGATCGCTACCGGCTACGTGGGCACAAAATCCCGCCAACGGCTCCTGCAACGATTCGTGGGCTGGGGCTGCGTTGCGGCCTGGATTCTCAATACCGGCTACTGGATGATGCCCGAGCGCTTTGATCCAGCGGGGAGTCTCCCCCTTCATTTTTGTAATGCGGCCAATATCTTTGGTGCTCTTGCAGTCCTCAAGGGCATCCGCCTCTTCCAGGGCGTCCTCTACTTCTGGACCTGCCTCTGCGTGTGGGCGTTCCTCACCCCTACCGTGGGACAGGGACCCGGGAACTGGGGATTCTGGGTCTTCTGGATTTATCACAGCTTCATCATCTTTGCGCTCATCCATATCTTTCGCTGCGGCCACTACCGCCCTTCTTTCCGCGACCTTCTCCAGAGCGCGCTCTTTACCCTCGCCTGCGTGATTCTTCTTTCCATCGTCAACGCCCTCACAGGCTGGAACTACGGTTTCCTGGGTAACAGCGTCCCTGGCACACCTACTCCTGTCGACCTTCTCGGCCCCTATCCAATCCGGATCCTCTGGATGATCCTGGCCGGATCGCTTCTTTTCCTTCTCCTCTGGATACCGTTCCGCAACTACTCAACCACCCGCACCCGGAAGTAATATCCGGACGGCATGAGTAATTCACCCTCCTCACCCCTGAGCCTGGCCTGCAAGAGAAAGTCTCGATTGGTAGAGGACCGGTTGAGACCCTGCAAGGCGAGGATGTTGCGACCTGCTTGAAGATTGCTGACATTGTCACCCAGGTCAAACGCGTTGAAATCGACTGCCCGGCTGTCCGGACGACTAGAGGGCGCCGACGAATTCCAACTGAGTGAACCATTCGGAAGATTGTCCCCCGCTACTGGCACACCATTCAACCATGCTGCAAAACCATCATCGTAGCGAAGTTCCATTACCAGGCTGGTAACGACGGCAGGGTTGTCTACATTGAAGGGTAGACGAAGACAGGCCGTCGGGTGATTTCGATACATTACCGCCTGCAAGTCACTTCCGATAAACGGATCGTAGGTAGTCTGATTCTGGTCATACCCAATTCCCTGGGTGACCGTGGACCAGCCTGCATCCCCGCCTCCGGCGGCAAAACCGGTTTCGTCCCCACCCCGCCACAGTCCATTCAAGGGTCCATTCGGAACAAGAACCTTTCCTGCGGCATCGGAAGCCACATAGGTGACTTCCTCAACAGAACCCGGGGCATAAAGGACAACAGTGGCAGTCGTGGCATCCGTCCCCGCCGTTATTTCCTCCGTTACCCTCCGGAAATCCTGCAGCGTGTCCGAGGCTTCAATGACATACTTCTTGCCCGGCACACTCCTGAACACGACTTCACTGCCCCCGTTCACCTCTCTCGTGACCCGCAGGATCTGTAGCATCGAGGCGGAATCATTGGGATCCGTAGCAGCTGCCCATTCCTCCACATTACTGCTCAGATCGCCATCAGGATCATCATCTGGCCCGGCAGAAAGGTCCCCAAAATTCGCCCGTTCCCAATCGTCTGGCAACCCATCACCGTCGCCATCAGCAGCCGCCCACGAGATCTCATCGAGATACCCCGCATCGTCATTATCGGCCACCGAGCCATCCTTTTCGTAGGACCAGCGCAGTCGATGCGTCCCCTCCGGCACCTCGTAGGAAACAAGCCTCCAGCCCGTCTCTCCGCTGATATCCTCTACCCGGGTGCCGTCCACCCGGAAAACCAGTTCATCAAAGTTCTGCTCCGAAGACGCCTTCCACCAGAACTGCAACTCCCCGGGACCCTCGACCTCGGACTCGAGATAGGAGCGTCCATCATCACCAACAGCTCCGCTCTGGAGCGCCTGACCGTCTCCCCGACTCTCCCGTTCCTGCACGAACCACGGCGTCTCCGATGTCGAGAACCCCAGGTCGGCGTTGTTGACTGCCGATGCAAAGTCGGGCGGCGGAGGTGCCAGTGCGACCGTGATGACGAGCGTCTCCGTAGACACTCCAGCCGGATTGCTCGCCTTGATATCGACCGTCTCCACACCCTCTGCCGACGGGGTCCAGGTCAGGATCCCGCTCTCCTGGTCAATGGTCATCCCGGCAGGTCCATCCGCGATCGCATAGGAGAGGCTGAGGTTGCTTGTCGCCACCCGGTAACGCAAGGGCTCATCAACAATCACATGGACCGCGAGCGGACTCGAGATGTCAGGCTCACTGAAATTGCCGCTCTCCCACGTGTCACCCTCGCTGATCCGGAGTAACTGGTCTGCCGTTGGCTCAAGAATCTCCTCCACAACCCCCGACGGCCATTTTACCACCAGCTTTTTAATCTCGGTCGTACTTCCCAGTCCAAAGATCTTCGTAAGCGAGTTCTGAATCCCGTAGCCCTCCCCCGCCCGCACCTCACGCAACTGCACCCCCCAGTCTCCGTGCAACTCCAACCGCGTTCCGATGCCGTTTGGATTCGAGACACGTCCTCGAACCTGTACACCAAGAAAATGATTGGCATTGCCATCGTTGAGAAACATCAGGTCCCGCTGGTCATCCGAGTGACCGTTGTAGCCCGTGCCGCGCCCCCCCAATATATCCACGAACCCGTCCTGGTTGAAATCACCCACTGCACACGAATGCAGATGGGATATCAGTGCACCTCCGTTGTTGATCCGTAGGACGTTGGGGATCCGGGTAAACGACTTGTCCCCATTGTTCCGGTAAAGGCGATACGTCGCAGCCGAACCCCCCAGGTTCGTGGCTGTCACCAGGAGATCAACAAACGTGTCATTATCAAAGTCGCGGAAAAGAGCCTGGATCCCGAAATAATTGATTCCCGCCAGGCCCGCACTCGCACTGATATCGGTGAAGAAACCTGAACCGTCGTTCTCAAGCAACTTCGATGTCCCCTGTCCATGGTTCAGGATAAAGCAATCCATGTCCCCATCATTGTCGATATCCCCGAAATCCGCACACCACGACTGCTCTCCATCATCCAGCCCCACAGCCGGACCCTCGTCAGTGTAGCTATTTGTCCCATCGTTACGGAAAAGACGATTTATGCGCCTCCGGTCAGTCCGGTCAGTCACTCCCAGCCGACACTTCGAGAGATACATGTCGCTGTGCCCGTCGTTATCGTAATCAGTGAGGATCGCGGCGTAGTTCCCGCTCGACACGCTGGATGGCAACGATGCACCCACCAGGTCTGGCGCCAGCACGAACTCCCCTGCACCATCATTGCGATAGCGGTGATTGTCGTCATTATCATCGCAGGCAAAAAGATCGATGTTCCCATCATTGTCGAAATCACCAAAGATGGAACCCTGCACGAAAATATCTCGGTCAGGCAACTCCACGAAGTTATACTTTGTCCCCGCAGCATCTGCCTTGAGCAGAAAAGCTCCACCTGAAGAGGGGCCCAGAAAGAGATCATTAAAGCCATTGCGATCCACATCCGCGGCACAAACCGCCCAGATTGACCCACGGGGGAGCTCTCCGTAAACATAGGACGAGAACGGTTCGCCGGGGCCCTGCTGGTAGTCGATCAGCAGGCTATCGGTTTCGTGCAACCGGATCAGATCATCCCGTCCATCACCATTCATATCAACCACGGCCATGGGCGCCCCACTGCGGGTCACCTCCCCCAGCAGATCCGTTCGCTCGGTGAAACTGAATTGGGCCTGAAGCGGGCCGGTGATAGCGAACACCACGGCCACAGAGATAACTGACAAGCGATTCACGGGGGTGTTCCCAGCATCGGCTATTTTAGCCCGGAGTCAATCACCGGGGCAGGGGCAAATCCCTTGCCCAAGGACTGCTCTACTGCTGGTGTGGAACGAATGTTACGCCTTCTGGCCGTCCTCTCCATCCTCCTCCCGGGTTATCTACAGATCTCCTGTGCCAGAGCGGACCCCGGGAAAAATGTTCTCTTTCTCGCCCTCGACGATCTCAACGACTGGGTCGGATTCCTGGGCGGTTACCCCGGCAGGGTGCACACTCCCAACCTCGATCGTCTCGCGGCCCGGAGCACCGTCTTCACGAATGCCCACTGCACGGCTCCGGTCTGCTGTCCCAGCCGGGCCTCCGTCCTGAGCGGTCTCCTCCCCACCTCGACCGGTATCTACAACAACCAGCACTGGTGGAAACCCAACCATCCCCACCTGCCTACCATTCCCGTTCACTTCCGTGAAAACGGCTACCACACCGTCGGGACTGGAAAGATCTATCACCACACCGCCGGCAACAACCCGCCTGGTCAATGGGACGACTTCCAGCGCAATCTCTTCAATGATAACGGCTGGATCCGGCATGGCTCCCCCCTCTACCCGTGGACTCCTGCGAAACCCCGTCCTCCGGAGTTTCCCTACTCCGGCATCAAGCTCTATTCCGGGGAAGCGGACTGGGGCATCCTGCCGCAACACGAGGAGGCCTACGATGACACCCTGGTCGCCGGCTATGCAGTCAAGTATCTCACGAACCTCCCCCAGCGCGGACACGACAAACCGTTCTTTCTCGCCTGCGGCATCTTTCATCCTCACCTTCCCTGGTACGTTCCCCGGAAATACCTCGACCTCTACCCCCTTGAGCAGGTCGTCGTTCCGAAGGACCTCCCCGCAGACCTCGAAGACATTCCGGAAGCTGGCCGCAAACTTGCCCGGCGCAAGTCAGGGGATCTTTCCCGTCTCCGTAAAACGGGCAGGTGGAGGACGGCTGTCCGGCACTATCTCGCCAGCATCTCCTTCGCTGACGCCCTCGTGGGCCGCGTCCTCGACGCTCTGGAGAAAAGCCCTGCGGCGCGGGACACGATCATTGTCCTCTGGTCCGATCACGGGTGGCACCTCGGCGAAAAGGGCCACTGGCACAAGCGCACCCTGTGGGAGGAAGCTACACGCGTTCCCTTTCTCATCGCCGCACCCGGAATCGGCGAACCCGGACAGCGTTGCTCACAACCGGTCAGCCTGGTCGATATCTTCCCCACTCTCATCGAACTGTGCGGCCTGCCCCGCGTGAAGAAGTTGGACGGCATCAGCCTCGTCCCCTGGCTCCACGAACCGAGCAGAACAAGAAAGCGTCCCGCCATCACCATTGAGGAATCGGGTCATGTCGCAGTCCGCGGCATGCGCTACCGCGTCATTCGCTATACTACCGGACAATGGGAAGTGTACGACCATCGGAATGATCCGGAAGAACGGACAAACCTCGCAATGGATCCCAGTCACATGAGCATCATCGAGGAAGCCCGGCAGTGGATCCCCACCGCCCCCGCTCCCCCCGTCGATTCCAAGAAAGCCTTCCTCTTCGACCACCGTACATTTACGTGGACGCACAAAAAGAGCGGGCAGGTGATCAAGGGAAAGTGACCCGCCACCAGCGCGTCTCCTTTCCCCTTGCATTCCGGAAAACCGCTGTCACCTTTCAGTCGAACTTCCTTACTGGAAGACTTGACTGACCCACTCTCGGGTCACCCGCCGAGCTAACCCGCCGGCAGTGTTTTGCACGTTTCTCCGCGAACGTCCTGTCCGCCCGACGTGCATCCACCAATTCAAAACTACCTGTATCATGAAATCAACATCCCGTCCAAAGTCGGGATCCTCCCTCCGTGAGGCTTTTCCTCGCAAGGTCCTCCTTGAGGCCAAACGCCTCGGAACCACCGTTCAAGCCCGGGAAATCGCAAATCGCACCGATTGCCGCCGACACCCGGTCATCACCATCGATCCCGCCTCCGCGCGCGACTTCGACGACGCCTTCTCCCTCCGCCGGACCCGCAGGGGCCCCTGGGAGCTTCGCATCCATATTGCGGATGTCTCTCACTACGTGAAGCCCGGGTCCTCCCTCGACCGGGAGGCCCGCCTGCGCGGCAATTCGACCTACCTGCCCGACCGTGTCATTCCCATGCTGCCCGAGTCCCTCAGCAACGACCTCTGCTCCCTTCTCCCCGGCGTCGAACGCCTCACCAAATGCGTGGAATTTCTTCTAAGTGATGACGGACAGATCCTCCGGACCAGGTTCTCGTCAGCCGTCATCTGCTCCCGCCGCCGCTTCACCTATGAAGACGCCATGCGCGTTATCGGGGGCAAGGCCACCAATTCCCTCGAGGGCATGATCCAGGATGCCGATCACCTCGCCCAGAAACTTCGCGCCCGTCGCCTCCGGGCCGGTTCACTTGAATTCTCTTCCCCGGAAACCTGCCTTCGTCTCGATCAGCGGGGCCGGGTCATTGATATTGAGCAGGTCCAACACGACCAGTCGCACCAACTCATCGAGGAGTTCATGCTCCTCGCCAACGAAGCCGTCGCCACCCGGCTCCTTCAGTTGCGCAAACCCGGCATCCACCGGGTCCATGAGCATCCGGACCCTGTTCGTCTCCAGGAGTTTCGCACGGAAGTCCGCTTCCACCGGATTCCCTGTGGCAATCTCGGCAAACCAAGGGAAGTCCGGAAACTCCTGGGGCGGCTGGAGAAATCCAGCATCGGACCCGCCCTCAGGATCGGCTTCCTCCGAACCCTCCCCCGCGCCCGCTATGCCACCCGGTCGCTGGGTCACTACGGTCTCGCCAAGGACAACTACGCCCACTTCACCTCCCCCATCCGGCGCTATGCCGATTTACTCGTCCACCGGGCACTCTTCCAGAAGAGAGGACCCGACCCTCGTGACCTGCGCCGCGCAGCCGAACATCTCTCCGCCACCGAGCGGGCCTCCAGCGAGGCCGAACGGGATAGCAAGCGCTCCAAGCTATGTGCCTACCTCAGGAACCAGTTACGGCAGGGCAAGGCAAAAACCTTCACCGCCCTCGTCACGGAAGTAGTCCCCTACGGCTTCTTCGTGGACATCGAGGAACTGGGAATGGGAGGTCTCGTCCCCCGCAACCTGCTCAAGGATGACCGTTACGATTTCGATTCCACCCGACGGCAGATCCGGGGCCGCCAGTCCCGCCGACTCATCCGCGTTGGAGACCGTATCGAGGTCAGGGTCGCAAAAGTTGACAGTGCCCGGCAACGGGTCGACTTTGCCCTCGCGGCACCATCCGCCCGGGCAAAGCGCAGGAAACCTTCGTCCCGATAAGGCCTTCAGCGGGGAATGCCTCTTGATCCCCGCCCGGACAATTCTAGAGTGACTCCCCAGTTATGAGGGTCTCTCTCCTGCCGGTCATCACCTGTGTCGCGCTCCTGGTTCCCGGCCTCCCCCTCTTCGGCGAAAAGGAGGAGAAAGCGAAGAAGGTCATCGCGGGGAAGGCCGATGTCCTGCGGCACGTGGTCAAGAAATTCGCCCGTTACATCCGACACGATCAGGACGGGGCCACCGTTCATCTACACTTCGAGGATGAGAAGGAAGCTTCCTCGTGGCCCGTGCTCCCCGACGCGGAAATCAAGGTCCATGGTTGGTGGGGCCGACTGGAACAACTCCATGAGGACGACCGCGTCTGGGTCTGGCTCATGGTCGACCGGAAGAAGAAACCCCATTCGGTCCTCATGATTGCCGACGAAATGTCCGAGCAGGACATCCACGACGAACCGTTGGTCATAAAATCCGTAGACGGGGACAAGGCTGTCCTCCACGTGCCGGGCGAGGATCCCAAGAAGGTACCTGAGCGCACCTTGCACTTCGCGGAGAGTTACCAGGGTCCCCGGAAAGTGTCGGCAAGCATCCTCGCCCAGTCGTCCGGGAACATCCTCCGCGCAGGGCATGCCCCTGAAGAGTTCGAAACCCTCAGATCCCGCCAGCAGGACTGGCTCCGGGACCGCTGGCGCGAGGAAGGGCTCCCCGGGTCCATCAGTGGACTCCACCCTCTCGGCGGCGAGATGGAAGTGACCCTCGATCACGAGGCCATCCGCTGGGGACGCTATCTGAAGAAGGGCGATGAAGTCCGTCTCGCCATCAAGGACCCCGTCAAGGCCATCGTCAAATCAGTCTCCCCCTGGCGTGAACGCACCCGTGTGCACCTCGTTCCTGCCAGTGGACTCCACCTCCTCGGGCTGAAGCCAGGACAGCGCATCAACCTGACGGTTCCTGAGCCTCCCGGGGAAATCCAGGCCTCCCACGAACCGACCGACCTCGATCGTCTGCAGGACAAGGAAGAGCGCGTGCAATGGTTTCTGCAGACAATTTACTGCAGCTGCGGCATCCCCGGGGATCGGTGCACCGGCATGTTCTACATCCAGGCCAGCTGTAACGTGAAAGGCTGCGGGCGACCGAAGGAAGTGGCCGCCGAGATTCGTGCCTTCATCGACGAGGGCCTGAGTGACCGCGAGATCTTCGCCAAGCTGGTCAAGGAC
>JAKVCR010000131.1 GCA_022448985.1 Roseibacillus sp.
CTCCAACTGTGGTCGTCAAAGGTGCGTTGAGAGAGTCTATCCACCTTTGATCCAGAAAGACTGCCGAATCAAAATCTCATGACCCTTGCTCGACCAAAGAGGCGTTTTTGAGCTTCAAAGGGCCTATCTCCAAGACTCATCGCGTTTCCAGGGCCAAAACTCTGAACAATTCCCGGGCAAGCTCAAAAAACCCTTGCATTCCCCGCAATCGGAGCGATACTTGGTGACTAGAGGACCACGGTCCTTATCTGGAGGAGACGGGCCGCGAGCCCGTAGAAGAGGTGCCCTACGAGGTTACTTCTGAATGTCCTCCCGCGTCCGCTCCGATGCGTCGGAAAGGTCGTGACTCCAATTGCCCTTTTCCCTCCCTCCGCCCCCGGCCTTGTGCCGGGGGTCTTTTACATTCACCCACATCAAAATCACCCCTCCTGGCCGATCGCAGGCATCATGGCTGTGGATTTGTGGCTGGTTGAGGGTTCGGACCGGCGCGGCAAGGCAATCGGCTCGATCAAGGCCTGGCCATCATGCGAGGCTGCTTCCTGCGGTCACCAACCCGCCGAGCTCACCAGCCGGGATAGTCCCCGGCCCTGCGTGCACGAAGCAGTCGCACGACGAGGTACAGCGGCCAGGCAAGATGGAAGACGACATCGAGCCCGGCGATGAAGGAAATGTTCGCGGCTGAAGCTTCTGCTGACAGGCCTTGATAGAAGGAGAGCATCGACACGCTTGCCATCCCGGTGCCGAGCAAGGCCAGGCCCGCCCAGATCAGTATGCCCAGGGGCGCCCAGGAAACCCGGAATGCAAGGGCAATGCCCATGGCCAGGCCGGCCGCGGCAAGCCACACTCGCGCCCAGGCAATGAACGCCAGGAACCCCAGCTCCGGCATGCTCTTGAGAATGTCCTTCACCTGCTCCGCCTCATAGCTGGAGCCGAGGTTCACTATGCCACCGGTGACATGGCTCAGAAAACCCGCGACCTTGAGCCTGGTGCCCCCCTGCTCGACCTGCTCCTGCAGGCTCTGAAGTTCCACGTTGATCACGCCCAGCACCGCGCTGAACCCCGCATCGAAGAGCGAGAAGAGGATCAGGACAGTCGCGAGGACCGGAATCCAGCAATGGCACTTGTCGGTAGCGGGCTGGCTCAAGGGTTCACTCCTCTGATCGAAGACCAGGTGACTTTGCAGCGTCGAAGTCCACGTATGGGCAGGTGTTCGACTCGGTCGAGCCCATCACTTTGCCGCCTCGATGGCGCACGACAGGGGCCTGCGGGCCTTCAGGCGCGTTCCCCGGACACCTTCCACGGACGGGGGTCCGATGCGAGCATGGCCCATTCATCTGCATCAAGGTATCCATCCTCGGTCAGGTACGCACTGCGGCTGCATCCTTCGTGGGTGAATCCGTTGCGCTCAAGCAGGCGAGCGGAATTGGCATTCCGCGTGAAACATGATGCAGACACCCGGTGCAGGGCCAGCGGACCAAAGGCGTGTTCGAGCATCGCCTGCGTCATCTCACTGGCCAGGCCCCGACTCCGGTACTCCGCCTCGAGGAGGAATTCCAGTTGGCCGCGGGGGGGGGGGGGGGGGGGGGGGGGGGGGGGGGGGGGGGGGCGCGGGCGCCGG
>JAKVCR010000132.1 GCA_022448985.1 Roseibacillus sp.
GTATAGCCCGTGCCCCCGTCAATGGAGAGAACGAGCGAGGGACGACGGCAGTAGTTGCGCGTGTGCCGTGCGATCACCTGATCCAGCGCCACGGTATTGTAGGTTCCGGGCGCAGGATCGTGCAGAGGGGCCCCCGTCAACCACATGTCCGAGCAGACGTGCGGATCATTTTTTGTCCCGTTCAGATGCTGCAAACCTCCGAAGAAACTGAGTTTTTCGCGATGGGGGCTCAGTGGCTCGGTCGGGATTCCAAAGACAAATTTCCCGTCTTTCTCCGCCCGGGGAAACCAGCTCCAATCGTCGATCCCGAGCTTCGGGTCGGGAAGGGTCATGCCGTTAGCGACGTAGAATGCACAAAACCGCCGGGGCGTTTTCTCAGCAACCTCCTTTCCCATCACTTCCAGCAGGGGCAGGGGCAGGGCCACGCCCGCCATACCCTTGAGGACTGCGCGGCGGTCGAGTTGGAACGGGGTCGGCATGGTATTTAAGGCCTGAATTCTACCCCGGGTAAGGGCAGCCACAAGGACACAATGGGGTGCTTGAGACCCTCACTTCTCCAGAAAAAGAGGGCTCTCGATCACGAACTGCACACAATCCCGCATGCGGTAACCATCCGCGCCCAGCTTCCTGCGGCCCTCCCGGCGCAGGTAATCGATCTCATTAAAGCTGAGACTACGCCCGACCGCATATGATGCAAGGTGCTGCAGGAAGGAGAAGGCCACCTGATCCAGGCGCTCGTTCGCGAGATAGCTTTTCAACTGGTTCGTATCGGCGATCTCGGTCTGGTCCGGAAGAATGGAACGGGCGTCAACCTTCTCATGCTTGAGGAGCCCACCCGCGTCGAATTGCTCAAAGGGAAGACCCCAAGGATCTATCTTCTGATGGCACTGTGTGCATCCTTCCTGATTACGATGCTGCTCCAGTCGCTCTCGCAAGGTCTTACCCTTGGCTTCCCCTTCATTGGGAAGATCGGGGACATTGGGTGGCGGAGGCTCAGGGGGTTCAGCGATTATCTTGCGCGCAAGCCAGGCCCCACGTTTGACGGGATTCGATTCATTCCCATCCGTAAGGCCAGAAAGAATTGCTGCCTGGGTGAGTACTCCGCCCAGCACCTCTCGGTTATGGCGAAGTGGCGCAAACGCATAGCCGTGCTCGGCCCGATCGCCCAATCCATAGTATCCCGCCACCACATCGTTTGCCACAATGAACTCGGAATCGATCAGGTTGCGTAGAGACAGGTTCTCCCGCATGAGGTGAGTGAAGAAGTGGATGGGCTCCTTGCGCAGCTCCCGCTGGGTCTCCTTGAGAAGCCGGGGATAACGCCCCCGGTTGATGTTGACGACATCGAACTTGTCGAGGCTCAGCCACTGCGAGACAAACTCCCCGGTGAACTGACTGAAGCGCTCGTCGGCCACGAGGCGCTCCACTTCAGACCTCAGGGATGCTCCGAGAGTATCCTTTCCTGCAAGTGAGAGGAGCCGCTCGTCTGGCACGGAATTCCAGAGAAAGTAGGAAAGCTTGGCCGCCAACTCGTGAGGGGAGAGCGGCTCAGCCTGGGGCCCGACACTCTCCTCGGTGAGGTAGAGAAACTGGGGCGAGGTGAGGATCACGAGAAGCGCATGACGGACGCTGACCTGAAAGTCCTTGGTCCCCTCGTAGCTTTCGCGCCACACACCGAGCAGTGACTCAAGTTCGTCCTCCCTGGGTGGTCTCCGAAAGGCTCGAGTCGCAAAGCGCGCAATAACCTCGCGGGCATAGGCAGGTGGATCCCCCTTTTGCACCGATGGGAAAAAGATCTCACGATGTCCCCGAGGCGGCCAGTCTTCGTAATACGGCCCTTCAAACTCCACCGCCCGTACGAGGAGGCGCGGGATCTGGCGGTCATCGGTCGGCTCGCTGCGAATCGCAATCTCCCGCAATCCTGCAAGATAGTTCTCGTTATCCTCCTCCGTGTCGGGAGAGGCAAAACTGCTGATCGGCGCGCGAAAGGAATAACGCGCGATCTTCGCCGAAGGCACGGCCTTGGGATCACCAAATCGGGAAAGCCTCGCTCCCACATCGGTGCGCAAGCCCATGTGCACACTCACGTGGGGGACCCGCTTCTCGAAGGCTGCAAACTGTCTACCCGCTTCACTATCTGCTGCGACAGAGGTAATCCACATGGCTTGCAGATTACGGCCGTCCCCGCAGCCGACCTTGAGGGAAACTACTCCCTCCACGAAGTGCGCCAGCAGGAATGGGATGACAATCTTCCCATCAGGACCGGGAGGGGGCGGAAACGGCGGTTTCAGCCGCCTGGAAAAAGTTCGCTCTCCGATGTCGGCGGTGATCACGTCATCTCCGGGAGGACCGTCCAGCACGATATCGAGCTGGTAGACTCCCGCCGCCGGAATCACGAGGGTTGCCTCCTTTCCTCCCGGAATGTCCACAGCCATGCGACTGTCCGACTCGGGAACACGTGTATGCGGCTGGAGCCCATCGTCATAGCGAGCGGCCTCGACCGTCACCTGGAGCATTCCCGATGCGGGCAGCTCGCGCATCGGCATGGAAAAAGTTGGCGCCGGGCCACGCACCGTGTCGGTCTCGGGGGAACGCGGCCGCAGCAGGAGGCCCTCCGGGACGAAGTGCGACGACCTTCCGTAATTGTACCCTCCCGTGTATTTTCCGATGATGGCGGCAAAGACGGAGTGATGCAGGCCCTCGAAATCCATCCAACCCCGCACAGTGGCATTCCCCCTGTATCCTTCGATGAAACGGAACTTCTTCTGCATCGCGAGAGGCTCGAAAGGAAAGCGCTTCTCGGGCAAGACCTCGCGCACCCAGTAGTCGGCCCGCGGCAAGATTCTTGGCCCCTCCAACTCGACATTTTCAGGGGGCGGGTTCTTATTCACCCCCGTTCCGAGTTCGACTCGAAAACATTGGATGCGCGGCTTCTTAGTCTCGTCCACCAGGGAAAGGGAGAGCGCTTGGTCCGCAATCTCGAAGTATGTTTCCATCATCTGCGGAGTCAGCAGGAGGGTGTCCTTGTTGTTCTTGAAACCCTCCTTCGAGACTCCGTCGGCCGGAAGAACATCCGCCAGACGGTCTTCCACTCCGAGCAAATCTCGAAGCGTGTTCTGATACTGCGCCACCGTCAACCGACGCACCGATCCCTTCTTCGCCCGCACCTTGCGCTGCCCTTCCCGGAGGGTTTGCTCGATCCACTTCATCAGCAGCGCTCGTTCAGAGTCGTTTGGTTGGCTCTCGTCCTCCGGAGGCATAGCCTTCTGCCTCATTTGCTTGTGGATGTGCTGCAGGAGAAAGAGCTCCTTGTCCTCAAAATTCAGGTCAAGCTGGTCGACCCGCACCCCCGACTTCATCCTCTTCGTGCCGTGACAGCGATAGCAGTAGCGCTTCAGGAGCGGTTGCACGCTCTCCCTGAATTGGGATTTCAGCCCCGTCGCCCCGGACTCGCCAGCCGGGGTCTCACCTTCCTGGGCACCTGCCCACGCCCCCAGAAAGTGAAGCAGAGCAAAGGAAACGATCCATCTTGGAGCCCACGCAATCATGTTATTCA
>JAKVCR010000133.1 GCA_022448985.1 Roseibacillus sp.
TCCGTCTGGCCCAGTTCCTGGAATTCATCCCCCGCTGCGATACACCGGACCACGCCATCGGCATCGACACAGAAGATCTTCTTCCCGTCACTCACGGGCGATCCGAAGTAGGTTGCGCCCCCGATGCGCTTCCGCCAGATCACTTCCCCGGTCTGGTGGTCGACACAGGTTCCGATGCCCTTGTCTTCCCACAGGTAGACCCGGTCTCGAATCACGATCGGGCACGGAATGTGCGGAACATTGCGTTCAATCCGCCACACTTCGCTCAACTGGCCATCCTTGAGCTTCATCGCCACGGCGTGCTTCGGTTCGTTGGTGAAGCCGCAAGTCCCGATGATGAGGTCGCCCGCCATGACCGGTGAACTGACGGCCCGCTCCTTCTTCTTCAAGTTGAATACGCTGACATCACTCAGGACCTCGCCGCTTTTCGGGTCCACTGCAGTGAAGCCATGCTGCCAGTTCGTGAAGACGAGGGTTCCGTCCCCGGCCACCACCGGCACCGAGTAACTCAAGCGCACACTTTTGCGCGGAATTTCCCACCGCTTCTGGCCTGTACTCTTATCCACCGCCACCAGGCTGCTCTTCCCATCCTGGTCGTTATTGATCACCACCAGGTCACCGTGAACCATCGGGGAGGCTCCAAAACCGTGGCCCCCCTTTATCGGTCCGAGGTCCGCCTGCCAGACCTGCTCCCCGGCGTGCGTGAGGGCGGTTACGGTGAGTTGCTCCCTTGTTCCCCAGGTCAGGTAGACGTTTTCGTTGTCAACTGCCGGCGTTGTTGAGGCCGGGGAGTTGAAGCGGTGCCCCTTGAACTTCGCGGTCTGGTAAGACTTCTGCCACAGGATCCTGCCATCATTGGCACTCACTGCGACAACGGTGCGCTCGCTTGTTCCGGGATCCCCGCAGAGCAGGAAGATCCGCTCCCCGGCGATGGCCACCGAACCATGTCCAACCCCCGGAAGATCAATCTTCCAGATGAAATCATCAGCCTGCCAACTCGCCGGAATGTCTGCGCCTGCCACCACCCCCTCCCCGTTCGTGCCCCGGAAACGCGGCCACTCCGGTTCGGCAGCCCATGAAGAGAAGGCTTGGGCGAGCAAAAGGGTGATAAGCGCCAGCGTCCGGACCATGCGGGATGCTAACGCTTCCTTCAGGATAATCCAATCTGTGATCCGGTGGGCGAAAAGCAGGTCGCTGGAACACGAACTGCGAACAAGCAGGGGACAGGTCCCGGATTCGGGTCGGGCGGAAAACCCTGAGGGCACGGTGAAATCCAGGGTTGGCCCACCCGATAGTTTTCTTGCGGAGTGAACGGGATTGAGAAACAAGGGGTGATGTCCAAGCAAACATCTTTAAGCCGGCGGGGATTTCTCAAGGGGTCGACAGGGGCGGGTCTCCTGCTCTGCAGCAGCCAGGTGGCCTTCGGTTATCGGGCCAATGAGAAGCTGAACGTGGCCTGCATCGGGGTCGGGGGACAGGGGGTAAGCAATACCCGCGGGGTTTCCGGAGAGAACGTGGTGGCGGTTTGTGACGTCGATGAGAAACGGGCGGCCCAGATGTTGAAGCAGTATTCTGGCACGAAGCGCTACAAGGACTTCCGGCTGATGCTTTCCGAGATGGACAAGGAGATTGATGCAGTGGTGGTCTGCACCCCGGATCATACCCACGCGGTGGCCGCCGTCGGGGCCATGAAGCAGGGCAAGCACGTCTATTGCGAGAAGCCCTTGACCCGGACAGTTCACGAGGCCCGGATGATGCGCCTCACCGCTGCCAAGCACAAGGTGGTGACCCAGATGGGCAACCAGGGGTCGGCATCGGAAGGGGTGCGCCGGGCTACTGAATGGGGCGCGGCTGGCACGGTGGGACCTGTTGAGAATGCGTATCTCTGGGTAAGTGATGGTAGCGCTACCATGACTCGCCCGAAGGATACCCCCGCGGTCCCCAAGAATCTCGACTGGGATCTCTGGCTGGGACCGGCGTCCGAGCGGCCCTACCATCCCAGCTACCTTCCCTTCATCTGGAGAGGCTGGCGGCATTTCGGGAGCGGCAGCCTCGGGGACATGGGGTGCCACACCGGGAATTTCCTCTTCCGTTGCCTGAAGCTTGGAGAGCTCTGGGAGCCCGGGGGGTCCAGCAAGGCCAAGCGTATTCGGATTGAGGGCGAGGCCACCGGGGTTCATGCGGAAGGCTATCCGGCCTCCACCCGGGTGCATTTCCATATTCCCGCGCGTGGGGGCCTTCCAGCAGTCAAGTTGACGGTTTCGAGCGGCAAGGAGATGCGTCCTTCCGCGGACCTGCTCCATGGAAAGCAACCGGGCTCCTTTGGATCCCTGCTCATCGGCACCAAGGGAAGCATCTACTCGTCCAACCCATGGAACACGAGTTCCGAGATTCTCACCAAGGACCGGGGG
>JAKVCR010000134.1 GCA_022448985.1 Roseibacillus sp.
AGTTCCACTGCGGCCAGCAAGCCCTTCTTCCTCTACTTCGCCAGTCCTGCCAATCACACCCCGCACACCCCATGCAAGTCCATTGCCGGGAAGAAGGTGGCGGGAACAAGTCGCCACGTGGATGGCAGGCCCACGGGAAGCACCCGGCTGGATTTCATCCACGAGAATGATGTCCAGGTCGGGCTCCTCCTTGACTATCTCCAGCGCACCGCCGACCCCCGGAGGCCCGGGCACAAGCTCCTCGACAACACCCTCTTCATCTTTGCCAGCGACAACGGCGCGGAAAACAGATCAAAGACCGCCACCGGCCCCCTCCGCAGCAACAAGGGTTCCACCTACGAAGGTGGCCACCGTATCCCCTTCTTTGCCTCCTGGCCTGCCGGGAAACTGGGCGACGGTCGGCCCAAAACCCCTGGACGTACCTCCACCCGGCTCCTGGCACTGAATGACCTTTTCGCAACCTTTGCCCAGATTCTCGGCAAACCGCTACCCGATCTGTCAAAAGGCAGGACCGGGGCGGAAGACAGCATTTCTCAGTTGGCCGCCCTGCGCGGGGAAGCCTGCCCTCCACGCCCCCCGATTTTTCCCAATGACCACAACGAGGCGTCCAGGAAGAACTCGGAAAAGCGAGCCGTGGTGGCGGTCCGTTCCAACGCATCCCCGATAAAGGGCCAGTGGAAGCTCTTTCTGGATCACCGCTTCGCCCTCGAGGGGAAACTCCACCCCACCGAGCTCTACAACCTCGAAGCGGACCCCTTCGAACAAAAGAACCTGCTGAACAACCCCGAATCCAGGCCCGCTCTGAATTTTCTCCTCAAGGAAGCTGCCAAGGCCAAGGGGGACAACGGCTCAACCAGACCATGACACGCATCCTCCTCTTCATTGCCTCCGTCCTCCCGCTCTTCACCTCTGCTGCTGAGCGTCCCAACATAATCACGGTTTTCATCGATGACATGGGATGGACCGACCTCTCCTGCTTCGAGGGCAGCCACGTAAAGACCGAGAACATCGACCGGCTCGCCGCAGAAGGAATCAAGTTTACCAACTTCTACGTCAACTCGCCAATCTGCTCCCCCTCCCGCGTAGCCCTGACTACCGGCCAGTACCCGCAACGCTGGCGCATAACCTCCTACCTGAACAATCGCCGGTCCAACATCAGGCGGGGGATGGCCCAGTGGCTCGATCCCGCGGCCCCGGTCCTTGCCCGGGAGCTGCAGAAGAACGGATACGCCACCGGGCATTTCGGGAAATGGCACATGGGAGGACAGCGGGACGTCGACGATGCCCCTCCAATCTCCGATTACGGCTTCGATCGCAGCCTCACCAACTTCGAAGGCATGGGGCCAAAGCTCCTTCCCCTCACCCTCAAGCCAGGCCAGAACCCGGAGACCCCGGGCCGCATCTGGCAGAATGCCACCCGCCTCGGGGAAGGAGTCATCTGGATGCAGCGCTCACACATCACCAAGGGCTTCGTTGACGCAGCCCTTGAGTTTATCGACCAAGCACGGGACGACAAGAAGCCCTTCTTCGTCAACCTCTGGCCGGATGACGTCCATTCTCCCTTCTTTCCCCCTCTCGACAAATGGGGCGACGGAACAAAGAGATCTATCTACTACGGGGTTCTGGATGCCATGGACGAACAGCTCGGCCCCCTCTTTGACCGGATCCGTAACGATCAAACCCTTGCCGACAGCACCCTAATCATCGTGGCCTCGGACAACGGCCACGAAACCGGGGCCGGTAGATCCGATCCGCTGCGTGGAGCCAAAACCTGGCTCTACGAAGGCGGGATTCGCTCGCCCCTGATCGTATGGGGTCCCGGGCTCATGGAGAAAACCGCCGTGGGCAAGGCCAACACCAGCTCCGTCCTGTGCGCCCTGGATATCAATCGCTCGCTCTACACCCTGTGTGCCACGAATCCTCCCGGCGACACCAAGCTCGATGGGGAAGAGCTGAGCGCCACTCTCCTGGGCAGGGAGCGCAGCAGTCGAACCGCGCCCATCTTCTGGCGACGCCCCCCTGACCGTCCGGGCTTCGGACACGGCCTCCAAGAGGACAACCCGGACCTCGCCGTGCGCGAAGGCCGCTGGAAATTCCTGGTCAACTACGACGGCAGTGACCCCCAGCTCTATCATCTCAGCAAGGACCCCGGCGAAACTCTCAACGTGGCCGGCAATTTCCCCGAAATCGTGAAGGATCTCCACGCCAAGTTGAGGAAGTGGAACAATACGCTCCCGAAGGATGCCGGAGCCCCGAAAGCCAAGCCGGTTCCGGGGGCAACCAGCAAGGCTGCTCCCACGATCGAGGGACAACGCCACAATCCCCCGCAACTCGCTTCCCGCTTGCAGAAGACCGGGAGCTTTTCTTTGCTGCAACCATGAAACGCACGGTCTTCCTGGGCACCTACACCAGAGGTGAGAGCAAGGGCATCTATTCCTGCCGCTTTGATGACGAAACCGGGGCCCTCTCCGGGTTCCGGCTTGCGGCCGAGACTCCCAGCCCTTCCTTTCTTGCCCTGCATCCCAACGGCAAATTCCTCTACGCGGTCAACGAAACTGACGACTACGAAGGCACCGCCTCCGGGGCGGTAACAGCCTACCGGATCACCAGCGCGGAGGGCGGGGTTCTGGAGAAGCTCAATACTGTCAGCTCCCATGGAGCCCACCCCTGCCATCTCGTCCTTACTCCCAGAGCGGATGCGGTCATCATCGCCAACTATACCGGATCCACCGTCGCCGCGATCGAGATCCGGGACGATGGCTCCCTCGGAAAAACCCTCAACAGAATCCTTCACAAGGGGTCAGGCGCGCTCAAGCCCCGCCAGGCCGAACCTCATCCCCACGCCGTCAACCTGGACCCGGCCAACAGGTTTGTCTTCATCTCAGATCTCGGGATGGACCAGATCATTCGCTACGAACTGGAAGAAGGAGGGCGCCTCAGCGAACGCCGGGGAGCCACCAGAGTCGACCCGGGGGCCGGACCCCGTCACTTCGCTTTTCACCCGAAGGCGGGATTCGGCTATGTCCTGAATGAGATCACCCGCACGATCACGGCCTTCCGCTACAACCAGTCCAGCGGGGAGCTCGCGGAAATCCAGACCATCTCGACCGTTCCAGACGGATGGTCCCGGGGATCCACCGCGGAAATCTTCATTCACCCCGGCGGCAGGTTCCTCTACGCCTCCAATCGTGGCCATGACAGCATCGCCTGCTTCCACATCCACCAGGGTTCCGGGAAGCTGAGCTTGGTCGAGATCGAGAAAACCGGGGGGCAGACCCCCCGCAACTTCAACCTGGACCCCTCCGGCAAGTGGATCATTGCCGCCAACCAGTCCAGTGGAGACCTGCATGTCTTTTCCATCAACCAGGAAACCGGAGCTCTCACCCCGGCCGCCAGCCGCCTTGAAGTTCCGGCTCCCGTCTGTGTTGTCTTCCTGTAACAAACCTGCTCCATCGCTTGGGTGGCAAGCACCCGGCGGCACCTCATTCCCCTCACCCACATTATCCTCATGAAACCACTCCTTCTTCTCCTCGCTTCCGGATTACTGCCCCTCGGCACAGCTGCGGAGCGTCCCAATATAGTCCTCATCATGGCTGACGACATGGGCTACTCCGACATCGGATGCTATGGCAGCGAGATCCGGACGCCCGTACTGGACCAGCTGGCCCGCAACGGACTGCGTTACACCCAGTTCTACAATACTTCCCGCTGCTGCCCGACCCGGGCGGCCCTCATGAGTGGACTCTACTCACATCAGGCCGGCATGGGCCTGATGGAAGGCGACCGGGGGTGGCCGGGCTACCGGGGCTCCATCAACAAGCGCTGTGTCACCCTTGCCGAGGCCCTCAAGGGCGCCGGTTACCGGAACTACATGTCGGGCAAGTGGCATCTGACCCGGCACAAAAGCCCTAATGGGGATAAGTCTGCCTGGCCCATGCAACGCGGCTTCGACCGCTTTTATGGTACCATCACGGGAGCAGGCAGTTTCTACGACCCCGCGACCCTCTGCCGGGGCAACACCTATATCACTCCCGAGAACGACCCCGGGTATCAACCCGAATCCTTCTACTATACCGACGCCATCAACGACAATGCGATCTCTTTCATCTCCGATCACTGCGGAGACAGCAAGATGGCGGACAAACCATTCTTTCTCTACGTCTCCCACACCAGTGCCCACTGGCCCATGCATGCCCCGGAAGCCGACACCGCTAAATACAAGGGCGTCTACGACAAGGGCTATCCGGCAATCCGAGAGGCCCGCTATAAGAAGGCCATTGAGATGGGTGTCGTCGACAAGAAATGGGCCATGTCCAAGGGCCTCGACTGGGAAGGCTTCAAGCACAAGGCCTGGGACATCCGGTGCATGGAAGTCTATGCTGCCATGACCGAGATCATGGACCGCGGGATCGGCAGGATTGTCAACGAGCTGAAGAAGCAGAAGCTCTTCGACAACACCCTGGTGATCTACCTGCAGGACAATGGCGGCTGCGCAGAGGGTTTCGGGCGGGCCAATAACTCCCACCAGAAAGAGCGCTTCAAGTTCAAGCCCCTGGGGAAGGACGGGCTCCAAACCAAGATCTGGCCCCCCATGCAGACGCGCGATGGAAGGTTTGTCCGGACCGGACCGGAGACCATGCCCGGTGCAGAAGACACGTTTGTCGCTTACGGCCCGGGCTGGGCCAATGCCTCCAATACTCCCTTCCGTGGCTACAAGCACGACCCCTACGAAGGAGGAATTGGCACCCCGTTCATCGTGAGCTGGCCCCGGGGCATCAATCCCGCGCGTAATGGCGGAATCGTCCACGATATCTCCCACCTTATCGACCTCATGCCCACCTTCGTGGAAGTGGCGGGAGCAACCTATCCTGAGCAATATGATGGCAATAAGATCCAGCCCATGGAGGGAATCAGCCTTGTCCCGACCCTGTCCGGGAAAGCTATCACCCGGAAGGCCCCCCTCGGCTTCGAGCATCATGGCAACCTCGGCCTCCGCGACGGCAAGTGGAAAATCGTTTCGATGTATCGCGGGGGCCAGCCCCGCAAATGGGAGCTTTACGACATGGAGGCAGACCGGACCGAGCTCAATGACCTCGCCACAAAAATGCCGGACAAACTGAAAGCCATGGTTTCCGCCTGGCAGTCATGGGCCGATCGAGTCGGGGTCCAGCCCTGGCCCATCCCAAGATATGACCCGAAGAAGGCAAAGTAGCCCGGTGGCCTTCCTCCCAGACGTTTCAGCCATGCGCTTTCTGCTGCCTCTCATCATTTTCCTGTCCCTGGGAGGGCTCCCGGCCCACGGAAAGCCCCATGTGCTCTTCATCGCAATCGATGACCTGAACGACTACATCTCCCCGCTCGACAATCATCCCGGGGTGCAGACTCCCCACTTTGAGCGGCTTGCCAGACGCTCGGTCAATTTCGCCAACGCCCACTGTGCAGCACCAGTCTGTCATGCCTCGAGAGTCGCGATCATGACTGGCGTTCATCCGGTGCGGTCCGGGATCTACCGCAACATGTTCGGAGCCCGGGGACCACGATGGCGACATGAGTCCAAGGTTCTTGAGAAGGCGGTGGTCCTCTCCCAGCACTTCCGCAATCACGGCTACCACGCAGCGGGCGGCGGCAAGATTTTCCATACCCTCCAGTGGACCCCGCACGACTCCCAGAACGACCCGGAGGCCTGGGACGAATACCGTGGGGACCCCAACAATCCCATCGCTCCCGACTGGCCGAGGCCAAAGCTGATCCCCGACGAGAAGGCCGGCCTCTCCAAGGGGCGCCCGCTGGGTGGCAGCTCACAGCTCTTCGGGGCCGCTCCACTCGAGGTCCCCGACGAAAAGACCGGGGATCACATGGTTGTGGACTGGGCCATCGAGAAGATGAAACAACAACGGGAGAAGCCCCTCTTTCTTGCCGTGGGCCTCTTCCGGCCCCACATCCCTTGGGAAGTCCCGAAGCCGTGGTTTGATAAATACCCTCTTGAAGACATCAAGCTCCCTCCCCACCGCGAAGACGATCTGGCCGACGCCCACAACCACGGGCGAACCCACTGGCACAAGTGGGTGGTGGAGAACCGGCAATGGGAGAAGCTCATGCAGGGCTACCTTGCCAGCATCTCCTATGTGGATCACCAGCTGGGACGGCTCCTCGACGCCCTTGATGCAACGCCCGGCATGAAGGGCAATACCATCATCGTGCTCTGGAGCGATCATGGCTTTCACATCGGCGAAAAGGCCAACTGGGAAAAGTTCGCCCTGTGGGACCAGACTTCCCGGGTTCCCCTCTTCATCCACGCCCCGGGGATAAGCCGGGACGGGGCGAAAACGAGGAAACCCGCCACCCTCACCGATGTCTATCCCACTCTCTGCGAGCTGGCGGGCCTTCCCGTCCCTGAACAGTGCGATGGCCTCTCCCTGGTCGCCCAGCTCAGGGATCCAGACGCCAAGCGGGAGCGCCTCGCGCTCTGCTCCTTCCAGTTCTGGCACGAGAAGATTCCTTCCCACGGGGTAGCCGACGAGCGCTACCGCTTCATCCGCTATGGCAACGGCTTTGAGGAGCTCTACGACCTGCAGGCTGACCCGCACGAGTATGAGAACCTGATCGATGACCCGAAACTCGCTCCCATAAAGACCCGGCTGGCCCGCGGGATCCCCCCCAATCCCGCCCCCCTTGCCGTCCTCCCAAAGGACTCTCCCCATCACCGGGCTAACCAGGGGAAAAGGTAACCTCCTCACATGACGGGCAGCGCTGCATTGACTCCCGGTGGATGGAGGTCAATCGTGCAGCAAGGCCAAAGCCCGCGCCCTGGCCTCCCCCGGGAACTCAGGTCCCGGACCCCTGACGAACCCATGATGCCGTCCGTTTTCGTGAATTCACTGCCGGCACCGTAGACTCGAGCATTCTCCCCGTGGTCTTCACTACGCCCATCTTTGTCTACGGTTTTCTGCCAGTCATGCTGGTAGTCTACTACCTCCTTCCCCGGCCCGCACGCAATGGCTGGCTGGTAGTGGGCAGCTATCTCTTCTACGGGCTGGGCAATCCTTCCTGCGTCCTTGTCCTGCTCTTCTGCACAACGTGCACCTTCTCTCTTGCCCTGTTCATGCCCCGCGCAGGGATGCGAACACGCCAGTTCCTCCTCCTCTTCTCCATTCTTGCAAACCTGGGACCCCTGATCTTCTTCAGGTATTCCGGTTTCTTTGCCCGGGCGACCCGGGAACTTGCGGGAACTCCCGGGACCGAGACCCTTTCCTGGCTTGCAGCCGTAGCGATCCCCCTGGGCATCAGCTTCTACACCCTGCAAGCCCTGAGCTACTCGATCGATGTTTACCGGGGGGAAACCAAGCCGGCCACCCGCCTTGTCGACTTTGCCGTATTCATGGCCTTTTTCCCCCAGCTGATCGCAGGCCCCATAGTCCGCTATCGGCAACTGGCTCCGGACCTCCGGAATCGCCGTGAATCCCGGCATCAGTTCGCAAATGGCATGGGAGTCTTCATTATCGGACTGGCAAAGAAATTACTGCTCGCCGACCCCTGCGGGGCGGTAGCAGATCAGGCCTTCGGGGCGGCAGGACCTGACATGCTCAGCGCATGGATCGGACTCCTTGCCTATTCCTTCCAGATCTATTTCGATTTCAGCGGCTACAGCGAAATGGCCATCGGCCTCGGAATGATGTTCGGATTTACCCTGCCGGTGAACTTCCGCTCTCCCTATCGCGCCACCTCCCTCCGTGATTTCTGGAGACGCTGGCACATCACCCTCGGTTCGTGGGCCCGGGACTACCTCTACATCCCCCTGGGCGGAAGCCGGGTCGGCCGCTGGCGCACAGCGTCCAACCTCATCCTGGTCATGATCCTCTTCGGCCTCTGGCACGGGGCGGCCTGGCAGTTCCTGCTCTGGGGCCTGCTGCACGGGCTCCTCCTCGCCGGGGAGCGGGTCGCTCCGGGCAGAGGCCTCCCGGTCATCCTCCGGACTGCCCTCACCTTCCTCCTGGTGAGCCTGACCTGGGTCATGTTCAGGGCCCAATCTCCGGCAGAGGCCCTGCACTATTATGCCTCCCTCGCCGGAGCCACGAATCCGGACGAAGCATCATGGTGGACAAGGGAGTTGATCGTTACCTGGGAGCATCTGGCCCTCCTCCTGCTTGCCGCGCTGGTGACCTGGAAAGAGCAACCCCTTTCGGCCAACTCCACCCGTGCCAAGTGGGTGGTGCTGACCGCTCTCTTTTGGATCTGCCTGGTATTCATGGGGTCCGGGGAGGCACCCCCCTTCCTCTACTATTACTTCTGACCGATCATGACCAACCCGCCCCGGAATACGTCTCAGCCCAGAGACCAAATGCCCTCTCTCACCGTGCTGGTCTCCCTCGGGTTGTTTTCAATCGCACACTTTACCTTTGTTCTCAGCGGCGAGAGCCCCCGGGAAGCAGAGGCCCTGACCCGGGCCTTCGCCACCCCCGGCGCACAGATGATACATGCCAACGGCCAACGGTTACGTGCTTCTGCAGGCCTCGACACCGCCGAAGTCGTGACCCGTCATGGCCACCATTATTACCGCCCGGACATCGAACACCTCAACGCCCGGAGCTTCCTCAGGAAACCGCGCCGCCCTGCTTCACGGCGCTGGGATCCCCTGCCCGCGATCATCAGCTTCCACCAGCAACTGAAGGCGGCCGGGATCCGGCTGGTTCTCCTTCCGGTTCCCTCGAAGGCCTCCCTTGCAAATGAGGCCTCCTCTCCGATGGTAAACGAGGGCTACCGGGAATTCCTCCGTATCCTGCGGTCGGACCACGGGATCGAAGTTCTCGATCTCGTCCCGCTGCTCGAAAAATTATCCCGGCAGGGCACCCCTCCTTTCCTGCAGGGAGACAGTCACTGGTCACCCTCAGGGATGTCCGAGGTCGCCCGCTTCGTCGCGGAAAAGGCTTCCGTGCAACCCCCTGGTGAGCCTTACCAGATCGTCGAGCGTTCCCTGTCCTCCATTGGAGACCTTACTCGCCTGATGGGAAAGGCCACGAAAGAACCCCTCTCCTCTTCCATGGTTCTCAGCCAGAATGACGAAGTCTGGCAGCCCCGGCCGGGAGCCCCATTCCTTCTCCTGGGAGACAGTTTTTCCAACATCTACTCCCAGGAAGGCATGGGCTGGGGCAAGGGGGCCGGGCTAGCCGAGGTGCTGAGCCTGGAGATGAGCGCCCCCGTGGACCGTATCGCGTTCAATAGCGACGGGGCCTTTGCCAGCCGGGAAGCACTTCTTCAAGATCCGGCGCGTCTGGCCAACAAGTCCGTCGTGGTCTGGCAATTTGCCATGCGTGAACTCTCCTTCGGCGACTGGAAGGTCCTTGCCCTGCCTGAGCTTCCACCCCGGCCCCCATTACAGGAGAAGCCCCAGACCCTGGAGGGAACCATTCTCAAGGTCGCAGAATTGCCCACGTTGAGCCGGACTCCCTTCCGTCAAGCCGTGCGGGAGGTTCTTCTTGGAAAAATCCGCAGCGGGTCCGGCCGGATTACCGGTCCCGTGATCCTGCTCGGCTATGCCGTCCAGGATCACCTTCCCACCGGGATGGCGCGCTGGGAAAAAGGAGACCGGGTTAGCGTGCAGGTCATCCCATGGGACACCGTGGAACCCGGGACCGGAGAGCTCCAGCGTTTCTCGCTCCAGGATCCGGAACAGAAGCTGAAGAAGACTTCCCGCTTCTGGATGAAATAGCAGCCTGCGGGGCAACCCGCTCTCAAAGCGGCGCCAGCAACTGCCGCAGGGTATCTTCGTCCGGAGCAGTCACTTTGTTCGTTCCGGCCAGAAGGTCATCTGCCAGCTTCGATTTGTCGGCCTGCAGTTTCTGGATCCGTTCCTCCACCGTTCCCGTACATATCAGCTTGTGTACGAACACCGGGCTGGTCTGTCCGATGCGATAAGCACGATCCGTGGCCTGCGCTTCCGCTGCCGGATTCCACCATGGATCGTAGTGGATGACGGTATCGGCAGCCGTGAGATTGAGCCCGGTCCCCCCGGCCTTCAGAGAAATAAGGAAGAGAGGGGTGCTCCCCTCCTGAAACCTGTCAACCAGCTCGCCCCGGTTCCGGGAGGACCCCGTGAGCTCAAGATAGGGAATCCCCAGGCCTGCAAGCTTCTTCCCGATGAGTTCCAACATGGTAGTGAACTGGGAAAAAAGAAGGACCCGTCGCTTCTCCTGAAGCGGCGTCTCAAGAAGGTCGCCAAGATAATCCAGCTTGGCGGAGGCCAGATCCTGAGCCTCCTCCATGGCAAGGAGGCGGGGGTCGCAGCAGATCTGCCTCAGCTTGAGGAGGGCATCGAGAAAGACGATTCGACTTTGCCCAAGCCCCTGTGCGGCGATGGCCTGTCGCACCCGCCGATCCATCGTGGCCCGAACCGTCTCGTAAAGATCCTTTTGCCCGGTGGTAAGCTCGACGGGATGGACCAGGAGCGTCTTGGGAGGGAGCTCGGAAGCTACCTCATCCTTGGTCCGGCGCAGAATCAAGGGGGCCAGCCGCACCTTGAGATCCTCCTTGCGGTCCTCATCCTCGTCCTTCTCGATGGGGGTCTGGAACCGCGCCCGGAAGGCTTCCTGGCTTCCGAGAAAGCCGGGAAGGAGAAAGCGCATCAGGGACCAGAGCTCCCCGAGATGGTTCTCGATGGGGGTTCCCGAAAGGCAGATCCTCTGCCTCGCCACCAGCTCACAGGCGGCCTTGCTCACCTTGGCCACGGGATTCTTTATATTCTGAGCCTCATCGAGAACGACCAAGTGGAATTCTGACTCCCTGAGCGATCCTATATCTCGTTGGAGCAGGGCATAAGAGGTTATCACCAGATCCGCGTGGGGAATATTCCGGAAATCCCGGCTGCGTTTGGGGCCCTGCAGGACCAGCACGCTCAGTGAAGGGACGAACTTGGTGGCCTCCGCCTTCCAGTTTGGAACGACTGAGGTTGGAGCAACCACCAGCGCAGGTCGGCCTTCCGACCGGCCCGAGTCCTTCTCGGTCAGGATATGAGTAAGAGTCTGCAGCGTTTTCCCGAGACCCATGTCGTCTGCCAGAATCCCATGCAGCTGACACCTGCCAAGGGTCTGCATCCAGTGATAACCTTCGAGCTGATAATCTCGCAAGGTCGCTTGAACTCCCGCAGGCGGAGCTTCCTTCACGGGCCTTCGCAGCTCTCCAAGCTGTTTCACCACCCGGTCGAGATTCCCGTCCGAAACTAATGCGAGCTCCGAATCCGACGCCAGATGGGCGGCATCCACGGGATGAAGGAAGGAACGGTCGGGATCCACCAGGGAGGCCAGCTGCCGCAGAATTCTCTTCAGTCGGTCCGCCGGAATACGAAGTGCCCCCCCATCAGCAAGGTAGACCAGGTGGTGCGAGCGACCGGAAAGCTCGTCCAACATGTCGAGAGTGCGGTCCTCCAGCAATTTGGTGAGGATCGGAAGCAGGTCCAGTCTCTCTCCCTCAAGATCGAACCCCACCGAAAGGGCAAACCATCCTCCCGGCTGTTCGGAAAGAGAACTCTCCCACTGGGCCGGCTCTGTCGAAAACACAGGAAAACCAACCTCTTCGTCAATCGTGACCTCCCAGTCCCGGCCTTCCAGCCTGGGAACCGCCTCGGCCCTGAACCAGGGCCAGTAGAGATCCGGGGTGTTCAGACTTGGCTCGGGAAACCAGGCTGCCTCGGCCGAGGTCGCCGGATCACGTTGCCGTTCCAATCCGAGCAGGAAGCGATAACTCGGCTGGGCCCCCAGGTGGGTCAGCCCCAGCTGGGCCAGCTCCTGCGCCGCAGACTTCTCAGCATGCAGGTCACGTATGATTTCCAATGGCCCCTGCCCAGTTTCAACCACCACCGCGCTGTCTCCGCTGGTGTGGAGCGGCAGTTCATGATCCCCATAGCTCGCCGTGGGACGAGCCACCAGCCACTCGTCCCGGTTCGACGCCCTCAGGGACTGAAGCAGAAGCTGCACCGGACGGCTGTTCGCTGGCTCCACCAGCACCTCGAGACGAAACCGTGGCTTCGCCTGCAGAGGACTCAGGGCCCCGGGTGTTCCCGAGACGTCCTCTTTCTCTTCTGTCCGCAAAGGGGCCACCCGGAGATTCGCACTGCCCCCCTTTAAGAGCCTTTCCAGCACGCCCTTCTTACTGGCACCCAGAAGGACCGCTGCCGCATGCTGGCAGAAATGGGCATAGGGACAGCAACAGGAAGCATCGAGCTCCCAGCGCCCTTCGCTCTCCTGCCAGAGGGAGATTTCCGCCTCGTGCCATTCCCCCTCAAGATCCTGCACCCGGGCGGCAAGAAGCCCCCCTCCATCCTCCAGCGCACTCCAGGTAAGGTCCATGACCCGACGCTTGCGCGCCAGCTTCCCTCCATCCTCAAGGACAAACCCGTCAAAGCGTTCCTCCCACACGCGGCCGAGGAGAAACTCGCGGAGGGAAGGATTCGCTGGCATGAAAAACGCAGGACCGGAAGGGTTCAGGGCCCCGTGTCCGCAGCATGCCTTTCCCTGGCCTCCCCATCAAGTGCAGGAAGCCCCCGCTCCCCGCCTCTACTTGACCGCTCTTCGTATCGGCCGCACTGTTTTGTCGAGGATCTCCCCATCGGCAGTCATCGCTTCATAGACGAATTGCTTGCCTGTCATGGTGACCTTGATGAGGTGCCTCACTGCCAGGGCCTTGGCCAGATATGGCCGCTTCTTCTCCCAGTCCTTGGGAATATTGCGGGTCTTCACCCCCCAGGACCCGTCACCGAGATAGATCACGCCATCCTTGTCGTTGCGCTTGCCACCGACGATGGGGTGAGTCCGCTTGTAGGTGTGATGATCGTTCTCAAAGACACAGTCCACCTTGAACTGCTCAAAGAGCGGAGACCACTCCCGACGGATATCCGTCGCGTCGTCCTTCACCCCCGTTCCCCAGGCCGGCCGATGGTAGCAGACAAACTGCCGGGGGAAATCCAGCCGATTGCCAAGGACTCGTCCAAGCCACTGGGTCTGGGCCGCCACGTTCGCGGTATGGCCGGAATCAATTCCAATCACACTGAGATAATCCCCAAAATCGACGGTGAACTGCGCCCCCTCCTCCTTTCCAAGAAAGAGGCTGTAATAGAACGGGGCATCTTCCAGCCCCGGAGCATTGGTGGGGCGATACTGGTAACCTTTCACCTCGTGGTTTCCGATCGCCACGATCATGGGAATCACGCGCCCGTCGGGAGCCACCCCAAGTTTCTGCCACGAATCCAGCCAGTCAATCCAGCGGTCCCCCTTGGTTCCGTTGGCATAGGCCAGATCCCCTCCCAGAAGGGCAAAAAGGGGATCCTCCTCGCCCGCCCTCCGGTTCATGGCATCCATCCAGGCACGAGTCCCATACATGTCGCCCCCGGTCACGAAAGTCATCCCTTCGCTGAACGTGGCCGGCGCAGTTTCAAATTCCCATCTCCCGATGGAACTCCCCCACCGGGCAATCTTGAATTCGTAGCGGGTTCCGGGCTTCAGGCCCTCCAGGTCCGCGCTGAAGGCAAGGTGCTCGGTGGTCCCG
>JAKVCR010000135.1 GCA_022448985.1 Roseibacillus sp.
GGGGGGAATTCGTGGTAATTCCACAGGGTCGGGCTCGGGCTCACCCGGAGTCACCATACTGCTCCCGTGCAGGACAACCAGGATGAGAACGAACTGGATTTTGAGACCCATGGGAAAACTCCTTCGCGAAAGCTGAAACAGGATCACGAATTGCAGTCCTTGACGACCATTATCGCAATTCCCCTCCTCCGGCATTTTCCCAGGCAGGTCTCCTCATCTCTGGGCCTTTGTCTTTCCAGCCTCCGGTCTCTAGAGCTTCCACTGCAGATGCACAAACCCACTGTCCAGATTTCCCTCGATCTCATAGATCTCGACGAGGCTATTGAAACTGCGGCCATGGCTCTCCGCGCTGGAGTGGACTGGCTGGAGGCAGGAACCCCCCTCCTCCTGGCGCATGGACTGAATTCCGTTAGTGCCCTCCGGGAGAACTTTCCGGATGCCCCCATCGTAGCCGACCTGAAGACAATGGACGGAGGCTACCTCGAAGCCGAAATGATGGCCAAGGCCGGGGCAACCCATGTGGTAGTCATGGCCCGGGCACACGAGGAAACGATCAAATGCGTGGTTCAGTGCGGGAAGGACTACGGGGTCGGGGTAATGGGCGACAATCTCGGCTGCCCTGACATGGTTCAAGGTGCCCGCCAGCTTGAGGATCTCGGGTGCGGCTACATCGTGCACCATATCGGGTATGATGAACGCCGGGGTATTGCCGCTGCTGGCAACCGCATGCCCAGCCCTCTCGACCAATTAAAGGAAATCGTCGGAGCCGTCTCCATCCCCGTCCAAGCAGTAGGCGGCTTATCCATTGAGGAGGCCATAGCCTGCCCCTCACATGGCGCCCCCCTCGTGGTATTGGGCGCCCCCCTCACCATTGATGCCGATTCCTTCCAGACAGCCTCGGGGGATGTCGAAGAGTCCCTGAGGATGATCTGCCAGCAGGTCCATAGCCCCTCCTGATTCCATTTTGCCCCCATCAACTTACCATGCGGCTGAAAGACAAACGTATTCTCGTCACCGGATCCACCACCGGAATCGGCAAGGCCATCGCTCAACGGTTCGTAGAGGAAGGCGCACGCGTGATGATCCACGGACTCGAGGAGAATCTCGCCCGTGAAACCTCAGCAGAACTCGGAGACTCCCCATGGCACGTCTCCGATCTTTCCGATCCGGACGTTCCTTCCCACCTGATTGAGGCCTCCATCCGGGAACTGGGAGGACTCGACGGGCTCGTCAATAATGCCGGGGTAGTTACCCGGCGCCAACCTGCCGAGATGAGCCTCGAAACCTGGGACTGGACCTACGCCATAAACGTGAGGGCCCCGTTCCTGCTCATCCAGGCTGCCCTTGAGGAACTCTCCCGGAACAAGGGACGGGTCCTCAATATCGGGTCCGTGAATGCTCATGGAGGAGAATCATACTTCGCAGCCTATGCCAGCTCCAAGGGGGCGCTCATGGCGCTGACACGTAATCTCGGAGACACCCTCCATCGGGACTACGGAGTGGTCGTCAACCAGATCAACCCGGGCTGGGTCCTCACCGAGAACGAATCAGCCCGTAAGCAGGAAGACGGCCTTGATCCCGACTGGCATACCAAGCTTCCCCCGGTCTACGCCCCGGCCGGTCGTATCCTCATGTCCGGGGAAATAGCCGCCGGCGCCGTTTACTGGCTCGACGATGCCACCGGACCGGTCAGCGGCTGCGTGGTGGAACTCGAACAATATCCTGCCCACGGAAGAAATCCCGACAAAGTCGGGTTGTGAGATCCCTCCCTGACCCGGACTCGTCGCCTGCCACCACCATCATCCCGCCGGAACCGGACACATGCCCAAACTCGCCACCTTCCCCAAGGCCGAACTGGAAGCCCTCGTTGATGGTTCCATGCGTCTTTCCGATTATCTCGACTTTGCCTCCGGGCTGGATGTCGATGGAGTGGAACTTTATCCCCTCATCGTCGACCTGGAGGACCCAGGAACATGGAGCCGTTACCGGCAAGCCTGCGGAGACATGGGTCTTGAAATCCCGATGCTCTGCTGTTCACCGGACTTCACCCACCCGGACCCGACCTTCCGGGCGCAGGAAATCGAGAAGGAGAAACGGTGGATCGAAATGGCTCACTCCCTCGGAGCCGGCTTCTGCCGTGTCCTGAGCGGCCAGCGCCGTCCTGAGATCTCCCGGCAGGAGGGCATCGACCTTGCTGCCGATTCCATCCGGTCCTGTCTGCCCTTTGCCGAAGAGCATGGTGTGACCCTCATCCTTGAGAATCACTACAAGGATGGATTCTGGGAGTATCCGGAATTCGCCCAGCCCATGGGCATCTTCTGTGACCTGGTGAAAGCGGTGGGGGAACACCCTCGATTCGGAGTAAACTACGACCCGTCCAACACCCTTCTAGCCGGAGAGGATCCCCTTGAGCTCCTCTCCAGGGTGAAACACCGCGTCGTCACCATGCACGCCAGCGACCGCTACCTGAAACACGGCACCCTGGAGGACCTTTCCCGGGAAGAGGGAGTCACCGGCTACGCCGAACGTCTCGCCCACGGGGAGATCGGACAGGGAATGAACGATTACGACGCAATCTTCTCCACCCTGAATTCAGCAGGATTTGACGGCTGGATCTCCATCGAGGACGGAGTAGACGGGCCTGAGCAGCTGGAACGTTCCGTCGCCTTTCTGCGCCGCAAGATGACGGAGCACTTCCCCTGACTCCAACTCCTACAGCTTTCCAGCGGACCAGAGGATTCCCCGGGTCAGGAGGTCTAGAAACACCGGGTCGGAAAAGGTGTCATTGGTGTGCCCATAGGTCGTACCGAATACCCGGGCCCCCTCAAATTCGTTCACCCAGAATACCGGGTGAGACTTCTGGTTCTTCTCGCTCTTCGAAGTGGCCAGCACAGTTGTATTGGGCCACGTCTTCTCGATGATATAGAGCTCGTCTTTGGGAGTCACCCAGTCCACCGGCACTCCCTTCATGATGGGATGGTCTGCCTTCTCGGTCTTGACCGGGTAGCGAGCCTGGTGCTCATGCCTTCTGCTCGTCACTCCCAGAAACCTGCGCCAGTCGTCGATTTCAGCAGCGCGGTAGGTGTGCATCGCACAGTGAATGACAACCGCTGGAGTCCCTCCCCGGTGACCATTCACGATCTTCCTGATGTAATCGGGGTTCTTGGTATTGGCAAAGCACTCGTTGTGCACCACCACATCAAACTGCTCGGCCCATTTCGGGTCATCGTAGAGATCGATCTGGGCCTTGGTCCCCCTCCCTCCCTTGTTCACCACTGTCCAGTCGATATCGGCCTTGGCCGAGGAAGAAAGGGTGAGAGCCTTCGATTGAAACGCATAATCGTGGCAACACCCACCCGTAACCAGAAGGCACTTGAGCGGTTTCTCCGACTCGGCAGGGACCACCTTGTTTCCCTCGGACTTATCGGCTGAAACAGCCAAGGCGCAAAAAAGGGACAGGACGAGAACAGGAGCAATGATTTTCATGATTCTTGGCGGGGGACTACCCCGTCCGCACGCAGCCTGCCCCGGTTGACGATGAATGACAATCAATCTCCGTAGCCATCCGGATGGGCCTCGTGCCACTTCCACGCACTCCGGACCATCTCCTCAAGATCGGTGGCGGGTGCCCAGTCAAACACCGCGGCGGCCTTTTCACTGGCTGCCACCAGGACCGGCGGATCACCTACCCGACGATCACCTTCCTCCACTGGAATCTCATGTCCGGTCACCCGTCGACAGGCCTCAATCACCTCCCACACCGAATGCCCGCGGCCCGTCCCAAGATTAAAGGCACCGCTCACCTCTCCTTCCACGGCCTGGCGATGCACTTCCGCCAGATCGCAGACGTGAACGTAGTCCCTTACGGCAGATCCATCCGGCGTTTCGTAATCCGTTCCGAACACCTCTATCGTGTCGCGCTTGCCCTGCGCCACGAACAGGACATTTGGAATGAGATGCGTCTCGATTCGATGGTCTTCTCCAAATCTACCGGATGCCCCGACCGCATTGAAATAGCGAAAGATGACTGGGGTAATCCCGTGGGCCTTCGCGAACCAGGACAGCATGCCCTCGAAGGTCAGCTTGGAATGACCGTAGGGGCTCACCGGGTTCTGCGGACAACCTTCATCAATCGGAACCTTCTCGGGAACCCCGTAAGTCGCACAGGTGGAGGAGAACACCATCTTCGGGACGCCCGCTGCCACCATCCCTT
>JAKVCR010000136.1 GCA_022448985.1 Roseibacillus sp.
TCGTTCACGCTTTAGGGGTGGATTCGCTGGTGGAGGTCGTCTACGTCCACGTCCTCGTCCTCGGGGTGCAGGTGGTGAAGGTGGAGGTCGTCTACGCCCTCGGGGTGCAGGTGGTGAAGGTGGAGCTGCTGTTGTATCCAGCGGTGGGACCGAAATGCCGACGTGATCAGGACTCACGCTCCCGCCTTCGTCGATGATCCCGTCAACGGCCGGCCTGATGACCCCGTCTGTCGTCCCGATCATTTGCACTCCGTCGATGTTCCCGAAGTTCCGCGCGTTCTCCAACTCGGCGTACTGGCGCCGACCGTCAGCAAGAGCCTGGCCGCGTGGGTCCACCCCACGGAACGGTTCCTCCAGTGCTGGAAGTGGTGATGGAGCTGGTACTGGTAAGTCATCGTCATCGGCGACGCTCTGGGTTCCGAACCCGATGATTCCCCTTTCAGCTGCGCGCACCCCCGGCCGACTTACGCGAACCGCTGGGATCGCCTCCCCCGGGTGTTGTGCATTCCACTCCCGAGCAAATCTTTCCTCCGTAGGGCGAAGTGCATCCGCTGGGGGAACACCCTGGAACGGTGCTAGCGGTGCTGGCGAGGAAGAGCTGCTGTTGTCCAGTCCTAGCTGGACGGATTCCCTCACATTTGAGGGTTCTTCATCTGTTCCAGACGGGACGTAGTCGGAATCGTTTCGTTTTTCCTCCATTGTGACCCGCATCCCTGCATTTTCGGGGTTGCGGGTGAACCGCGTCGGGTCCATTGTGTAGTCCACCCCACTCAACATCTGGCTCCTCGGGACGCTACCGCTGACCAGCTCTGCCAAGGTGATGCTATCATTTTCTGGGATTAAATGTGCCGGTGTGTGTGCTGCTGGGGGTGCCTGGACTGGGGCTGGGGCTGGGGCCGGTGCGGTGGATGAGCGTGATCTGGAGACGGAGCTGGCGAACACGGGGCCGGCGGGGGCTCTTCGGCTATTCTCGTCCACAACCAATTCCTGATCTTGCTCACCAAAATAATCAAGATTGTCGCTCGAATAACCAAGACCCCCGCTCAACACGGACGCCGTATCGGAATCCTCGGAAGGGATGATGTGCAAGGGGACCTGCTGGGGTCCGGGGGGTCCAAAGGCGGCGTCGCTGAGTGCAGCGTCAGCATCACTCTCCGCTCCTGGTCGGAATTGGAGTGTGTCGGAGTCGATGTCGCTCAGGGGGATGTCCGCATCAATGGGGGAGGACGCCATGGGGTCCGGCACCCCAGGGCGGTTGGATTCCCTGTCCGAGTCCACGTCCGATCGCTCATCGTAATTCACGTTTCGGGCCGCATCGCGTATACCAACGTTGGCGCGCTGGTCTATCGCTTCGGTGGGATCTGGCTCCCCACGTTCTGTTCTCCGCGCTGCCTCCAAGGCCGCCAGTTTGGCCTCGAATGTTTGAGTTTGCCTGCCGACACTCCTCCGGTACACGATGATCTCCGTAAGCCGCACGATCTCCGCGTCTCTGTAGTCTCTGAACCTTCGCGCCGGAGTCTTTCCCGGCTTGTCGTAATGTCCCGGGGTGTCTGTGAGGTAAAACCCGGGTGAACCGGGGAGAGGGATGATCCACTCCCAACCGCTCCCAACTCTCCTCGCTTCGATGTCCACAGTCGGGTTGTTGTCGATGTTGTACCGAATAGCTTCTCTGCGGGCCACTCTGTGCCAGGCTGGCCTCGGGACTCTCGAGGTTCCCCGGCGCCGATTTGGGTTCAAATTGAACAATATGTTTTCTTTTTTTTTCGAGAGCCGACCGGGAAACTGGTAGCTCACGTGGGCCCTCAGCGCGTCGTCGAAACGATCGAATGTTAGGATGTCGCGGTGGTTAAGGTCGTCGTTCAGGTAATTGTCGTTCTCCAGATAGAGCGGGATGTTAGTCTCGCTCGACGTGACCCAGACTGCATACTTCCCGTCGGCGCGGCGGATCACCCCACAGGGAGCTGCTTGCACATCGTTGAAAAAATTAGTCTCGTAGATTTCCCGGCGTCTCGCGGGGAGGGCTCTGTACTCGGGCAAATACATGAGGGGCTATGGTCGTGGTGCGGGGGGCGCCCGGGGCAACACTTGTCGGCGTGGTTCTGGTTGGCGTGGTTCTGGTCGGCGTGGTTCTGGCGGTGGTTCTGGCGCTTGTCGACGAGGTGGGGGTCTAAGTCGGGATCGGGATCGGGACCGGGAGCGCCTGCTGCGGCGTGTTCGGTCACGGTCACGACCACGGTCCCGTCCTTTTCTACCCTCGTCTTCGCCGACACGGTGGTGATCACGTGGTGGCTCAGTCATCTTTTATTTGTCTCCGAAGAATAAAATGGATCGAGCTCTGCGCGTCGTGGAGCCACAACAGGTTCCCCACGTCCACCGTTTTCCAGCAGCGTTGGCCTCCCACACCTCCTTTAACCCCCACTCCTCCCTCCAGCACGAGCCCTCTGGGCCCCAGACGGACATCCCCCCGGGGGTGGAGTTCGCCGCGATGAACATGATGCCCTACGAGATGGTCAACATGTCTCCGATGCAACAGCGGTGGGCCCGGTACAACTGGGAGCGCCAGCTGCGCAACCCCGGCCACATCACCCAAGGGCTTGACATCCGATTCATGGAGGCCGAGGCGGAGTACCCCCTGCTGGTTCCCCGACGGCAGGACTTCAAGCACTACCACGACTACGTCCACGCGGTGCGGGATTTCTCAATGGAACTCCACCGATTACAATTCAAGGCAGAGCGGGAGCGGCTGAAGCACCACCCCAAGGTGCGCCACTACATCGACGTGGTCTTCCGAAACGAGCGGTTTGAGAAAATCACCTAGAGCATGGGGACCGTTGCGACAATGGCCGGAAGACTCGACCTCGGGTTTGCGTTGGGGCTCGGCGGGAAGCTGCTGCAGTCCCAGTACGACCTCTTTAACCTGAAGAAGCAGCGCAAGGCGACCAAGATGTACAACTACCTCCCCAAGAACATGTACTTTGACCGCGCGAGTGGAGAGCTCGTCACCCTGACGGAACCCCGCGAGGCGGAGCTGGACCTCACCAACTGGTACGGCGAACCCATGGGGCTGCTCCGACGGATCTCGGACCTGGAGAAGTACCACGGCGTCGTCCCGTCGCGCCACCAGCACTTTGAGGCGACGATGAAGAAGACCGCAAACTCTCTGCGGAAGATTGCTCGAACGAAGCGCCGCAAAGTGATCACGGACATCACGACGGACATCGTCTTCGAGGCTGCGAAGAACATCGTGAAGCTCTACGACTTTGCCTTGTGGACCAACCAGATCGGGACGTGGCTCACGGACGAGACGATCACCGATGAGCAACGACACGCGCTCGCGTTGGGGTACCAGGTGCTCAATTTGAGCGGTGAGGGGAACGAGGACGTCTGGAACGTCGTCGGCCAGTCGCTCGACCTTGACGAGGCCCAGGTGGACATGTTCCGCACCTCTATGCCGTTTGCTGACGGAGTGACGTGGATGGCTCGTCACGCGTTGAAGGACATGAAACAGCTGGAGAAGGACGGAAAGCTTTCCATCGACGTCGGGAAAAACCAGGTCTTTTCCAATCTGCTCAAAATCTCCCGACGGGAGCTCTCCAAGGAGACTGTCGACGTCCTCGAGGCCTCCAAAATCATCCCCGACGGGAGCGTTTCGGGGACTGTTAGTAATTACGAAAAGGCGCGCGCGATGGGGGCCCGGGGGGAGTACCTCAACGCCTTCCGGAAGCCCCGCGATGCACACGTCTACGCCTCCCAGGAGGACCAGCTGCTTGCAGCGGAAATCGACAAACGCCGACAGAACCCGGGCCCCGCGCCGAGTAACAGAAGAGTGCGCTTTGACCTGGACGCCGATGAGCGCATCAACCGGGAGCTTGACAGCATGGAGGACAACTTCCCCGAGGACCCCGATGACCCCGACGATCCCCCTCCGGGTGGGGGAGGAGGAGGGGGAGGGGGAGAACCTGACCCCGACGGGGGTGGTCCTGGGGCCGGGTTTGAGCCAAACTGGAGTCTCATGGCCGGTGGGGTGGCCGCCGGGTTAATGTACGCCGCAAAGGAGAAGACCATCAACCGCAAAATGGAGGAGCTGGGGCTCGGGCGTGGTGGGAGGAAGCTGAAGGACCTTTTTGGTGGGAAGAAGAAGCAGCAGGAGCTCGACCTGGTCACCTTCGACGACCTCCGGCTCAAGTTCGAGCGCAACGTCACCAACGGCCACCACATTGCGTGGTACGCGTCGACCACAACTGATCACGGATTGCACACCTCCGTCAGGAGGCCGGCCGAGATCAACGAATTCATCCGGGACCCCCTGTTCGACGGGTGGTCCATTGTGGTCTACCATGACCCCAAGTCCCAGGTCGCGTGGATGGGGGTCGCGGGGAACCGAGCCCATGAGGCTGTCACCATGGGGAAAACCGGGGCGAGCAAGCAGCAGGAGATTGACGAGGCGATGCGTCTGTTCCAGCTCGGCACCTACACCCACGACGCCCTAATGAAGTCGCCGCGCTACCAGCAGACGGAGGCGGCCCTGGACAAGTTTCTTGAGAAGTACGCACACTACCGCCACAGAAAGGTCGCGGGTCACTCGACGGGGTGCACGATGCTGTTGCACTACATGCGGTCCAACCCCGGGCGCAACCAGTCCATCACCTGGGCCTCCCTGTTCAACACGCCGATGGCCAACGGACGGATCCAGCAAAAGTACTTCAAGAAATTCCTGAAACGGAACAAAAAGGTGCTTCTGGTTGGGACGGAGTTCGACATGATTGACCCGAATCATTATCTTTACACAGACGACCGCGCTTTCGTGCTGGGGTACCTCGACAACCCGGCCCTGAACGCCACTCTGGACAAGTACGAGGCGATGAAGCTGGTTCACCCGATGCGCTGGGGACCCGCGGTCGGCCACTCGCTCGAGGTCACGAAGCCGCTGCAGGACATCTACTACTCTCCGCGAAACCCGGAGCAGTTCATGCGGACCGTGCAGGACCCCCCGGCGGCCCCCATCGAGGCCACCTTCGCGGAGAACGTCCAACGCAAGATCAAGGAGGTTTTCACCGGGAAGAAGGAGCCCCGCACCATCGAGGAGTTGCTCTCCATAACCCCCACCACGATCAAACCGGCGAAGAAACCCGACAAGGCCACCCCGAAGTACGACAAGCGGTACGGCTACGTCCCGGTGCTGGTGCAATATGGCGGGAAATCGGGGCTGGGGGAGGGGGAGGAATTCATCGCGTACCAGTGGGTAACCCCACCGGAGCACGACAAATACTTCCACTGGGCCATAAATGAGAACTTGGAGACGGACGAATTTATGTCAAAGTGGTCGCCGACGCAGGCCTGGATGGGGAAACCGTTGTCGCCGGAGATCCAAGGCGACATTATTTTCCAAAAACAAAGTAAATTCAAATTCAAGGGAAAGAAGAGACAGATTTTGCAATCCATCCGGGCCATGGGGAACATTTTCGACGTTTTTGGAAAGCAAACTCGGGGGTATGAGGCGGAGAATTATGACTCTGTTTTATACGACCGCGTCATGATGGCCCTCTACTCCATCGACGACCCAAAAATCTTGGATCAAATTTTCAAAGAAGTTTCAGTGTACGTGGATCCGAAGGGAAGATACACGGCGGAAGACAAATGGCCCTCGACGTGGAAATCAAAAGAGTTGCAGTTCGTCTACACGGACCCCACGGACGGGAAAAAGAAGTTGCTGCTGGACCCTGTGGATCGGGTCTTCTACCCGGCCATTCTTGACTACATCAAGCGCAACAAGTTGGAGCGAAAAGAGTTTGTCGAGGACCCCAAAGTCCAGGAGAACATTTTCGCACCCCGGTGGAGCGACCCCATCATCGAGGGAATCAACGCGTGGGGGAAGATCGCAAAAAAGTCGGCCAACTTTGTCATCGACACCACGCTGTCCGCCGCGATGTCCTACTTTCTCTGGAAAGTTGCTGACCTCGCCAACCCCGCCGTTGTGCGGAACGCCGGGAACGCCCCTTTCCCCAACGTGATCCGCCCCCGAGCAGGGCTGGGGATTTCTGAGGTCTCCCAGGACCTCATCAACCGCATCGCACAGATGAACGTCGAGGCGAGACAGTCGGGCCGGGGGTTCATCTTCGACCGTCTCGTGGGTGGAGGCGGTGCAGACAACAACGTCCGGCTCACCGATCTGCTTGGGAACCTGGCGATCGTCTCGGAGGAGGCGGCTCAGGGGCTCTACCGCAACATCATCTCGCTGCTGGAGGCCGGGGAACCGCTGCAATACGGGGACCCGTCGCAGATCAACGCCCGTGGGGCGGACGTCGCGGGGGCGGCGCGGAGTCTGCTGGACAACCTGATGCGGATGGCCGGAGGTGGGGCGAACATCGGACCCCTGGCGCAGGTGCAGGAGCCCGAGCTTGCACCCGTGCAGCTGGACGTGTCCGCAGCCATCACCCAGATGATCAACAGCTTCCTGGCGAACAACCTACCCGAGGAGGCCCGGGAGTGGGCTGGACACGGTCTGGGGGGAGCTGCGGCGGCCATGGGGGCGTTCGCCGGGGCGACAGGAACCAATTACTACTTTTTCGACCCCAATCTTCCGTTGTTGCAGACCCCCGAGGACCGCAGACGGTACGAGTCGGGGCAGGCCGAGATCGCGCGCCAGCAGAAGGAGATCGAGTACCGCAAGAAGTTTGCCCTGCCGCCCCCCCCCGTGGTGGAGAACACCCTGGAGCGCCTGAAGGAGGTGGACGATCAGTTCAGCAAAATGAGCGACACGCAGTTCACCACGTGGCTGACGACGATCAAGGAGATCGGGTTCGAGGCTGCGGAGCAGATTGGAATGCTGGACGCGAACTGGGTGATGGGCGGGGGAACAGCTGGGTTAGCAACAGCCGGTGGGATCACTGCGACAACTGGGGCTGTGACGGCTGCTACCATTCTCGGCCCAATCTTCATCGGGATGGGGATGGGGGGGCTGGCCTACAACTACTTCAAGGACTCCGACACCGACAAGGTGGTCAACCTGATGATGGACGCCAGTGCCACGGCGGAGAAACCGAAAAAAAAGAAGAAGAAGAAGATCCCGGACCCACCTGCAGAGGAGCAACCCTGGGGGCGGCTACCCGAGGGCTACGATGACCCCTCCCTGAGGGTTAACAAGAAGCTCGTGGAGCGGGGAACCCAGATGGTCCCCGAAATCGCTTCCAGTGTCTTAGCGAGCGGCATGGACCTGGCTTTCGGTGAAATCGCGGCGAACATCGGGAGGTACTACGGTGGGATCTCAGGAGGTGTAGTGTCGGGGCCACCAGGGGCGGTCTCGGGGGCCGTCACCGGGGAAATAGCAGCGCGCGTGGGGCTCACCATTGGTGGGAAGAAGTTCGGCGACTTTTTGCTCGGCCTCGACCGTCCGGACCTCACCCAGGCGCAGAAGGACAGCATCGCACGGCTGGATGACGTCGACGCGGACCTAGCGCTGGCCTTTACCATCGGCGGGATCACCCAGTACCTCATCAACCTGCAAACCATCCCCAACCGGAACGCGTGGTACGGGGACTTCGGAGAGGCTGCCGCGGTGAGGGCCCAGATGACCAACAACCAACGACAATTCGCAGCGGAGTTCCTCGCGGCCAACCCGGTGCTGAGGGGTGAGCTCACCGTCCCGCTGACGGTCCAGGGGAACGAGCTCGGCTCCTGGCTCTCCTATGTCTACAAGATGATCTGGCTCGACGAGCAGGCGGCGAGGGCGGTGATGCAGCCCATCATCGACTCCGACAACACTCAGCCCTTACACCACGAGATGGTCTGGGACATGATCAACGAGTGGATGAACCGGAGCCAGCCCGATCTGATGCGCAACGTCTTCGCGGTCGCCTCGGGGAGTGCGTTCACAGTGTGGGGGTTGAAGAAGCTGTTCAAACGAAACAAGGGACAGAAGGAGACCCCTCCACCCCCCGGGCCCACACCCGGCCCACCAGCACCAGCACCAGCACCAAAGAGGAAAAAGAAGAGGAAAAAAAGAAGAAGACCAACCCCCAAGGCGAAACCCAAACCCAAGGAGGAGGAGAAACCCAAGGCGAAACCCAAACCGGTTCCCCCACCTGAAGTGGACCCCCCACCGAAACCCAAACCGAAACCACGACCGAAAGTGAAAGCAAAACCAGCGATGAAGCGCCGCACAGGCTCCAAAGTAGAATACAAGAAAAAGAAAAAGAAAAAGAAACGCACGGAGAGGTCCACAGCCGTGTTGACTGCACCGCAGAAACAGACGACGACGACGCGGCTCCTTGACACCCTGCGCACGCTGTTCCGAAGGCTGGACAAGGACAAGAGCGGACGGCTTACCGGAAAGGAACTCCGGTCAGTCGCGAGGCGGTTTAACACGACCCCCACCGGGATCCTGAAGCTGTTCGACAAGGACAAGGGAGGCTCCATCGACTTCAAAGAGTTTGCAAGCTTCATGCGAAGAAGGGCCACCGAGATTTAATCCCAACGAAAATTCACACAAAATCACACCGAGCGCAAGAAAAATTGAAATCTGAAAAATGACACTGTGGGCTCGAGCACCTTTTCTTCTTTTTCTTATATCCTCTTTTCTTTCACTTAATAAAAAAAAAAAAAAGAGAGAAATAAAAGAAAGTATAAAAAACTCAGACAACCTGGGAGGGAGTGGATTTGTGAGTCCGGTAGAGATTGTTCCGCGCGGTGCTGTGCATGCACTTGTCAGCAAAGGTTTGCTTCTCGTGGTCGGTCATCTCGTGTCGGCGCTTGTGGGTGATGCAGCAGTGGCGGATGATCATACAGCCGATTGCTTTCTTTTCGCACCCCGGACACCGCTTCATTTCGCGCTGGAGCCACTGGGAGTAGCCGTTGGGGGTCATCGGTTTGTAGTAGTAGCTCAACAACACGTGGCCCATCTTCTCCCAGCCGCGCTTTTTGTGCTGGATCCTCAGCATCCCCCAGAGACGCCAGAGGAGGCGGTTCAGGGGGATCTCCTTGGGCCCGCTGTGGCGGCACGTCTTGTGGCAGTTGAGGATTACCATTTTCCGCTTGTTGTCGATGTAGTTGTCCTTCACCCCCCACTGCTTGTCCGCCCGGGTGGACCACTTGACAGTCGCGAGGTCCCGGCGGATGGGGAACCGCAGGTGGAACTGGAGGATAAAGCACAGCTGGGCCTTGACGAACTGCTCCCGTGTCCAGAAGTGGTGCTTATCGAACTGCAACACCTCGTCTCGCAGCTGGTTGGCGAACGCCTTGAGTTTGGGGTACTCCACCCAGTTTCGCTCCTGCTTCGCGGTGCGCTTCTGGTTGCGGTACTGGTCGTCGACGCCGTGCTTCGCCCGGATGAGGGGCTTGGAGTACTTGTCGCTGCAGCCCTTCTCGTTGTGACACCCGTGCCATTTCTTGAGGGCGGTGTAGACAGAAGCGCGGCGGACGGCGGTGACCTTGGCGTTCTCCTGGTACTCCAGCACATCCTCAGGCTTTGGAACACCCCCCGCCTCGGGAAAATCCATCCGGGCCTCCAGCCACAACATCGAGTAGGCGTAAGCGCGCAGAGAGGACATCGAGGGACACCGGTCAGAGTCACACAAGCGCTTCTTAAACTCGTCCACATACCACGCGTGCTTTGCATTCTTTGGCATTTTTTGATTCAAACCAAGAGAAAAACCTTTAAAGACAAATCGCGCTTTCACTAATCAAAACATTATGCTCAAGCTCCCGATCGGCTGGCAGGACAACCACGACTGCGTGGACATCTTCTGTCGGGCGAGGAAGGCGATGTGCGAGACAATGGCGAAAGACCTGTGCACCAACGGCGCGATGAACTTCAAGACGCGAAACAAGCGGCTCCCGGACCCCGACCACTACCTGTACCTGGACAAGCTGCTCAACTCCGCCCAGATGAAGATCGACATCCCGTGGGGAGGGGCCCAGCACCGCATGTACCACAAGCTCGGCGAGTTTCTCGCGGAGCACAACTGCGCCGAGAGGAACGCAAAGTTTAAGGGGACTTGGAAGATCACCGACGAGAAGGAGGCGAAGGACTGGCTCAAAAATATGGTGGAGGAGAAGGACAACAAGTTCAAACTGGTGATGCGGTACGCTCATCACTGACCTTTTTGTGGTGCTCGCTCCGCTGTCTAATCAACTCTGCAATCTTTTCCATGTCCGTCGCTGCATCCATGGGCTCGCCCAGGTCGAAATCCAGCCCACCCTCCTTGTTATACCTGCACTTGGAATGCAAACATCTGTTCACCAACTGGTAGGCCACGTAGGCCGCCGCCAGCACCGCGTTCGCGCCCAGTGAAGACCAGAAGCTCATTTAATTTTGTCACAAGAGAATAAAAATGTCGTGGTCAATCAACGAGGGCCCATCGTTCAACCTCACCCGCCCGGGTGACTCCTACCAGCAACTCACCGGCTTCGGCCAGGGCTTCATGTTACCCCAGGACTCTCCATTGCTGACCCCAGGGAAAGCCGAACCCCACCAGCCCGCCGAGACGATGAAGGGGACCTTCCGGCTGCGCGGAAAGGCAAAGATGAAAAAGAAGCCAACACGCTGCAAAGAGCTGGTTATGCCAAAGAGAACCCTGGCGAACGAACCAATCTACGGCGGCTTCGGTAAGTCCAAGCCGAATGAGGCGAAAAAGAAGGTGGTGAAGAAGAAACTTCGCAAGGGTCGCAAGCGGCGCGTCAAATAAACCCATTTTTGTTTCTTATTGAGATTACAAATGAACTACCAGGAGGAGGACAAGGAAGACAAGAAGTACAAAAAGGGGTACGGGCGCAAGGAGTTTCAAAAGGACGTCGCCGAGGCCGTCAAGCCCGTCGTCCAGGAGACCAAGACCGCGAAAAAAAAAAAGAAAGCACCCACCCGGCGCAGCGCCTACGCCAAGATGTCCGCCGCCGAGCTCCGCAAATTCATCCGCGAGAAAAAGAAGGCGCTGTTGATCAAATCGGGGTTCCCTGAGGGCGGGATCCCACGCAGCAAGGCGGCCATGATTTCTTTGTGCATGAAACTCAAACGAAAACGATGGTGATGTGCGCCCGGTTGATCTGGAAACACGAGAACAGCAAACGATTCGAGTGCACCACCTGTGGCTTTTGCTCTCACAACAAATCCCACTACCGACGCCACACACAGAGCACAGGCCACTTTCTAAAGACGGTCATCGGGAACGCCCCCCGGGACATCAAAGTGGTCATCGCGAGCTTCCTGAGCTACCGCACCATCTACTCCCTGGGGAACATCGCCGCGGCCGCCCTCAACTACCGCTTTGGCCACGGGGAGGGATTTTGGGTCTTTAAACGATGGGCCCTTGCAGATCCTCTCTCTCAAACCTACGGCTGGGGAGTCCACTTAATACGTAGGACGCAAACCCCAGTTTCCTTTTTACAACTCTGACCACCCGGTGGACGGTGTCCGACCAGCGCTGCTTGGGGCGGTCCCGGCGGTCGCCTCCCGCCTTCCGGACGTTCTCCACGGCGTACCGCACCTCGTCGCCCACCTTGAGGATCTCCAACACCTTGGTCACCATGGCTCCCGTGTTGGGGTCCGTACGGCTGGGCTGGTTCGCAACCCGCTTCATCCCCGCCTTGATCATTGCTTTCACCACCTGGGCCCGCTGCTGTGCATTCATCCGGGTCAGCTCTTTCGGGGTGTAGGGGGCCCGGGCGTCGGTCTGCGGGAGGGAGTTGTAGGACTTCACCAGGGTCCTCGCCATGGGCCACCAGCGCCCCCGTTTGTCTCGTCGTGGCTCTTGACCTGCACTGGTGAGCTTCGTGTTGATGAGTTTCCGGATGATCCCCACGGCCCGCTCTGCGTGGGGGCTCGGTGCACCCGCGGCCAGCGAGATGACGACGTTGTTGTACCCGAGCTGGCGCATCTGCTCCGGGAAGATCCCGCTAAACTCGGAACCGTTGTCGTGGAAGATGGTCCCCCCCTGCTTTGTCGGGAAGCTGCCGGACTGCAAAATCCGGGCGGTCTTTGCTGCGATGACGTCCGCAGTGTGGCCCTTTTGGCCGTGCTTGAAGGGCTCGACGGCGATGTACCCACTGAACCGGTCCACCACGACCAGCAGTCCACCGAAACCCTCGTTGCGACTGGGGGCGAAATAGTCCGTCGTGAAAAACATGAGATCGCAATCAATCTCCGCTCCGGGCTCCCGCGCAATGATGATCTTGCGTGCTTTCGGCTTTGTGACGTGGCGGGCCTGGAACTTCTGGTACGCCGCGGTCCCCTTGATTGCAGCCTCGACCTTCTTGTAGCTGACGTTGATGTACTTTCGGTTCATGTACTGGTAGATCGACGGCGCCTTCCCCAGCCCCACCTCCTTGGACCGGTAGAGCGCCAGGGCCTTTGCTCTCACCTGGTCGTCCGTCAGGATTGCCCGGGGGGGCTGGTTGTTTCCCTAGGCGTAGACCTTCCCGTTGCGGAAGGAGAACGTCCACCCCTTGTAGTACTCCATCAGCGTTGAAACCTTCAGGGCCTTTTTGTAGGGCTCGCCGTTCCGCTTGCGGCCGTGGTACTGGGCTCCCTGGTCTCCCCCAAGGTACCTCCGAAAAGCAGCAATCCTCTCCTTCGTCCAGTCTGCTCGATTAATTTGCGAACCCATGATCAATTTATTTCACTCCCAGGAAACAAAAACTCCACGATGGAACACTGGATTAGGACCGAGTACGTGTCGAAGCGGTGGTTGGACTTTGGTGAATGGAGAAGGCGTTGTGACCAGCGGAACTACAATCTCCCGTCCAGCTTGTGGTATAAGCTCTACGTCGTCCCGAGACACAACCACAAACGTGTTACCGAAGGGCTCACGGATGAAGAGCTTAGAGATGCAATCAAGTTCGTCTACCCAGAGGAGGAGGAGGAGGAGAAGACGAAGGAATGCAAAAACCCGCCGATGATCGAATTCGCACGGGCCCACTGGACGTGTCTCAAGACTCTAGCCGCCGCTCGATCGCGTGCAAAGCAGAAAGCAACCGAGCGTTCCAAGAGTAAGGAGAATCCCCAAGTTTCAATGATTTCCCAGTTGCTTCGCGAAACTTCTTTTTGATGTTTGATTTGTTGACCCCCTTTGCTTTCTTCCAGGCGTCTCTGAACGGCGGCCATTTGTTGAGGAGGAAATTGATCTTCTCCGCCAGGGTCTCTTCCGGGTAGAATTCTTCGGGATCAGAAGGTAACTGACCCTTCGGTTTCGGCAAGGCCTTTTTCGTTTTCTTTAAAACCGGCTTCTTCGCCTTGGTTTCCGCGTTAATAGGGTTTTGAATCGGGGTGGGGGCACGGCTGTCGACTTTTGAGGATTTCTTGACCCGTTTTGATTTTCGTTTACCGTCGTCGGTGAAGAACTTCCGGGCCTTGGAGTTCTCCGAGGGGGTGACCCACTTCAGCGAGTCCTTGGTGTTGGAGTGGGGCCCGACCTCGTGGTGGACTACCTTGTTGGGCTTCTTCGAGGCCCCGAGGAAGTGGTCAGCAACCAGCCGGTGGACGTAGACCTTCTTGCGGTTCCGAGTGGCCCCCTTGATCCCGGTGAGGTAGACCGCCGCGTAGGGCCCCCCGGTGACCCACGCCTTGAGGTTATAGAATTCGCCCGACTTCAAACGCCGCCGCACCTGACCCCGTGAGCTTATTTCGTAATGGTGCGTACTTTCCGGCCGGGAGATGCGTTTCCATGTTGTACTTGTGCTGCCACTTGTGCTTTTTCCGTCCTTCCTTGGGCGTCCACCCTTGTTCCTCTTCGGGTTCCCTTTCGGCGAAGCTTTCACTGTCATTTCTTAAGACGCGGAATTTTTTGAGAAAGGACACGCCGTACTTCCCGTCGAGTTCGTCCTGGGTGGCGTCGATGTTCAAAAAGGCGTACTTGGAGTGCCACGCGGTCTTACACATGCGCCGGAAGAGCTCCCGGGGGATGTCCCCGGCCACCTGTTTGTATATCGAGTCCTCCTCGGCGCGGTTCTGAGGCCAGACGAAGTAGGAGGTGAAGTTTGTCTTGGAGGTGTGGCTCAGCCCCGACGACCACCGCTGCACGAGACAGTTGCACGAGATGTTCAGGTGGCGCCCGTAGACCAGGATGCGGATCAGGTTGTTCTGTCGGCGCTGGGGGAGGGACGCAACCACGTCGTCCATGATGATGAGCCGGGGCATGCGCGGTCTCGCCGTGTCGGCCTCAGCTCGCTTAATGACCTGCTGGAGGACGTTCTCGTCGTAGTCGTTAAACCGGTGGTGGCGCGGGATGTTGAGCCGGTCCCAGAGGTCCTCCTGGACGTGGTGGGTCGGGGAGAGCAGCCAGACTCGCTTCCCGTTGCCGAAGGCCGCCTTGAAGGGGAACTTTTTGGAGGAGTACATTTGGATCGCCGTGGTCGTCTTGCCGCTTCGGGTTCGGCCGCAGAAGAGAATCGTATGTGGGATTCCAGGGAGTGCCGGGTTGAGCCGGATGGACGCTTCCTTTGTTCCCGGGAGCGCTTCGATGGCGAACTGATTCATTTGTTTTTTTCGGCTGAAAAAAAAATCGCAACTTAAAAATAAATAATGTCCGAACTCAGAGCACCTCGTGAAGTGGACATGGTTCCCGAGGATCTCCGCTATGTCCCCCAAGTAAAATCAGACATTGTTATCCAGCGCCGCCAGGTCGAGATGGCCCCCGTGGAGGGGATGAATGT
>JAKVCR010000137.1 GCA_022448985.1 Roseibacillus sp.
CCCAGAACCGCGAGATAGACCACCACCCCCACCCCGTCGTTAAAGAGCGATTCCCCCGTGATTTTCGTCTCGAGGGACTTTGGAGCCCCCGCGGTTTTAAGGATGCTCAGGACCGCCACCGGATCGGTCGGCGAAATGAGAGCCCCGAAAACAAGGCACCACAGGAAGGGAACTTCGAAGCCGAAAAGCGGAAAAAGCAGCCAGGTCGCTCCTCCAATCACGAAGGTCGAGAACACCACTCCGAAGCTGGCCATGATCGCAATCAGCCTCTTCTGGTCCAGCAGGTTGCCGAGGTTGACATGGAGGGCCCCTGCGAAGAGCAGGAAACTCAGCATTCCCTCCATCAGGGTCTTGTTGAAATCGATTGATCCCACAAATCGGGCTGCAGCCTCGGGAACCACGGGCAGGGCATCCTGCACAACCAGCAGCGCCACGCTTGCGAGCAAGCCGATCAGCATGATCCCGATCGTGGTGGGCAGCTTGAAGAATTTCAGGTTGAGATACCCGAAAACTGCGGCGAGAACGAGCAGGATGGCGGCTAGGTCAAGAAATTCCACGGGTTGGCAGCAGGATTTACGATTTGAAAGATGAGGATGCGAAATGCGGTGCTGTTACTCCAATACCTGGACCGGAGTGGACTCGGCAGAGGCCGTCCTCACCCAGCCGGAGTCAACGACCTCTTCGATAATGACCTGGTCGGGACCTGAATCATCGGCAAAGCGGATTCGCAGGATGTAGGCAAGCGATTGATCTGATTTCACATCATGCCGGGTCAACATGCTTTCCTGGATGGAGAGCCGTTCAACATACCCGTAGAGTGTATGTTTGCGGTCCGGTGACTGCAATCGATACGAACGCCACTTGCGATCGTCAGCGAACCCGAAATTGTAATACTGGATCGGCGCGCAGAGCACTCGGAAAAGGGTGGGCTCCTTGGGGCGGATCTTCCGCACCTCTCCCCAGGGTATCTCGGAGTAGCCTACCCAGCTTTCCCAGTCGATGACATAGCCATCATCCATGCGCTCGGCCGCGATCGGTTTCACACTGTGATCGGGGAGCAGGACATCAACTGCCCAGAGACCGCGGTTCCTCAGAATGCGGCCATTAGGCGCCACTACCTTCGGGATGACAGGCGATAACCGGTGCGACCGGTAATAGTCCCTGATCTTCTGTTCCAGGACTGGGTCCCGGCGAGTAGCGGCAAGAACCTCTTCCACGGTTTTTGCGGCCAGAAACTTCTTCACCAGAGCCTCGAGCTTGCCCACCTCCGTCTCCAGGTTTGTAATCTCTGCCTCCTCAATAAGATCAAGCGTTTCTTCACGCGCGGGGAGCTCGAACATCATCCGCGGCCCCCGCCCCCCGTCCTTTTCGGGAGCTTGGCGATCCGGATCAAGCAGAACGTAAGTCACCACCCCCATCATCAGAATCAGGACCGCCAAGCTCCCGAAAAAGATGGGACGGAGGGACCCCAGGGGCGCCCCACGGACAGGGGAGCCGTCCCCCTCTTCCGAATCCCAGTCAAATTCTTCAGGACCCTCTGTCTCCTTGACGACCCTGCGACGGACACGCTTCCCCTCGGAAGAGGCCTCCTTCCCTTCCTCCATTTTTTCCATCCTGCGAAACTGCTTCATCGGAGTCTCTTCTTCAGAGTCCCCGCTCGCAACTGCGGCTGCAACTCGAGCCTGCTCCCCTCGCGATGCTCCCAGCGCCGGAATACGCGCCACCCTCGCACAATTGGGACACTCCACCTCTCTTCCGCGGAGCGCAGCCGTTACACGAAAGAGCGTGTGGCACTTTGGACAGGAATATCCAAGCCACCCGGTCTGAGCCGCATCTAGATCGTCCTCCATTGCTCTGACACGCTACTTCCCTCCGTGAACCTGCTCAATCTGTTTTGATCTCGATCTTCCGGGGACGATGCAGAGGCACCCCTCCATCACTGTCACCCCGGATTTCAGTCTCCAGCAAAAGGCCCGGCCCCCTCACGAAGATGCTGAGCTCTCCGGCGGCGTCCTCCAGATTGACCAGTTCCGCGTTGTAGGGATCCTCGCCCAACAGCCCGCTGGTCTGGGGCAGGATGGGTGCCACGGGAAGGAACTGCTGGTCACCGGATTCCACCGCGAGTGGCCCATACCGTTCCAGGACTTCGTTGGTTCCAATTCCTCCTTTCCCATGAGTATCGCACAGCCCGAGCTTCCTGCGGTTAGCCCGCAACAAGTCGGTATAACCGGTGTAACGAAAGCTCCTGCCCTTCACCGGGTCTTCCACCGACTCATAACAATAGCGCGTGGCCAGCAATCCCGATTCGCTGCACACCTTGGCCAGCGAGAGGCCCTCGGGCGGCTCAATCTCCGCCCCGGGATAGCTGTCCTCCGCCGCATTCATCATCTCCGCCCAGGTGTAGAAAGCCAGGTGCCGTCCAAAGGCATTCTCATAAATCGCTTCCTTGCCCTGGTGAAAACCAACCCACACCCCAAGGGTCACGTTCCCGTTGTAGCCAACGCACCAGCCATCGGCGAACTCATGGGTGGTTCCCGTCTTGATCGCCCCGGGAAAGGGCTGCTGCTTGAGGGTGGCGGCTTCCGCGGCCAGATTACCATTTACCAGCGAATCGCGCAGCATGTCGTGAACCTGATAGGCGGTAATCTCATCACAGGCGGGATCGGCATCGGGCTTCCCGGGGGCGGGAGCCTGGTAGACCACTTCCCCGTCCGCATCCTCGATCCTCTCGATATAGCGCAGATCGCCCGGCAGGTTTCCCTTGCGGGAAATAGCGGAGTAAGCCCCCACCGCCTCCTTGAGCGAGACGGAGTCGTGGCCGAGCAACATCCGGGTAAGTAGCTCTCCCCCGCCCACTGGCAGGCCGAAGGCCCGGGCCCGTGCGGCCACCTCTTCCAGTCCCAGTTCACGCCCCAGTCGCACGGTGGCCGCCAGCTTGGAAGTGGACAACGCGCGCTTGCTCGAAATCCGGCCCTCATATTCCGGATTGCGAACCTCCATCCCCCACTCGCCCAGGATCCCTTCCTGCGCACCCACCGCGACCGCCCGGGCATCCATCGCCTCGTCCCGCACCGTGGTGCAGGGGTGGCGGCCGGATTCCAGGGCCGCGGCATAGACAACGGGCAGGTACGCGGTCCCGAACGGTCGCCGGCCCAACTCGATGAAATCATACTGCGAATGCGCGTAGTCCCGTCCTCCCACGTAAGCCAGCACATTGCCCGTGTCCGGGTCGACCATGAGCGCCGCACCCTGCAGGTAGGCGGGCACCTTCCCCGGGGCCGGCTTGAACTCGCTGTGCTTCGGGTGGCTGTATTCCGCCTGGGCCTCAATCCGCGCAAGGTGTTCCTGCAAGCTTCGCTCGGCCCGGTTCTGGACGTCACGATCAATTGTAGTGTAAATCCGGAACCCCCCTCGCGACATCGCCTCGATCCCCACCTTCTCCAACGCAATGTCATCCACGATCTCGTAGAGTTGCGACTTACCCTTGCGCAGCGGCTTGGGATTCACCACCACCGGCTTGCTGGAGAGCGTCATCCACTCGGACTCCGTGATCATCTTTTCGGCGAGCATCCGCTTGAGAACATGATCGCGCGCCTTCCGGTTCTTCGTCTTGTTGGAAAGGGGGGATATCTGGGTGGGGTTCTTCACACAGGCTACCAGGGAGGCACACTCCTCGGTGGTGAGCGCCATGGGCTCCTTCCCGAAGTAACCCAGCGCCCCGGAGCGCACCCCGTAGTACCCGTTCCCGAAGGGGATGCGGTTGAGATAGTATTCCAACACCATCTTCTTCATCCGTCCCTTGCGCTGCGCCTCATCGGGATAGTCGGCCGCGATCGCGTCCATGAGGTGCCGCTCGATGCGCAGGGCCAGGAACGCTTCCACGATCTTGCGCTCGATGCCGGTCTGTCCCAGGGCCAACGACCTAGACTTGAGGTCGAACGCGTTGCGTGCCAGCTGCATCGTGATCGTACTCGCCCCCTGGGTCACCGCCCTCGCCTTCAGGTTGAGCCAGATCGCACGGGCCACCCCGATCTGGTCTACCCCGTTGTGCTTGAAGAAACGCTGGTCCTCCTGCGCGATGAGGGCATCAATCAGTTTCTGCGGCACTTCCTCGATAGAAACCTTGCTGCGGTTCTCCACGAACATGCGTCCGATCTCCCGGCCTTTGTGGTCCAGGATCATGCTCGGGATCTCGACATCATCGATGGTCGAAATGTCAATCTGTGCAGCCTGCTCCTTGTAGGGCTGAAGCCGCTCATTGGCGACGCGTAGGCCCACCAGCCCTGCCAACAGACAGAGCAGGAGAAAGATCCACAGCCGTTTGCGCTTGTAAAAACGACGCTTTCGTCGGTTTTTCTTTTTCTGTTTCGCCATGGAAGCGGGAGATCCAAGCCGGCCCTGTGAGCGCCCTGTCCCGGAAAATTACCCTTCTTCCGGGACCGGGGCAACTCCTCTATTGGACCACGTCCTGCGTCCCCTCATCGAACGGGAAGGTCCCCTCCCCTTTCCCCGCTTCATGGAGCTCGCCCTCTACCACGAAGACTACGGCTACTACAGCGACCCCACCCGCACCCGCGTCGGCCGCACGGGGGATTTCGCCACCAGCGTGAGCGTGGGGGAAGCCTTCGGCCGCCTTCTCGCCCTCCGCCTCCACCAGACTTGGGAAGCCCACGGACGGCCCGCCTCCCTTCCAGTCCTCGAACCAGGTCCCGAGGACGGCTCCCTCGCCCTCGATATCCTGCGGGCGGCCCGGCAACAAGACGCCGACTTCCACCGCGCCCTCCACTACACCGTCTGCGAACCCAACGCCCGCAACCGCGAGACCCTCGCTGCCCGCTTCGCCGCCTCCGGGGAACCGAACCTCGGTATTGTAGCCACCCCCACGGACCACCGGTCTGAACGGGGCGTGATCCTCGCCAATGAAGTCCTCGACGCCCTCCCCGTTCACCTCGTGCGCTTCTCGAGCGGGGAATGGAACGAGCGCCTCGTCACCCTCGAGAATGACCGCCTGGCCTGGACCGAGACCCCCATTTCCACCGGCCCCCTCCGAACGCACCTCGAGAATCTCCCCTCCGGACTACCGGACGGCTACTCCACCGAGGTGGGTCTCCAGCTCCTTCCCTTCTTCCACGGACTGGCCGGGGTCTTCGACGATGCCCTCCTCCTCTTCATCGACTACGGCTTCGAGCGCAGCGACTACTACCACCCCGACCGCACCGAGGGCACCCTGCAGACCTACGCCCTC
>JAKVCR010000138.1 GCA_022448985.1 Roseibacillus sp.
AGGCGCTGGTCTCCCTCCCTCGCTGCCGGTGATTCAAGGTATTCGTCCTCGGACGCTACCCCCATGGCGAGGGCAACGAGGGACACGCCGAAGTGATCATCTGATTCGTAGGGGCCCCAATTGCACTTGGCCCATCGTTCCCACGCGCCTGATTTGGCCTGCTGTCCCCAGATATAGTCGAGGGCCTGCTTGGTGGTCTTTTCCAGCTTGCCGTCAACTTTCATGTCACTGATGGCAAGAAAGGCGGCAGTAGCAACCATTGCCTCGGTGCCAGGAGTTCGGCGCTTGGGCTTCGGACCATCCGGATTGACGTGGGGGGCGAGGAAACCCCGGGCAAATTTCCGTGCCTCCAGATAGGCCGGGGCCTTGGCGCCGGTGGCTGCCCGTCCCACGAGATAAAACCCGTTGGTGTGGCAGGTGATGCAACTGTGGGACTCCTGCCAGTCCATTGCGGCATGGTCGGCAGCGCGAGCGGCGGACTCGTAGGAGAATGCCTTGCGAAGCGATTCCGCGGCGGTATTGGACTCCGGGGGAATGTGATTCTCCAGGGTTACGGCAGGTTCGGCGGCCCAGAGAGGAATGGCCAGGGAGGTGAGCAGGGAGAGGGAACGGATCATCTTGAGGGAAGGCTGTTTTCTCAGGGGCGATAGGCGTGGATCCCACCAAGGCTGTCGGAAACAAATAGAGTCTGGTTGGAGATGGCCAGTCCGTGAACCAGTCCCCGTCCAGGAATGGTAGTTTTCCAGAGCAGGGAACCGTCCTTTCGTGAGTAAGCATGGACTTCGCCTAAATGCCCGAGCAATACAGCATTGGCACATGCGATCAACTCGTTGTGTGCAGGGGCTGCCACGTTCCACTGGGAAAGGTCCTTGTTTTCGGTGTCCAGGGCGAGAGCCTTTAGTTCACCGCGAGTGTGGTGATAGGCCACTCCCTCCGCAATCACTGCTCGCGTGGTATCATTGAAGGTGGCAATGCGGGCGCCCTTCGCATTGGTGAGGAAGAGTTGGTTGTCCTTGGCCTTCTGTGACTTGGGACCGGTGATGAGTTCGTTGTTTTCAGTGACCAGGCAGAAGACCCCGCCGCCGTGTCCGATCGCTCCCGTCGGTCGGCCGGTTGCGATGTCGTAGAGGAGGGGGGCGGAACGTCCCTGCGGGGCAATGAGGGTGCTCACGGTGGCGAGGAGTGCACCCTGGAACGTCACATCGGCGACCTCCTGGGCAAAGCGTCGTTTGCCTGTTGCCGGGTCCAGGGAGATGAGCCAACTGGATTCCCAGGGGGTGAGGGAAGCGGTATAAAAGAGGTTGCTGTCGGAGACGAGGGGAGCGGTGCGAACGGGCCAGAGCGAAATCATGCTGGCGTTGCTGGGGATTCGACGGTCGTCCGGGGCTCCCTGGTCCTTCCAGAGAAGTTTCCCTTCCCTGGCATCAAGGGCATAGAGAAAGCCGTCATCGGAACCGGCGAAGGCACGGCCGTCGTGGATGGTGGGGGGAAGGCGCACTGGTGCCTCGGCAAAGTAGACCCAGCTCTCCCTGCCGGTGGCAATATCGAGGGCATGGATGGCGTTGTCGTGGGAAGAGCCGTAGTAGACCAGTCCACCCGCTACCGTGACAAAGTAGCAGGGATCAAAGTTGCGCATGGACTGGAGGCCGTTGTTGGCGGAGAAGGCATCCCACTTGGCCGGTCCGCTCCAGGCCTGTCGCGGGGTGCCACCCCGGTGTTGCCAGGCTGGCTTAAGCGGAAAGGTCAGGGCCTCCTCGGTTACACCGCTGCGGCGTGAGTCGTGGCGGTAGGTGGGCCAGTCCTCAGCCGGGAGCGTGGTGGGGAGGAGCAAAATGCCGATCCACAGGCTCCAGAGAGAATTCAACCCCCGATTATTCCGGAGGGCGATCCTGCCTGGGGACGTGAGAGCCGGGTGTGTCATATGAGGATTATTTGGAGCTTGGGGATGGCAGCGGGGAGTTGACTGCTCGGCGGGGAATCAGTCCGATGGACGTTTCCATCCAGCCTCCACAGGAACATCCGGCGCCTCCCTCCGGAATAAGAAGCATGCCCTGGGTGGGGATGGTGTTGAGCCAGCAACTCGGTCTGAGCCGCATGAAGCGTGAGACCGATCCCGTATCCTTGTTCCAGAGGCCCAGCGGTGAGCTTCCCTCGCCAAGAACGCGGAACATGAGGGCGTTCTTGGTGGCGACCACGGTCGAGCATCCGCGGCGTGGACCATAGCCCTTGCCGAGAGGTTTCCCCGTCTTGAGATCGTGGATCTGCGGTGCGAAGTAGAGACGATCCTCAGTGACAACCGGATGAGTTATATGAACCCCGTGGTGGTCGGCACCCCATGGGCTTTCCGTTGACCATCTCAGGTCTCCACCCTCTCCGTAGCTGTTGCAGCGGAAGGTTCCTTTTTTCTGGTAGGCGCCGCTCTTGTTGACCGTTCCCTCCGAGAGGACCGCGAGGTAGCCCTGAGAGGTAGCAATGCCATAGGCGGCCTGGATGAATCCCACCTTCTCGGTGAGGTGGACCGGTTCGGGTCCGGGCTTTTCCCAGATGACCTTGCCGGTCCTGGCATCAAGGCACACCGCGGTGAGATCGAGCCAAAGCTTGCGGTCGGAGACTCGCGAATTGGATGCGGCCGGGAGTTTCAGGGATCGGTTCTCAAGGAAGTAGAGTTTACCGTCATGAAGAGCCAGGGTGGGATTCAAAATCAATCCACGACCGTAGGCCCAGATGCCCTTGGCGGTGGATTTGCGGTAGCCGAAGAGGCGGTCACTGCACACCTGCGTAACGGCCACACCGACCTTATCATACCAGGCCTCACCACCCCAGAATTTGCGATAGGCTGAGTTTGCCCGGACGGCCGACCCCACGATGAGATCATCCTCCTGTGCCACGAAGCCCCAGTCATGGGATTCACGTTCCTTGGCAGGCAGCAGAAGGGGGTGACGTAGTTCCCCGGTCTTTGCATCGAGCATCCAGAGTCGGTCGCGGATGGCGAGATAGACATGCTCGTCGTCGACACACCAGTTGGAGCAGTCGTGGGCCACATTCAGGCGGCGCAGGGATGGAATTTCGTAGGACCAGAGCACTGCCCCGTTGAAGGCATTGAGGGCCACAAGGCGATTCATGCCCTGGTGGAAGAGTCGGCCCTTGGCGGCAAGGGGAGCGGGCATGCGCGGTTGGCGATCGATCCCGAAGTCGCCGCCTGGGTGCCCGATCCACTGGACAGCCATGCCGGAAGTAGCGCTCACATCTCCGAGAGCCTCCCCGGTGTAGGCTGCGTTGCCGGCGGTGCCATACTGATGAGTCCAGTCCTGTGCTCCATCAAGTTCCCTGCGGCGGAAGATGGCAAGCGCACCCGCTTTTTCCCATTGCCCTTTCGTCTTTTGAAAGGCGGAGCTATTACGTGGAGAGGCAAGAAGGAGCGCTCCGCCATCGGGACGCAGGAGGCGCAGGCATTCTTCGTCGGGCACAGGCAGGGAATTTTTCTCGGAGAGAATCAGGTCGGCGAATCCGTCGGTCCAGGCCGTGCGTTCGGGATTGCCCAAGGACACGACCGATACGCGGTGTCCCAGTATCCCCGCCGCGTAAAGGGTTTTGCGGACAGAGGCAAGGACAGCGGGATCAGAGTCGGCCGCAATGATGTGGAAGCGTGATTTGGCGGCCAGGGCAGCGGCCAGCATCCCATCCTTGAGTCCGAGGATCAGGAGATAGCCATTTTGCTCGGAGGTTACCCTGAGGGCGGCTTCGCAAAGCGTGTGCGCACTGTTGGGAAGGTCGGCCGGAGCGACCACTGGAGTGGGGGAGAGGTTGAAACGCGTATCGAAATCGAACATCTCGCTGATGTGGCGCTTGCCGTCCTTGAGGAGCGCGATGCGATAGCGGTATGTCGTTGCCGAACGTAGCCCGGTCAGGGGTGCCTCAAAGCGACCGTCCTGAGCCTGCAGTTCCCGCTTGTCCTTGAGAGTCGTGTCCTTCCCCTCACCGTAGTAGAGAATGGCCCGGGGCGCGGCTGCCTGCCAGGAGATGGTTGCAGAATCCGGTGCGGGGAAGGCAACCCGGGGTTGCACCGAGAAGGTGGCGGGTTGTTCGTCATTCACTTCAATGTTGTCGATGACCCACCACCAGTCGTTGCTACCCACTTTCCTCCATGAGATTTTCATCTTCTTTGCCCCGGCCGGATTGCGTAACGGCACCCGGACCGTCTTGCTGTAGGCCTTCTCCGTGCTTTTGTCCAAACGAAGCACCTCGATTGCCTCTGCTCCATCGTAGGATACTGTGATGGTGCCCACCTGATCTTTAGCCCGCCATCCCGAGTCAAACTTGAGGGTGAGGCTGCCGGCAGTTGCTCTTGAAATATCAATCGGGGGCGTGCTCAAGGTTGCGTCAAACGGACTCCCGCCCGCGACATCGTCAAACTCGTCGCTGTCTGCCACCGCGATCACATTCGTGCCGAGCGCAAACTTGTCCCGGTCCTGGCCGGGGGCCGCCGCTGCCCAGGCTGAAGGGGAGGCAAAGCTCCACCCTGACCATTCGACCACCCCACCTTTTCCGTGATCGGTATTTTTGGTCATCGTCCATCCGGCAAGTGTTCCGCCTGCCTGGGCGGTCGGGAGGTCAAGCCAGTCCGTCCCATCACCGTTGGGTTCGGAGGGAAACGGAAGCAGGCCGGGCTTGGTGGCAAGGGAGTCGAAGTCTTCGCTGAAATACGTTCCGGTCCCTGCAAACGTCCCGTCAGACTTTTCGTCAGCCTGCACCATGTCCGATCCCAGAGCTGCAAGGAGGACGAAGGCCGCGAGAGGAAGAAAGGTGCTCTGCATGAAAACGGAAACGATGGCAACCTAACGGCCGGTCATATCGGGGGAAAGAATAACCTTCTGAAGATTCTGCACCGGCATGCCGGGATATCCCCGGATGAGGACCCGGGGTTCCTGCTCCTGATCCCTTTGTTTATTTCCCGGGATTTACTTGCCCGGCACGATTTTCCAGATCTCGCCGTTCTTTCCGGAAGGGCCCTTGCCGGTGTTGGTGAGGACGTAGACCTCACCATCGTGGTCATATCCGAACCCCACGATCATGCGTGAGATCGGCCCCGCTGGCGTCTTGGCCCCGGGGAGGACCTGCATGGACCAGGTCGTCTTGTTTTCGCGAATACCACCGTAGAGTCCGTACTTGCTACCAGCCCAGCTCTGGGCCCAGTCGGCAAAGAGATAGACCCCGTCAAGGGCGGGAAGGGCTTTGCCGCGGTAGACGTGACCGCCGGTCACGCTGACCCCGTAGCCGGCGGCCTTTCCAAGTCCTTCGTGGCGTGGGTAGGCAAGGACAGGATGGACGAAGTCCTTGGGCGAGGGAGTAACCTTGAGGGTGGCCGGTTTGGCTGGGTTCTGCTGGTCGAAGGAGGCATAGCCTTCATAGAGCGGCCAGCCGAAGTTGCCGGCACTGACGAGGTTGATTTCTTCGAAGCGGTTCTGTCCCACGTCGGCCACGATGATGTCGCCACTCTTGGAGTCGACGGTCATGCCCCACGGGTTTCGGATACCCCAGGCATAGATTTCCTTCAGTCCGCTATCCTTGCCCTTGAACGGATTTCCGTCGGGAATGGCGTAAGGGTCTCCCGAGTCGACATCAAAGCGCAGGATCTTGCCAAGGTGACGGTTGAGCGCCTGCCCGTTGCCGCCCTTTTCGTGTCCGCCCTCGGGTTTCCCCTTGGGGTCCAGGTCATTTGAGGCGCCGCCATCTCCAAGACCGAGGTAGAGGTAGCCGTCCGTCCCGAACACGAGGTTCCCGCCATCGTGGTTCCACTGTGGTTGGTCCACGGTGAAAATGATCTTCTCACTGGAAGGGTCGGCAGTCCCGTCGGCCTTGACCTTGAATTCGGAAAGGTGGGCGGTGTGGTCAAATCCCTTCCGGCCTTTCTTGGCGAGCGGGGCACTGTAGTAGAGATAGACTTTCTTGTTGGAGGCAAACTTCGGGTGAAGGGCCACTCCCAGGGAACCGCGCTCATCAAAGCCTTTCTTCAAGGTCACGATGGACTTGCGGAGGTCGAGAAACGCCTTGCCGGGTTTGCCGCCCTTCTCGTCAAGAAAGTGAATAATGCCTGCCTGGTCCACTACCAGATAGGCCTGGGCTCCCTTCCCGTAAGGGATCATGCTGAGCGGCGAGACAAAATCGGAAGCGAATTTTTCATAGCTGACGGCTGGAAGGTCCTTGGCATTCAGGAGGGCGGTCAGGCCGAGGAACAGGGCTGGGAGGGTGAGGCGATGTATCATGATGGCTTCAAGTCTGATTGATTCTGGTGATTTGGCAACCAGTCAGTGCATGGTGTTCCTGATAGGCGAGACACATTCCCGATGCCGCGCTCCCGGGACTGGGAAGGATAATGGTGCCTGTTGCCCCCATGTCGGAGGAGATTCTCATCACCTGGAAGGGACTTGCCTTTTTCTTGCCATTACCGGGAGGGACTGAAGGATTGTCCGGGTGAATCGATTGAGCCCTTTTGCTCTTGTCGTCGCCGGCATCGTCGCGGTCTGTCCGGTCAAGGCCCGGACGGTGGGGGAGTCCCGGTCCCCGAACATCGTGTTCATCATGGCCGATGATCTTGGCTACGGCGACCTCGGGTGCTTTGGACAGAAGATTCTGAAGACACCACGACTGGATGCAATGGCAGCGCAGGGCATGCGCTTTACACAGTTCTACGCCGGGTGCACCGTTTGCGCTCCCTCGCGAAGCGTTCTCATGACCGGTCGCCATATGGGGAGAACGATCGTGCGGGGGAATTCGACCAAGCCGATCGTCCTCCGGCCGCAGCACCCCACGGTGGCCTCTCTCCTGAAGAAGGCAGGCTACAGGACGGCTTGCATCGGGAAGTGGGGGCTGGGGACCCCGGATAAGTTGAGCAATCCCAACGATGTAGGGTTCGATCATTTTTTCGGCTACGTGGACATGTGGCATGCCCATAACTTCTATCCCGAGTTCCTCATTCGAAACGGTCAGGTGCAGAAACTCCGGAACGAGGTCGCTCCGCGTTGGAAGTCCTTCCAGAATCCGGGCCAGCCCCAGGCGGGCCGCGGGGTAGCAGTCAGGCGAGTGGACTACGTCCCGGACCTGTTAATCGCAGAGGTTGAGAAGTTCGTTCGGGATAACCACAGGCGGCCGTTTTTTCTCTTTTTCTCGCTGAATACGCCCCATGCCAACAACGAGGCGGGTGCGAGGGGAATGGAAGTGCGGGATCTGGGAGAGTTCGGGGAGAAGGATTGGCCCGAGCCCGAAAAGGGATTCGCCGCTATGATTCGCAACATCGATCGCGACACCGGGCGGGTCCTGGATTTGCTGGGGGAGCTTGGGATCGAGAAGGACACCCTGGTGATATTTACCTCCGACAATGGCCCGCATCAGGAAGGTGGGCACAAGGCTGAATTTTTTGATTCGAACGGGCCCCTGCGGGGGACGAAGCGGGACCTCACCGAAGGGGGAATCCGCGTGCCCACCATTGCCTGGTGGCCGGGGAGGATTGAACCGGGAACGGAGGATGATGCCCACTGGTATTTCGGAGACCTGATGGCAACGGTAGCAGAACTTGCAGGGGTGAAGCCGCCGGCCGATATCGACAGCGACAGTTTTGCGGGTTCCCTGCGCGGAGAACCGCGCGAGAAGCGTTGGAACCGGAAGTCCCGCATGTACTGGGAGTTCTACGAGCGCGGGTCAGCCCAGGCAGTGCGCTTCGGCAAGTGGAAGGCCATTCGCAAGCCGATGTTCACCGGGACGATCGAACTCTATGACATGTCGAACGACCCGGGTGAGAAGCATGACTTCAGCAAGCGCCGTCCTGATCTCGCCAGGCATGCCGCTCAGCTGCTGGATAGTGCTCACGAGCCCGATCCGAACTGGAAGGTAAGATAGACGTTATTTCTGGAGGGCCTGTCGCGGTCCGTGTTCTGCTGGGGTAAACGGTGAGGATGGTTTGTTCTTGGCGTTGTTTTTGGGAGGGAAAAAAGGCAGGGTGATCGTGTGATCCTGTTACGCGTTTCATTTCCCGGAATCCCTCTAGGAAGAACACGATTGCTCCGCATAATGCAGGTCAGGCTGTTCTGTTTCTTTATCGCCGGTGCGACCGGGTTGCTGGCGCTGTCCGCATGCAGTGAAAAATCCGGGGAACCCGGAGGTCATGCCGGGGAATCGCTGGAGAGTGATCCCGAACCCTTGCGACTGGATCTTCCAGACGAGCTGGTCGCCTTGCAGGTTCGCGGCGAAAACCCGGGGAGGGGAGGGCCGGAGATCATCCGGCAGCTGGAGACCACCCCGCTGGAAACATCGCGCCCGAATGATGCCGGCGATTCGGAGGAATGGATGTCAGAGACCCGTAGCAGGGTGGTGGCCGATGCGCTGCGACGGATGTTTTCCGGGGATGAACCAGCAATGCTGACAAAGGACTTCGCGTGCTCGGATCTTCGCCCGGGGTACCTCGAAGAGCAGGATTATCATGGAGGGTTCCGGGTTCTGCGCCCGGGTCCGGAGATTGGAACTGGGCAGGAAACGGAGCATCGGGGCTGGGAAGGGTTTGTCGCGGTGCGTGCCGCCCTACTTGGAGAAGACCCCGGGAGTGTGCCTTTGCACATGTCGTTCAAGGTTGTTTCGTTGGTTGAACTGGATACGGGCTTTTCTGCCGAGGTGATGGTGGAACTGCGGAGCGACGGGATCCCTGGTGGCTCCCCTCGTCAGGTCAGCAGCTCATGGCATACGCGCTGGACGGGGGAAGACCCACCACGTCTTGCGCTTCTCCGCAGGAAGCACTACGAGGAGTCCCGTGGAGATCTCGAGAAGGGATTCGTGGATGTGGGGGTCGCGGTGCTGGGGAGGTTGTCGCATTATCGGCAACAGATTCTCCGGGGAGCTGGAGACTGGGCGGCGAGGGTGACACGCCTGGGGGATTTTTCCCTGACGGGGCATCACGGGCTCGCGGTGGGAGATGTCAATGGGGACGGACTTGAGGATCTTTACGTCTGTGATGGAGGGAGCCTGCCGAACCGTCTCTACCTCCAGCAGGCTGATGGCACGGTGGTGGATGGATCAGCTGAGGCCGGGGTGGACTGGCTGGAGGATTCACGAAGTGCCCTGCTGGTTGATCTCGATAATGATGGGGACGAGGACCTGGTGGTGGCAACCATTGCCATGGTGGTGTTTCTTGAAAATGACGGTGGGGGAAAATTCAGTCTTCGAGGTGGTCATCCGGGTGCGCCCTATCCCTTCTCCCTGAGTGCGGCTGATTTTGATAGCGACGGGCTTCTGGACATTCATGTCTGTGTCTACAGTGCGGGGGATGATGTCGAGCGGCGGGGGTTTGAAGTAAATGCCCCCCTTCCGTTCCATGATGCCGAGAATGGGGGGCGTAATGTCCTGTTGAAGAATCTTGGAAGCTTTGGATTCGCGGATGCCACTGCTGCCGTTGGCCTGGATATTGATAATTCACGCTGGAGTTTTGCAGCGGCGTGGGAGGACTACGATCGGGACGGGGATCCGGATCTCTATGTGGCAAATGACTTTGGAAGGAACTGCTTCTACAGGAATGAAGGAGGGCGATTCCGCCAGATTGCGAATGCGCTGAAGGTGGAAGACATGGCTTCCGGAATGTCAGTGGCGTGGGGTGATTATAACCGGGACGGCGCCTCCGATCTCTATGTCGGCAACATGTTCTCGGCGGCAGGGAACCGGGTCAGTCGGCAGAAACTCTTCAGCGCGGGCTCCGACCCGGTCCTGGTAGGGAAGTTGCGCAGGATGGCCCGGGGGAATTCTCTTTTTTCGGGAGGACAGGGAGAGAAGGGACACGGCTTTCGTGATGTGAGTGAAGGAAGCCGGAGTCATCTGGGACAATGGGCCTGGAGTTCGGGTTTCGGGGACCTCAATAACGATGGGTGGGAGGACCTGGTGATCTCCAATGGATTCCTGACCGGCCGGGAGCCTGATGACTTGTGAAGTTTCTTCTGGCGGCAGGTCGTGTCGCCGAAACAGCAGGCCGATCCTGAGCTTTATGGAAATGCCTGGGGAGACCTTCTCCAGATGGTGCGGGATGGTCGCTCGTGGAGTGGGCGGGAGCGTAATCGTTGTCTGCTCAACGACGGGGCTGGAGGGTTTGCGGACGTCTCGTCAGTGATGGGACTCGACCAGGAGGCCGATGGCCGGGCTCTTGCCCTGGTGGACTGGGATCATGATGGGGACCTTGACCTCTGGTATCGTGATCGCACGGCGCCCCGCCTGCGCCTGATGCTGAACCGGCACAGGGGAACCCGAACGGAGGATTTTGTGTCCCTGCTGCTGCAGGGTGAGGAGTGCAATCGCAACGCCATTGGTGCGGTGGTTGAACTGGTTGACGGATCGGGACCGGAAAAGCTGCGTTCCGTGAGATCGGTTCGGGCCGGGGATCTTTTCCTCTCCCAGTCGAGCCGGTGGCTGCATTTCGGACTGGGCCGCAACGATGATGCAGGAAAGGCCCGGGTGACCTGGCCCGGGGGCCGGAAGGAACTGTTCCAGGGACTGAAGGTGGGCGGGAGCTTTCTGCTCAGGGAGGGAAGTGGTCACGCCGTTCCGGTGGAGAGAACTCCCAGGGCCATTGTTCATGACGCGAAGTCGCCTGTCCCGGTTGTCCGGGATGCTACGGCTCACATCAATCCACCGGTTGCCTTTCGTCTTCCTCCCCTGGGTTTCAGCAATCCCCGCGGTGACCGGGGGACGCTGCCCGGGGAGGGATCCCCCCAGTTGATAATGCTGTGGTCAGCTGAGTGTCCTGTTTCGTGGATGCAAATGAGGCAGATGGCGGAGAACTCCCGCGCCTACCGGGTGGCGGGGGTACCGCTTGTTATTGCCCTCAGCGTGGACGGGAAAGAAGGCCGGGGAAAGGCGGCTGAGGCGATGGAGGAATTACGGTGGCCTTTTGAATGGGGGAGTATCGATAACATTTCCCTGGACGTCCTGAGTGCGTTTCAAAAAGGGCTGTTTGATGTTACGGTGCCGCTGACCGTGCCCCTGGCCTTCCTCTGCGGGACCGGCGGGGAAGTGATGGGGATCTACCGGGGGGCCTTCGACGCATCTGTCATCGCAGAGGATTTCAAGGCCCTTCGCAGGGCGGATGGAGAGGGGTGGCATGCCTGGGCACCACCCATGGGGGGGCGCTGGTTCACCAAGGCGGTGGATCCGGTCTACGCCATGGAGTTCATGGCGCGGCAGTTTGACAACCGGTTTCCCGAGGTGGCCCTGTCCTACCTCGAGACCGCTCAGGAACATGCGACCGGTTCCAAGGCAGTGGCTCTCGCCTCCGGGGTCGCGCATCGGCACCACCAACTTGCCAAGGAGTTCCGAAAACAGCAGCGACCGGAGCAGGCTTCCGTGCATTTTGAACGGGCCCTCGCCCTTGAGCCACGGGCGGAGTTCCTGCTTGATTACGGGACCATGCTGGCGAGTTACGGGAACTTTGGAGCGGCGGCGGGTATGCTGGAGGAGGCCCTGGAACTGGAACCGGAGTTGGAGCCTGCCCGCAGGGCCCTTGAAATGGTGAAGAAACTGCAGAAAGAAGGCAGGCAGGGGTCCCCCGGGCCTCGCTGATCTGGAAATGGAGGCTGGGAGTTGCCCTGTTGGTGACGGGTCGCTAGAGTGGATTGGAATGACCGGAGAAGAACCGCTCGAGAGGAACCCGCATGTGCCGGACTCCGGGAGATACTGGTGCTACCGGTGCAAGGCCCATAATGACTTTGATCACATCACTTGGAGAAGTAATGATACGTACGAGAAGATGAGTTGCGTGCGTTGCCAGGCTTCGATGTTTAATCCAGCCAGGACCAAGCCGGTGATGGTTGGCCTTCTGGGGTTTACTCTGGTGGCATTACTCTTCGCCCTCGCACTTTGGCGTGACTACCGTGGCTACGTGGCAGGTTGCCTGGGCTTCGCAGCTTTTTCCGGATTGATCGGATTCATGATGCTCTACTACATGAATCTCTGGTGGTCCTGGTCCCGGTTCCAGAGAGCAAAATCTGCTGAACAGCTTGAGCAGGAGGGCAGGCAGTATATTGTCTTGATTGAGAAGGAGCAAAAATGAGCATGTCCCAGAAAGCGCCAGTGAGGGTGAGGTTCGCTTCCGTGGCGGTTGCGCTGTTGGGTCTGTCCGCAGGGGCATGGGCTGATGTGGTGACCACCGCAGGGGGCGAATCCCTGCAGGGGACGGTGACTTTCCGAGAGGGGAATGCTCTGGAGATAACGAGCGAGTCCGGTGAAAAGGTGCGGATTGCGTTGGCGGATCTTGCTTCCCTGGATCTCAAGGGCGCAGCCCAGCAGTGGATTATTGGAGGTGCCGGGGCTCTCACCACCAATGGCAGCTTTCTCGCTCGTTCCGTCCTGAAGATGGATGGGAAGGTGGTGACCTTCGCAGAGCAGGAGGAGTCCCTGCTGCTGACCAGGCAGAATACGGCGGCCCTTTTCTTCCAACCCCTGCGATCGCGGGATGCAGAGGCGCTGCGTTTTGACCGGGAGGGGGTGTTTCTCCGCGATGGAGATTTCATGGAAGGGAGCGTGGTCGGGTTGGCAGAGAGGCGGGTCGCTGTTGAGTCTCTCCTCCTGGGGCGAAAGTCCTTTTCAGTTCAGACGGAAGCGATGGCCGTTGTCCTGCGGGCACCCGTGGCCGGGGAGTTGGAGGGCTGGACGCTTCTGTTGGCCGATGGGTCGCGCCTGCGTTGCAGGGAGTTCCTCCTTGGTGAGGGTGGTGTCATCCTGAATCACTCACCTTATCGTGACTATCACATCGGGAGGGACAGGTTGGTGGGGATCCGCCGGGAGAGTGCCCAGCCCCTGATGGAAATGTTCCGGGCTCGCTGGCTGTCCCTTGACCCGGGACAGCCACTGGCGGCGGCGGCCCTGGGAGAGAAGGCCACTACCGCGGACCTCACCGGGTCCCTTGCTGCGATTGGAAAGGAACGGGTCAAACGGGAAGCAGCCATGAACGAGGCCAAGGCGGAATGGATCCGTTCCCAGCAGATTGCGAGCCGCCTGAAGGCGGTGGCTGCCCGTGAGGCCGGCAACGTGAATCGCATGCAGGCACAGGTGAAGGACAAGGCCCGGCGGGTGGAGCAGGATCAAAGGATGGTCCAGCAGGCGGTCGAGGATATCGAAAGGAAGATGGGAATAGTCGAACAGGCGAAGACGAAGGTCGGGGAAACCAAGGAGAAGTTGGCCGCCATTCCTCGCGAGGATGCCGCCCAGTGGCGGAGCTGGGAACAGCAGGTCCGCAACGCGGAACGGCAAAAGCAGAATGCGGAGCGGATCGTCAACCAGGCGCGTGCCACCCAGCGACGCCATGAGACTCGCGTCAAGTCCAGCCAGCGACTGGTGGACATGGCGCAGGAACGGGTTGCCAAGGCCAAGGAGAAGAAGAAGAAGGATGATGTGGCTCACAGGGCCGCGGAGGAAGCCCTAGTGGCGGCCAAGGCCTCCTATGACCTCACGTCTGCCGATTTGCGTGAGGTGGCGGAGGAACTCCGACGACTTGAGTTTCTCATCCAGCAGAAGAAGAGTGCGGACCAGGAGTGAGGCGGTTTGCTCTTCCATAGGTTCTTGCCCGGGTGATCGCAGTCGCTAGGTTCGGGTCATGAAGAACCTTTTAATCCCTGTCCTGGCAGGGCTTCTTCTTATTGCCCCTGGCGGGGTGAAAGCAGAGTGGGAGAAACGCCTTGCGGCGGCTGGAGACAACGCGGCGGAAATCTCGGCTTTCGTGAAACTGGCCCGGGAGAAGCATGGTGAGCTTGGAGAGAGAGCGGCGGTCTTCCTGGTGACAGGCATGCCGGTGGCGGACCTGAAGAACCTCAAGAGCAACTTCCTGCTGGAAAACCTGGGCCTGGCCCTCCAGGCGCGGGAGGAATTTCCCTGGGTCAGGGGATTGCCCGAGGAGGTATTCTTCAACGATGTGGTGCCCTATGCCTCCCTTGATGAGACCCGGGAGGCGTGGAGGGCGGATTTTTACCGGCAGTGCGCGGAACTGGTGAAGGGCTGCAGGACGACCACGGAAGCAGCCCAGGCCATCAACAAGAACTTCTTCAATCTGATCAAGGTGCATTACAACACGGGGCGGAAGGCGCCCAACCAGAGTCCCTCGGAGTCGATTGAACTGGGTAAGGCCACCTGTACCGGTCTCTCGATCATCATGGTGGACGCCTGTCGTGCAGTGGGTGTTCCCGCCCGGGTGGCCGGGACTGCCCTGTGGAGCAACAAGCGCGGTAATCACACCTGGGTGGAAATCTACGATTCCGGGAAGTGGTACTTCACGGGGGCGGATGAGTACAGTAACGCGGGATTGAATCGCGCCTGGTTCGTGGGCGATGCGTCCAAGGCCATCGCGGACGACTGGCGGCATGCGATCTGGGCCACCTCCTGGAAGAAGACGGGGAATCACTTTCCCATGGTGTGGGATCTCCAGAACCAGGAAGTGGCAGCGGTCAACGTGACCGGTCGCTATGCGAAGGACCAGGGCCGGAAGGTAAAGGAGGCCACCGTCTACCTGCGGCTGTGGGACAGGCAGGGAGGTGATCGTCTGGCAGTTGCGGTCGAGCTTCTCGATAATTCAGGGAAGGTCCTGGCAACGGTGACGACCCGGGCCGGGACCACCGACCTCAATGACATGCCCGCGGTCAAGGTCAGGACCGGGGTGGAGTATCGCCTGCGGGTGAAGCACGAGGGTGAAGCCCGCTGGGAGAGTTTCAAGGCGGAGAAAGAGGGAGAGGGAACGGTCGATCTGGTCTGGCCTGAACTGGGAAAGGGCAGCGTGCATCTCAAGGCGGTCAGGCAGTGGTTGGCCCTCCTGCCGGAAGAGCGCCATCTCTCAGTCCCGGAAGGGGCCCTTTCGAGGAAGGATGCGCGGGAAGCGAGCTCCCTGGTCTGGGAGACCCTGCGCAAGGAGCTCGCCGAAGAGCGTAAGGCAGAGATGGAGAGCAAGGTCGTGAAGGCGGCTGGAAAGGAGATGAAAATCCTGGAGCAGACCTTTGGGAAGGCTCCCGAGGGGGGGCGGTCCCTGTGGATTTCGATGCATGGCGGCGGCGGAGCGCCGGCCCGGGTCAACGACCAGCAGTGGCACAATCAGATCCGGCTCTATGCGCCGAAGGAGGGCATCGTAGTGGCTCCGCGTGCGCCGACTAATACCTGGAACCTCTGGCACCAGGGTCACATCGACGACCTGTTCGACCGTCTGATTGAGAATTTCGTGATAACCCGGGGGGTAGATCCAAATCGCGTCTACCTCATGGGCTATTCGGCAGGTGGCGATGGTGTCTACCAGCTGGCTCCGCGGATGGCAGATCGCTTTGCCTCGGCAGCAATGATGGCGGGTCATCCCAACAATGCGAACCCGCTTGGCCTGCGTAATCTGTCCTTCATGATCTTCATGGGAGGGAAGGATGGGGCCTATGGCCGGAACCGGGTGGCGGCCGAGTGGGGGAAGAAGCTCGGGGAGTTGCGCAAGGGAGATCCTGCGGGCTATGAGCACAAGGTCACGATTTACCCGCAGCATGGACACTGGATGAATGGTGATGACCGGGAGGCCCTCCCGTGGATGAGCGCCAGGACACGCGATCCGTGGCCGAAGAAAATCGTGTGGCACCAGAGCGGGCGCACGCACGAACGGTTTTACTGGCTTGCGGTGCCCCGGGGGACCGCGAAGGGAGGGCAGACGCTGGAAGCAGAAGTGAAGGGGCAGGAAATCATTATCAGTGCAGGGGGAAGAAAGGAGATGATCGTGCGCCTGAACGACCAGTTGGTTGATCTCGATCAACCGGTAGTGGTGAAGGTGGACGGCAGGGAGGTCTACCGGGGGAAGGTGGAGCGTAGTGTGCAGGCCATCTGGAGCTCGTTGCGGGAACGGCCGGATGTGACATCGGTAGCGACCGCAGGATTGCACCTGAAGTTCCAGGATTGAAGTGGTGAGCGCAGGAGAAGCGAGGGTTCCAAGGAGATACCTCTGCCGGCGGGCGGAGAGCCCCCTCGTCATTGACGGCTCAGTGTCCGGGCCGGGATGGTCAGACCTGGCATGGACGGAGGACTTCGTCGATATCACGGGGTCCCCGGTTCTCCGGCCCCGCTTTCGAACCCGGGTCAGGATGGCTTGGGATGACAAATTTTTCTACGTGGGAGCCGATATGGAGGAGCCGCATGTGTGGGGAACGATCACTGAGAAAAATGCGGTCATGTTTGAAGACAACGATTTTGAAGTCTTTATTGATCCGGATGGTGACGGCCTTGATTACTATGAATTTGAAATCAATGCCCTTGGCAGTATATGGGAGCTGAGTCTGCCCAGGCCCTATGGGGAAGGCGGGGTTCCAGTCCTGGGATGCAATTTGCCCGGCCTGCAGAGTGCGGTTCAGGTGCGTGGTACGCTCAATGACCCTTCTGACGAGGACGAGGGTTGGTCGGTGGCAGTGGCCTTTCCCTGGGCCGGTCTGGCCAAGTTTAACAAGGAAAGGCCTGCCCCTCCACAGCCGGGGGACATCTGGAAGGTGAACTTTTCGCGGGTGCAGTGGCGGCATGAAGTGGTGGAGGGAAAATACGTCCGGATCCCTCCGCATGGGACCCCGATTGCCGAGAGTCTCAACCCGGAGGAGCAGGAACATCCGGAGGATAACTGGGTCTGGAGCCCCCAGGAAGCCGTCAACATGCACCTGCCGGATCGGTGGGGTGAGATTGTATTCAGTGAGACATCATGATCGTGCGCGAGGTCGCGGAACGAATTCTCTTCGGGACAACCCTGGAGGAGAAGCTGGCTCCTCCGCCACCGGGCGTTGTCGATGACGGTCGCGGTGATGCAATAGTTGTTCCGGAGACTCCTTCCCGGCCAGAGGGGTTGGAGTTGCGAAGCGATGGTGTCCGGGCTGATTTCCCGG
>JAKVCR010000139.1 GCA_022448985.1 Roseibacillus sp.
AGCTCATGGCCTCGTCGACCCCGTTGACCATCATGCCACGGACCACTCCAAAAGAGAGCATGCGTTGTTCACGTTCGTCCTCGACGCCACTGACATAGTCGGCAGCCGCCCGACCGTCGGCAGTAGCCCATCCTGAGAGGACGCTGACGAGGTCGAAACCTCCCCGGTCTCCTTCACGCCCACGGCCCCGCCCGCGCTCTCCGCCTTCGCCCTCGCGCTCGGCACGCATTTCGGTGAGAGCCTTGATTGCTCCCGGTCCATCGATGCGCCCCCAGGCGTGTGACATGAGGCGTAATTCATCATCTCCGCCCCCACGTCCCCAGCCGCGCCGGCCGCTTTGGAGGGCCAGATAGGCGGCCCGGGCATTTTCAGGGGTCAGGTTTTCCAAGAGCTCGGAAAACAGTTTCCGTCGCAGGATGGGATCGTTCTCCTTGCGCATCTGCTCGATGGCGGAGGTCATGTCTTCCGGGGAGATGATTCCGCCGGAAGTATAACGAGAAAGGAAGTCCTCCACCTGGCCGGAGCCATTCGACCTGCCGCTGCCGGATCCGCTTGGGCGCGAGAGGCGGCTGGGCGAGGAAGAGCTCTTGGCCCCGTCGGCATTACGGTTCGTGTTCTCCTTGCCATTTTCCCCGGAGGGCTTGGCGATCCAGCCGAGGCCGAAGGCCACGCCGGCAGTCAGGACTAGGGCCGGGATGAGAGCTGATTTTTTCATGGGATACGTTGGCCCTGGGGACCGGTTGGAAGGTTCGCGATGGTCAGTCTAATTCAGGTTAAACCATCCGAGCGAGTGAAAGTTACCGGGATATGCGGGGAAAGGCAGGGAATTCCGTATTATCCGGTATTTTTGGAGGAGGAGGCGGGGATTCCGCTGACCTGCTGTAAGTCTGCCCATGAATTCCTCTGGCACCCCGGCACCGGGCTCATAGGCTGCAGGCATGAAGCTCTTGGTCTCCCTGCAGGTTCTCACGGCGCTGGTTCTTCTTCTCGGATGTTCGGCGGTATCCGGAGCGAAGCCGAACATCCTTGTCATCATTGTAGACGATCTCGGGTATGGAGATCTCTCCTCCTACGGAGCGAAGGACCTCAGGACTCCTCACGTCGACAAACTCATGGAGTCCGGGATGCGCTTCGATTCGTTTTACGCCAATTGTCCGGTTTGCTCCCCGACCCGGGCGGCGCTGCTCTGCGGGCGCTACCAGGAACTGGTGGGGGTGCCGGGGGTGGTGCGGACGCATGCGCCCAATAACTGGGGCTATCTCGCGCAGGATGCGGTCCTTCTGCCGCAGATCCTGAAGCCGGCGGGTTACCACAGCGCCATCATCGGCAAGTGGCACCTCGGTCTGGAGGAGGAAAACCAGCCCACCCGGCGCGGGTTTGACTTCTTTCATGGATTTCTGGGGGACATGATGGACGACTACTACCACCACCGCCGGCATGGAAACCACTACATGCGGCGCAATGAGGAGCCGGTTCATCCCAAGGGTCACGCTACCGATATTTTCAGCCAGTGGGCAGTCGAGTATCTTGCCGGGAGGGCTCAGAAGAAGGAACCGTTCTTTCTCTATCTCTCCTACAACGCGCCCCACACGCCCATCCAGCCACCGGCGGACTGGTTCGAGAAAGTGAAGAAGAGGGAGGAAGGGATCAGCGACCAACGCGCCAAACTGGTTGCCCTGATTGAGCATATGGATCACGGAATCGGGAAGGTCATGAGCAAGCTGGAGGAGACGGGCCTGGCAAAAAACACCTTCGTGATTTTCGTCTCGGATAACGGAGGGCAGGCAAACGTGGGCGCGAGCAACGGGGCTCTGCGCGGCGAGAAACAGGAAATGTACGAGGGCGGGTTGCGGGTTCCGGCTTGCGCTGTATGGCCTGGCAGGGTCAGGGCGGGCGGCCGCAACAATTTCGTGGCAGCCACCATGGATATCTTCCCGACCGTGGCAGGGGCAGCCGGTGCGAAGATTGCCCACGCCATCGACGGTCGTTCCTTCCTTCCCCTCCTGCTCGGAGAAGATCAGCCGGCCTTTGACCGGGATCTCTTCTTCACCAGGCGGGAAGGGGGAGAGCGTTACATGGGGTATTGCATCTGGGCCATGCGGCGGGGAAAGTGGAAACTGGTCAAGAACACGCCCATGACCCCCTGGGAGCTGTTTGACCTGGGGAAGGACCCGGGGGAGACTACCGATCTGTCCAAGGGAAACCGGAGGAAGTTCCGTGAACTGGCGGGTGCCATGCGGGTTCATATCCAGCGTGGGGGGGCG
>JAKVCR010000014.1 GCA_022448985.1 Roseibacillus sp.
GCGGCCCCCGGGGTAGGGCGAAAGGTTTGAGCCGGGGATGATCGCAGGCGTGTCGGTGCCAGGTAGAATCCATGCAACCGAGAGGTGGTCGCCGCCCACGTTCTCCTTGTGGACGGCGGAGATGTAATAAGCCTTGCCTGCCGTGAGACGGATCGTCCCGGACTTCTGTGTCGGGAACTTCCGGTAGTTTCCCGGTTCCGCCCACTCGGGGCAGTGAGCGATCAGACTCTTGTTTCCCGGATTCTTGTCAGTGCTCAGGAAGAGATCAGCCTGGTCGTCGCAAGTGAGAGCAAAAACGTAATCACCGGTCCTGGGCGGGTGAATGAAACCATGGATGCGCGCGTCGTACTTGTCCGCGATATCGGACGGGGCGGTGAAGGAGGTCAGGGGCGAGAGTTTCTCGGCTTTCCTGTCGGTCCAGTCGCCCCTAAGTTCGGCACGGATGGCTGGGCTGGTGATGAGGAGGAAAGTGAGGGCAGACAGGGCCACCCCGAAAAAGAGGGGAGGGTGCCATCGGCGTCCAGCTCTCATGCTTGTCATTGCTGTTGGTTGTTTGCTTTCCCCATCCTGCTGTCAAGTTTTGAGGGAGAGGCGAGTGGGAGGGCTTTTGCGGTAGACGATGAAACGTAAGAGAAGGGACGGGCCCTGTCTCCACGGGTTGTGTCCTGTTGGTTGCCGCTTTGTGCCCTAGAGGTGGAAACTGTTCCGATGCAGTGACCCTTGTGGTTGGAAACGACCGGTTTTCCCGGTGGGAGGAGGCTCTCTGTGGGAGGAAGGACGTTTTCGCCGCTAAAGGCCTTGGCACCCAGCCTGTCCTGTGGCTCTTGGAAGGAAACAATGACCCAGAAATTTTCCTTATCCGTCCTCGCCGTGATTCTCTCGTGGGTCCTGAATATGCCAGTTGCGGCCCAGGGCAATGACGATCACGAGACGATGAGGATCTTCATCTTCGCTGGTCAGTCCAACATGGTGGGCTCCGACTCGAAGGTAGGGGATATCAAACGCTTTCCTCCCTATGCCGGTCTTGAGGACCCGCAGGAGAAGGTGCTCTTCACCTACTGCCTCGGCCGGGAGAACAAGAAGCGCTCGGAGGGCTGGGTGGCCCTGCAACACGTCAACAATGTGGTCGGTCCGGAACTCAGCTTTGCCCGCAGGGTGACCGGGCATATCAAGGCCCCGGTCGGCATCATCAAGGTCGCGGCCGGGGGTACGCACCTGGGAGGAGACTGGAATCCTGACAAGCCCATCGGCTTCAAGATGTATCCCCTTGCCCTCGAGACCATCGGGCAGGCCCTGGCTGGGCTCAAGGAACGCGGAATCAAGTATCGCCTCGAGGGATTCATGTGGCACCAGGGGGAGAACGACATGTTCAACGAGGACTACATGAAGGGCTATGGTGGGAACCTGAAGAATTTCCTCGCCAGCTGGCGACGGGATCTCAAGACCCCGGACCTCAAGTTCTACATCGGGGAACTCTGCACTAAGACGATCTGGGGAATGGACCTTCGTCCACGCATGTATGCCATCAGCCTCGGCCAGCGGGAAGTGACCGCGGCCGATTCCCGCGCCGAATATGTGCCCACCTCCCATGTGGGAGCGGAGATCGGGCGCCCGGTGGGGTTGCATTACCACTACGGCACCCTCGGCCAGCTGCAGCACGGGGAGAACTATGCCACCGCCTACCTGCGGACGATCGGCCTGAAACTCAGGTCGCCCCGCCCCCTGGGGAAATGGCCCTATGCAAAAGGCAGCGCGGTGAAACTCTTCATCCTAGCCGGACACCGGAACATGGAAGGGGAACGGGCCTTCGTGCAGGAACTGGAGAAGATCAAGGGGGGCGAAACCCTGCTCAAGGACAATGCCGGGATCGCCTACAAGTATGACCTGGGCGGAGGCTACCACCGCTCGCGGGGATGGGAGCCGCTGGGTCTCACCGGCTATTATGACACCTTCGGGCCGGAGTTGAGTTTTGCCCGGACGGTTGCCGGGACCGTCAAGGGGAACATCGCCATCGCCAAGTTCACCCACAGTGGTTCGCAGATCATCGACTGGACGCCGGAAGGCAGCATGGCAAAAAGCCGGCACATTTACCCGGAGTTCATCCGGTTCGTGAAGGACTCCATCGCGGAATTGTCAGCAAAGGGGCACGAGGTGGAAGTCGCAGGTATCTTTTATCACATGGGCGAGAACGACATGTCCTTCCATCCCTACCGGAAGGAAGCGGCTGCGCGGGTGCAGGCGATCATCGAGCAGAGCCGGAAGGACCTGAAGCAGCCCGGCTTGAGGTGGTTTGTGAGTCAGCAGCCCCCGACCGACGTGGAGAACCTCAACAAGCTGGATGTGGTGGGCAACATGGCCAAGGTTGCGTCCGCGGACCCGAACCTCATTCACCTGAAGGCCTTCGATCTTCCGCCCCAGGAAAAGATGCTCGTCATCACCACCGGGGGCATCGTGCAGCTGGGGGAGTTCCTGGCCAAGGGCTACCTGGGGAATCGGTGAGAGCTAGCGCTGTTTCAGGGGCGAGCATGGCTGAATTCGTTTAATCGAGCTCAGCTCACCGGGCTGAAATCGCCGGGAGCGGGACGCCCGGTTCTGTCTCGGAGGGCTGGGACAGGTTTGCTCCAGGCGCAGGTTGGATTATTTCAGGGGTCGGTTCGCTGCACCGGGGGTCGGAGTCAGTTCCTTCCAGGGACCCTCTAAACTTCCGAGGAGCCCTGAGGAGATATCGGATTTCTGGATGCCGAACTCGACCTTGTCGACAAGCACGTTTCGGTCAACGAGCGTAACCGACTCTCCTTTTTTCGATAATTTGAAATTCGCATGGAGTCCCGCTTCGCCACCATCTTCATCGGCCCAGATCACGAGATAGCTGCCGGCTTCAAGGGTTGTGCCAGCAGGGATCTGCCACTTGAACATGTTCTCCGGATCGTCACTGAGATACATCCCGGACAGGTCAATGTCTGCGTTGCCGTGATTGAATAACTCGATCCAGTCCTCCACCTCACCCTGTGGATCCCTGTCACTATTCTTGTTGGAGGCCAGAATCTCGTTAATCGCAACCGAAGGCTTTGGGCCACTGGTTGTCACGGAAGGAGCTTCCACTTTCCTTGATACGTTTTCGATACTGGCGACCCGCTTGACCTCACTGTGAGCCAGCAGGAAAGCCCTTCGATCCTTCAGGAACTTGTAGAGACCGGAAGGAGGCTCTTCGCCGTCCGGGGCGGAAGTCATGGAGTTGAAGGCCTCGAAACTGGTGCCCGATCGAGTGTCCAACTTCATTTCCTCGAGCAGGAGGCTTCGAAATTCCTGGATGACCGGACCAATGGTTTCCGGAGCCATCCTGAGCTCGGCAATCGTCTTCACGTATTGCAGGTATTTCTGGCGGTAGGCTGGCACGGCAAGAATCTTGCTGCGCAACGGCATGCGATCACTATCGAGACCGATCAACGGATCAAGCGAGGCATCACCGTGACCTCCACCGCCCCCCGGGCGTCCCCCCGGCCGCCTGCCTGGCCGCCCACCTGGTCGCCTGCCCGGGCGTCTGCCTGGTCGTCCTTCTGGTCGTCCTTCTGGTCGTCCTTCTGGTCGTCCTTCTGGTCGTCCTTCTGGTCGTCCTTCTGGTCGTCCTTCCGGTCGTCCTTCCGGTCGTCCTTCCGGTCGCCTGCCTCGTGGCTCATCGGGTCGTCCCCCGTCGTTATCCCGAGGTGGTCCGCGGTCAAAACCGGGACGCGGGCCCTCAGGCCCGGGCGGAGGCCCGGCACCCTCTGGTCGCCCACCGTCAGGTCTGCCACGGGGGCCACGTGTCATGAAAGCCTCGTTCATGTCGTGGGGAATGACATGAAAAATCCCGGTGGGGTCCATGTAGAGGCTGTAGTCGCTGGCGCGGACCCAATAACCGTCGCTATTGACCGCCACGACATCAAGAGCGAGAAACCGCAGCAGGCTATCGACATCGAGGATCGATTCGATCTTGTCAGGCAGGTCTTCGCTGCTGGTTTCGTTCAGGACCCTGCACAAGTTCACCAGGGCACGCCAGGGTTCCTCCTTGTCCTTCGATTTGATCTCGAACCTCTCCTTATAGCCGTCCAGTTCCTCGCCAAGGTATCGCAATCCACCATCGCCGTTCGGACTGCCGGCTACTTTCCAGCGAGCCCCCGCAGTGCTCCGGAAGTGCTCCTTGATGAAGTCCTTGTTGAACTGCTGGACATTACTGAAAATCCCCCAGCTCTCGCCGTTGATCACGACCTTGACGAAATTCGCCCTGGGAGCGGGAAGAAAATCCTGTGCGACGAAGGCATAGAGTGCGCTGCTCATCATCGAGGCATCACCGTTGCAGTTGAGCAGGTTCAGCGTCTTGTAGCCGTAGAGTCGCTGCCCGCTGTCAACAAGGTCCATTGAAAGGTTAAGCGAGCGCTTTGATCCGGCGGGAACATGGCCAAAGGACGACTGTCCGCGGAATTTCAGGCCTACGAGATCGTATTTTTTCCCATCAACGAGAACCGTGGCCGGCATTTCCACGTCGGTCTCCTTGAATGCGGCCATTTCCTCTTCCCAGTTTTCCGTGTCGAACTGGATAAAGACGGTGCGCAGGATCGAGGGATCATAGAGCGTGTGCCCGGGATAGTTTTCAACCTGTCCCGGCAGCACCTTGGGACCGGGCCTGCCGGGTTCGCGTGCCGATCCCCTGGGACCACCGCGCCGCCTTGGATTATTTGCATTGATCTCCGTCAATTCCTCAAGTGCAGCCTTCCGCTCGTCCGGATCAAGGTAGCCATTACCGTCAGCGTCATGTTTTCCGGCTAGTTTGATTTCCGGGCGATTTGGCCCCATTCCGCCACCACGCCCTCCCCCGGGGCCACCGGGCTCTCCGGGAAAGCGTGGCCGTATTTCATCGGGTGTCAGCTCACCGTCCTTATTTTGGTCCAATGTCTGCAGGATCCGGGGCGCGTTTTCTATTTCCTTGGCAGACAGTTCCCCGTCGCGGTCGGCATCAAGCGCCTGAGCAATCCGATCAAACGGAGGCGGGCCTTCGGGAGGTGCGCCTTCCTGGGCATGGATCCGTTGTCCACAGGAAACCCATAAAAGCATGGCGAAGATCAAATGTCTCCTTATCAGGTGGCCCTTCATGAGGATATTGAACTCCGGCAGTCTTTGAAAGTTTCTCCGGTATTATTGACCTGTGGGGGAATCCCGGTTGTCACTTCAGGGCGGAGGCGAGATGGGGGCGGAAGAACCCAAGGGCGGGGGTGATGGCGTCGGGGTCCTTGGCGAGGTCATCCCAGCGGCGGAGTTGGACGCTCTGCCGGTGAAAGGGATGGGCTTCAAAGGCAGCGAGCTCTCCGGGGTTCATGGGCCCTCCCTGGAGGGCGAGGCTTTGCCGGGAAGGGTCACTCAGTTCGTCACGGTAGGAGGAATCTATGGCGCAGAGGTAGCGCTTGGCCGGAACGTGGAGGCGCACGGCTTCCACCACCTCGTTACAGAAGTGTCCGGCGAGCCAGTCTCCGCCCATCTCCTCGTGGCAGTCATCAATTCCCTGGTCGGGGGCATCATCGGGAAGGTCATGCAGGAGATGGCCGATATCGTGGAGAAGGGCGGCGGCCACGAGGGCCTCACCGGCATCGGCTTCAAGGGCGAGGGTTGCGGTCTGCAGGGCATGTTCCAGCTGGCTGACGGCCTCGAAGCCATACTGCGAGTCACCGTGCTCCCGGAACAGCTGCAGGATCTGTTCAACTTCGCGTGCCGAATCGGTATTCATGTTCACCTGTGGTACCGGGTCCAGAATACCGGCCCCGGTGTGATTGTCGAACCAAGCGCCGGTGCGAAATCACAACGTTCCCGTGGCTCCCCAGGAAGCTATTCCCGGGGGCCCGGGCAATGAGTGATTTCTGGCATGGGATTACTCGTTCACCGGTCTCGCCCGACCAGGGGATCCGGACACTTCGACCACCTCGATCCGGAGTGGAGCCTTTCTGCGGGGGCTCACCTGCACGTCAAAGTGGTGACGTCCCCTTGGCAGGTCGAGGACCATGCGGCCCTTCCGGATCAACCCCGAGCTGGCTTGGATTGGGGTTTCCCTGCCGGAGTGCGTGACAGTTACACTGGCTGGATCGTCCAGCAGCAAGGCGATCTTCCCGGGGGTTGTTACTTCGATCGTGTAGCGCAGGGTCCTGCCTTTGACCTCGTCCGGTGGCAGGGATCCGTCGACGCGGCTGAACGTCACCCTGTCCTCGATCTTCCACCGCCGGACGAAGGCGTTCGAGGGGGCCTTGTAGGCGCCGTCCCGTCCCAGGGACGAGAGGTAGGCGACGAGGTCGCGGAACTCGCTGCGATCGAGCGAAGCGGTCAGGGCGGGGGGCATCAGGGAAACCGGGACGACTGTCCTGGACTGAACCTGGGACTCTGCGATCTCGGTCTCCCTTCCCGTGATATCCCGGACGACGATGCTGCCGCCGCCCTCACGGAGGAGCGTGCCGGAGATTGCGGTGCCATTCTTCATTGTCACCGCGACGGTGTGGTAGCCCTCCTTGATCTTCGCCGAAGGAGAGAGCAGAGAATCGATGATGTAATCGACCGGCGAGCTGGCCCCGAGCGAAACCATGTCGGGACCAACCTTCCCGCCGCCCCCGGCGATGGCGTGGCAGGCCATGCATGCCAGTGCCGGACGGCGGTAGATCGCTTCGCCCCGGGCCGGATCACCTGAAGCAGCGACGTCCTTCACAAGTTGCACGATCTCCGGGGGCGTCAGTTTCTGGGGCATTTTCACCGGTGCCGCCGAGCTGGCGAAGATGGAAGCGAGCGCTTCTCCACGTTTCCCCGCGGTTGTCGCCTGACGGAGCCCGAGGGTTGCGACCGCAGGTGGGAGCGCTTGGTCCTTCAGGGCGGCGGTGAGGGCGGCTGGACCGTTCTTGTGCGAGAGGAAGGCGTGGACGATTGCCTCGGCCTCCGGTTCGGCGGCGGGGTTCGCCAACAGCTTTGCAGCAGGCTTGGCGGCAGTGGTGGGATCGACGGGAACAAGCGCCTGGATGGCCTGGCGTCGCTGCCCGACCGGCTGGGTGCCACCTGCGATCTCGGCCAGGACCGCACGATCACCGAAGGCCGCCAGTCCCATGAGAGCTCCCCGGCGAAGGGGTTCTTTTGTCCCGGCGGCCCTGGCAAGAGTCGCCAGTTTTTTCCTGGTCGCTTCTACGCGCCAGATTCCCGCGAGGTGCGCGCCCTGCGGCTGGTCGAGCAACCCGGCTATGCGCGAGAGATCGGTGGTGGGCTTCGCACGGGAGCCGGCGGTGACCAGGGCGGCCAGCGCCGCCGTGCGCGTCGCGGGATCGGTCAGGGCCCGTTCGTAGATGACGTTCAGGTGCGCGGGTGAGCCCATCTCGCCAACGAGGGAGATGGTGTCACGGGTTGCCCTTGCGTCGAGTTTCCCGGCCGCGAGAAGGTCCACGAGGGGATTCATTGCCTGCGGCTTCTCGACGGCCTTGATCACGAAGGCAACCTGCCTCGGATCTCCTCCGAAGGTCTGTCTGCCGGCAAGGAACTTCGGAAGCCAGCGATGTTCGAGCCGTCGCATCGTCTCCCACAGGGCGAAGTCGAGGAACTGGTCCATGTTCCGGTCGAGGGCACCAAGGGCGATTGCGGCCGCCGCATCGGAGTCGAAGTAGCGGGCGGTATTGACCGCTTCGAGCCGCACCTGTGGATGCTCATCGGCGACACCGCGCCGGAGCCGGTCGATTCCGCCTTCCGAGGGTGGCCCCCAGTCGTCGAGGACCCGCATCGCGGTGGCGCGGGCACGATGATCCGGTGAGGAGGCGACCGCGTCCCAGAGCGGCAGTTCCACCACCCCGATGGTCTGGAAGGCCCACAGGATCTCAAGGCGATCGTGCTCGAAGGATGAGGAGGTGGGTTTGAGTGAGGTGAGCCGTTTCCGCAGGGCCTGGGCGACCTTCGCCGCGTCGCGGAGGACGAGTTGCCGGCGGGCCGTATTCCGCGTGTACTGTTCGGGAGAGCCGAGCATGGTGACCAGTTGCGCGATGGATGCCCCGGCGAAATCCACGTGTTCGATCGCGGGGGCATCGGTGCGGATGAGGCGCCAGATGCGCCCGTGTTGGGTGTCGCGGCGGGGGTCACGGAAGTCGACTTCCCCGTGGTTGATGATCGGGTTGTACCAGTCGGCGACGTAGAGCGCCCCGTCGGGCCCCATCTTGAGGTCGACGGGCCGGAATGCGCGATGCCCGCTCGTGATGACGTCCGGTTGCGGTTTCGAGAGATAGCCCGAGTCCTGCGGCTCAAGGGCGAAACGGTGTGTCCGGTTACCACGGAAATCGTTGGCGACGAGGGTGTCCTGCCAGTCGTCAGGGAAACCGCGACCGCTGATCACGACGAGCCCGCAGTACTTGGGTCGGCCGGGATTGAGTCCGGGCAGGACCCGGCGGTAACCATTCGCGGTCGCGAATGCCGATCCGCGGAAGGCGTAGTTGATGCCATGGCCACCCGCGCCATCGGTGGCGAAGGACTGGCCCCAGCGGTTGAATCCGTGACCCCACGGGTTGACCAGTCCGCGTGACACGATATCAGCCCTGTGCGTGTCGGTCTGCAGCCGCCAGATGCCCGATCCCATCAGCCGTTTGACCCCGTGGGGGGTTTCGGCGTGGGTATGGATGTAGATCGACTGATTGAAGTAAAGTGCGCCGTCCGGGCCCCACATGAAGGTGTGCAGGATGTGGTGGGTGTCCTCCGTGCCGAACCCGGCGAGGACGACCCGCCGCGCATCGGCCCTGCCGTCCCCGTCGGTATCGCTCAGGTGCAGCACCTCGCTGGAGTTCGCCACATAAGCCCCGCCGCGATCGTCCGGAAGCACCGCGGTGGGAATCAGGAGATCGTCGGCGAAGACGGTTCGCTTGTCCGCCCGCCCATCCCCGTTGGTGTCCTCAAGGACGATGATTTCATCGCTTGGCCTGGCGCCCGGCATGATGTGCGGATAGATCGGGCTCGTCGCGACCCAGAGCCGTCCACGCGCATCCCAGTTCATGTGGATCGGGTTCTTGATCATCGGTTCGGCGGCGAACAACGAGATCGTGAATCCCGGGGGAACCTTCAGCTCCCGTCGTTCGTCCTCGGGGTCGAGGGCGTCAACGGTGCGGGGGGCCGGCGGAATCGCCTCAGGGGCTGGCGGTAACGGTTTGCCCTGTGTGAATGCGGCGATGCGGGCCTCGGCCTGGGCGATCATGGCGTCAAAGAGGGGAATCTCCCTCGCGTTCTTTCCCTGCTCGTGCTTACGAAACCCCCGCAGGTAGGTTTCGTTCTGCGGGCGATAGCGATGGAAGTAGAGATCGTTCTTCCAGGCGACCAGCTCGCGGAGCCGGGCGGCCTTGTCGGGAGAAAGCGCCGGAGCTGTAACCTTCAGTTCGGCCAGGGCCCTGCCGGCCATTGCAGCGTAGGCGTCCTCCCTGAGACGGATGCCATCGTGCGTGTGCCCGGTTTTCGCTTTCCCGGGGAAGCCTGCGCTGAACAGGTCGATGGAGCGGAACCCCCGCTCGCCGGCATACCCGACCAGGGCCGTGGCGATCGCAGCACGGTTCGACCGCAGGGTGGTGATGGCCTCCTTGATCCGGGGCCTGGTTTCGACCGGTGGAGGGGTGACGATCACGATGCGCCCGGTGAGCTTGCGGACATCGGTCACGAGTTTGTCGAGCCGGGCGAGGAACGGCTGCACGCCTTCGGGTCCATCATAGGCCGCGATGGCTCCGTATTCGAGAAAGACGACCGATGGCTTGATCCGCTTGAGCTCATCCATGAGGCGGCGGTAGCCCTCGGCGGCGCCGCCGAAATAGCCGCGCGAGGCGGCCGCAGGCGTGTCACCGGACCACCCGAGGTTGTAGAACCGCAGCCCCCGGTCAGGCCAGCGCGCGGTCAGCATGGCCTCAAGGTGGTTGTGCCTGATGCGTTGTTCTGTGAATTCAGAGCCGATGAAGGCCACCGTGTCGCCATTGACGAGCTGGAATGGCTCGGCCGGATCGTCAGCGGGAACAGGTTCGGCGGAGTGGATGGACGGGACGGCGATGAGGATGAGCATCGCTGCACGGAGCCATGGGTATCTGGGCATGCAGGCAGGTTAGGGGCGTGATATGCCGGAGGCGAGTCGGCACCGCTGCGAACTGCGGATGCCCTTGGGAACGGTTCACTGGGCGTGGCTTGGGCCATCCAAGTGTCCACGGCCGTGCGATCTCGCTGACAGGACTGAATACAAGTCATTGATAAACAGATATTTAAATAAAAAGAGAGTCTGGGGTTCCCGGACGCGCGCGGGGAGGTGGGTCCCGGGGGTGATCACGGGGGGATTTCCCTGAGGCCGGATTTCGAATAAGTTCGGTTTCATCTCTTGAGTTGGTATTCATCCGGTCCCGTTTCCTAGGCGCGGTCGCATCCGGTTCGATGTGGCTGCCGAACTGGATGTCATTCGAATTCTTAACACTGCCATGCCTCCCCTAGCGGCCGTCTTCGAGGGTCCGGGTCAGCCCCTGGGCCTGAGGTCGTTTGAGGATCCCTGCCCAGGAGAGGGGCAGGCCGTGGTGGAGATTTCCTGTGCGACAATCTGTGGGAGTGACCTGCATTCCATCCGGGGGGACCGCGTGGTCCCGGTTCCCACCATCCTCGGGCACGAAATGGTGGGACGGATCAGCTCGCTGGGAGGGGAATTGCGTGATGAAGCGGGGAGTGTGCTGGAAGTGGGAGACCGGGTGAGCTGGTCGCTAGCCGCGTCCTGCGGAACGTGCTTTTACTGTCAGAATTCGTTGCCCCAGAAATGTGAGTCCCTTTTCAAGTATGGTCACGAGGCGCTTGATGACAATCATCCCCTTAGCGGGGGACTGGCGACTCATTGCCTCCTCGCGAAGGGAACAAGCATCGTAAAGGTTCCGTCCGGACTGCCGGATGAGGTGGCCAGTCCGGCCAACTGTGCGACCGCGACGGTGGCAGCGGCCTTCCGGGTGGCCGGTCCGTGTAGCGGCCAGACGGTTGTGATCCACGGGGCCGGGATGCTGGGACTGACGGCGGCCGCGATGGCGAGGTTCAAGGGCGCGCGCCATGTGATCGTGAGCGATCCCCGCGGGGACCGTCGGCGACAGGCGGAACAGTTCGGGGCTGATGCCGTGACCCCTGCTGACCTGCCGGGGTTGACCGAAGGTCGTGGAGCGGATCTTGTCATGGACCTCTCGGGAGCGCCTGAGGCTGTCGAGGAGGCCCTGGGCCAGGTCAGGATCGGAGGGTGTGTGGTCCTTGTCGGGTCGGTGTTTCCGACCCGGGCCCTCTCAGTGCAGGCGGATGAACTGGTGCGTCGTCTCTTGCGGATCGAAGGGGTTCATAATTACACGCCAGCAGATCTGCTGGCAGCCTTTACGTTCCTGGCGGAGGCTCATGAACAGTTTCCCTTCCGCTCGTTAGTGGGAGCCAGCTACCCCCTGACCCGGATCGGGAACGCCATTGAGAGCGCGCTCCCGGGAGAGCATTTTCGGGTGGCAGTCCGTCCCCGGGAGGTTGAGTGATCTGGTCGACGAATCCGCGAATTCAGGATCAGGCGGAGGAACCTGATTCGGGGGCCGCCTCTGGCGAAGCGGAGGCTGGCTTGACCCGTAGGAAATAGAGGAGGGAGAGGAGGAGGAGGACGAAGCCAAGGATAGCCATGAAGTTGGTGAACCCGAGCATGAAGCCGAGGCGGGAGGACTCGGCCTGGAAAAGGTCCTTGAAGAGCTGGATGCCCACCGAGCCGGTGTAGCCGATGGCATCGGTGAGATAGATGGCAAAGACCGCAGTGCCCGCGAAATGGGTATAGGCAATGGTGCGGTCGAAGAGAACGCTGCCATAGGGAACGTAGGCGAGATAGGCCCCGAGGCCGGAAAGGATCATCCAGGTCTCTCCCCCGATCTGTCCGGTCTGGAAGAGAAGGGTCGAGAGTCCCATGAGGGTGAGGCCTCCGAGCATGATGACATAGGCCCCGATCAGGCCGAGACGGTTGTTGCGAATGAAGTAGAGGACCACCAGGGAGGCCATGACCCCGAATGCAATCGGGCGCTCGGTCCGGGAAAAGGCGGAGGAGTCGGTGATACCCATCTCGACAAAGAGTTCATTCTGGTAGATGTCCCGAAAGTCGCGGTAGGCGGTGAGAAAGAAATAGGCGAGGCAGAGCAGGATCATGCCCGGGAGGAAGGTCTTGAGGAATTTCCACCGTTCGCTGCGCCCCATGGTGTTGCGTTTCGAGCGGAGGCGGATGTCGTCCTCGGTGGGCGGTGGGAGCTGGGAGAGGAGGAAGACGGCGAGGAAAAAGGGAAGGAGGAAAATCGCCCCGGTGGCAAAGGGCATCCAGAATTCGGGCACTCCGACGTCGTCCATCAACCATTTGCCCACGCTTTTCACTTCGCCACTGGCGAGGATGTAGGAGCAGGAGAGACCGGCGAGAAGAAGCTCGGAAGTGTGGCGGCCCTCCAAGTGGCGCACCACCACACCCCAGACCATGCCGAGGGGCAGGCCGTTGCAGAAGATGGCCAGGATCTTGAGATAGGGGGGGAGGACCGCGAAGAGGAGCAGGGTTGTCCACGCCATCATGATGAGGAGGATGAGGTAGAGCCACAGTCTGTCCCGGTGGGCCTCGGAACAGAATTTCATGCCGAGGTACTTGGAGGTGGTGTAGCCGATGATCTGGGAGATCGCGAAGATGGTCTTGGGATCGAGGGACTTGCCGAGAAGACGGATTGTGAGCTCGGTCTCCTCATAGGAAGTGGCCAGGAACGGCTTGCGGAAGGCGTACATGCAGAAGTAGGCCGTGAAGGCGGCCGCGACGGCATAGAGGGAGAAGACCAGGTCAGGGGACCGGTCGAGGTAGCGGGTGAGCGGGGAGCGGAAGTTCCTGTCCACAGACCCCTTCGTTAGCGGGAAGCGAGCCGGTTCACAACAAGCAACTGGAGCCTAGTTGTCCCGGGATTTCCCGGAGCAGGCTTAGCGCTCCTTGCCGAGGTCGTCCTTCCAGGGGTGCAGTTCCTTGCTCCCGTTGGGCAACTTGCGCAACTTGACCGCGTCGTAGAGCTCCCCATTGGCCATGAAGGCACGGTAGGTGAGCCACTCCCCATCTACGTCGATGACCTGGAAGAAGGGGGTGTTGACGGCCTTGCGGTCGAGGAGGACGCCCTCGGGCTTGTAGGAGTTCCAGCCGTCCTTGCGGAACTGGTACATCTTGGGGCCACTGACCGAGTTGACGTAGAGGGACTTGATCTGGTTGCTCTTGGTATCGGCCATTCGCAGGGGGGTATGACCGAGGGCGTAGGTGTGGTCGTGTCCCTGCAGGAGGAGGTCGACCTGGTATTTGTCGATGACGGGCTTGAGGACTTTCCGGTTCTTGGCGTTGTCCCGCCCCGAGCCGGACGAGAACATGGGGTGGTGCATGGTCACGACGGTCCATTTGCAGGGATTCTTTGCCAGCACGGTCTCCAGCCACTTGGCCTGGGCCTCCACCTCGCGGTTGGAGTTCAGGGCGATAACGCGCAGGCCCTGGTAGTCGAGGGTGTAGACGGTTTCCGCGAGCGAGTCGGGGACGTCTGCAACCGGAAGGGCAAACTGCGAGCGCCACTGGATTGAAAGTTGATTGCCCTTGTCTTTCCCGTCGATCTTGAGACCAGCGTATTCGTGGTTCCCGGAGACGGGGATGGAAGGAACCGAGGAGTGGATCCAGCCCCCGGCCTTGAACCACTCGGCCCATTCCCGGTCCTTGTGGGCGGAATTCACAAGATCACCCGCGTGGATGGAGAAGGCGGCGTGAGGCGCTTTCTTGTAGGCGGCCCGGATGATGCGGGACCAGTAGGAGAGGACGGAGTTCTGGGCATCCCCGAAATAGAGGAAGGAGAAGGGCTCCGGCTTGGCCTTGGCGGTGCGAAACTGGATCCACTCGCTCTTGCGGTTCCCGTTGCCGACCCGGTAGGCGTAGAGGGTGTCGGGTTCCAGTCCGGTAAATTCAACGGAATGGTAATGGACGACAACCTTGGCAGGATCTGAAAGCTCCAGCTTCTCGGTGCGGGCCTTGACGCTTTTTGCGCCCTCGTCGAAACGGGCCTTGGGAAGGGCGAGCGCGATTTCTGCTTCGGCTTCCTTGATGGAGGTGTCTGTGCGCCAGCTTACGGCCTGGGTGGTCGAGGGGTCTCCCGTCCAGGTCAGGATGATCCGGTCCGGATCAGGGCTGGCCTGTTCCCAGTGTCGTAGTTTGTGGTCGGGATGGGCGTAAAGAACGGCGGGGAGGAGGACAGCAAGGAGGAGGACAGGGTGAATGCTCATGTCGAGGGCCACGAAAGGACCGCGAAAGGACAGCGCAAATGGGAAGGCTCGTCCATCTTTTTGGGCCGTCCCGGGGTTTTTGCGATTACCGCCGGGTGATCCGTAGGGTAGAGATCTGTGCTGGCTGCAACCGTGAAGAACCCGAAGTCAGACAGGAATCTCATTCTCTTGCTCCGCCTTGGCGCTTGTCTCTGTTTTGCTGGCTGGACCTGGGTGCATTTCTACTGGGAAGGACCTTATGGGGTGATTCTCTGGCAGGACACGACCCATGCCCTGGCGGAAAGTCTGGGCATCAACTGGGACGCCTTCGTGGGCACGGGGGCGGATGATGGCCTGGTCCAGAAGTGGATCGCCTGGACCTGGTGGCTGTATCTCGGGTGCATGGTCCTTACCATCACGGTGCGGGGCACATCGCGGATCCAGATGGTGGCGCTGGTTGGGGGCGGCGGGCTGCTCACCATCCTGGCCTACGCGCGGTATCTCCAGGCCCAGCGCCAATTCCCGATGTTCCTGGAGCATGGCGGCCAGATCCTTATCCCGGTTCTCCTGGTCATGGCGCTTGCGTTGGGCGCGCGCCATAAAGTCACTGTTGTCACGGCTATCGTTGCTCTGGTGGCAACCTTTGCCGGGCACGGCTTCTATGCGTTGGATCTCTGGCCCATGCCCGCGAATTTCCCAGCGATGACCTCGGTTATTCTCGGGGTGGAATACGAAACAGCCCGGGGCATCCTCCGGATTGCGGGCATTCTCGACTTCGTGGTTTGTCTCGGGGTCTGTATACCTGCCGTGCGCCGTTCCTGTGCCCTCTACGCCGCGATCTGGGGATTCCTGACCGCCATCGCCCGTCCGGTTGCCGGCATGTCCCCGGACCTGAACTACTGGGGAGCGGACCAGTTTCTCCACGAAGCAGTGCTCCGCGCCCCGCATTTCCTGGTTCCCCTGTATCTTTTTGTCCTCTGGCGTTCGCGGCGGGATGCTGAAACCCTTGCGTCGCAGCCCGGATCCACGCCAGAGTCAGGTGACGTCGCGAGTATGCGGTCCGGTGACCGGGGCGCTTAACCGATAAATAAAGAAGCCACCAAGCAACCCCATGAAGCTCCATAAATGGTTCATTATCTTCAGCACCGTGCTTTTCGTCGCCGGTGTGGCCGTCTCCCAGCAGAAGAATCAGAAGAAGAGGAAGGGGCGTGCCGTGCTTTCGATCCCCAAGGTGGAGAAAAAAGATCTCATCTGCTTCGCGCTTTATACTGTTCACGACAAGACCCTCAAACTGACGGCCCAGCTCTACCCCCTTGCCGCGGGTGACAGCAGGACGGTTCGCCTTGAGGTCGAAAAGGATGGGAAGTGGGTCGAAGTGGCACGGACCAAGGCGATTGAGAAGGGCTGGACTGCTCCCTTCCGGGTTGAAAACTGGGATGACTCCAAGGCACACAAGTATCGGGTGACGCACGAGGCCGGGTCTGCCTACGGAGGAACAATCCGCAGGAATCCGGTGGACAGGGACGAAATCGTCATGGCCGCGTTCACCGGGAACTCCATTCATCCTGCGCACGGGGGCGATATATCCCGTGAGGACATCATCGCGAACGTGAAGAAGATTGATGCCGATGTCCTCTTCTTCGCGGGGGACCAGGTCTACGATCACCACAGGCATCTTGCGGCGTGGCTCAAGTTCGGGCGCGATTTCGGTGAGATCATCAGGGACCGGCCGACCCTGTGCCTGCCTGATGATCATGACGCTGGTCAGCCGAACCTCTGGGGGGAGAGCGGGAAGGTCTCGACCCTGGGTGGAGCCTCGGATGGCGGCTATTCGAGGCCGGGAGTCTATGTGCAGGAGGTTGAGCGCGCGCAGACCAGTCACTTTCCTGATCCGGCGGATCCGCACAAGATTGGCCAGGGAATCGGGGTCTGGTTCACCAACCTCAACTGGGGCAATGTCGATTTTGCCATCCTGGAAGATCGCAAGTTCAAGACCGGCCCGGCCGGCCGCGTTCCCAAGCAGGGACCAAGGCCAGACCATATCCGCAATCCCGAGTACGATCCCTCCAGCGTGGACGTCGAAGGGGCCGTCCTGCTCGGCAAGCGCCAGCTCAGATTCCTCGACCAGGGGGCCCAGGACTGGCGGCATGCCGATATGAAGGTCGCTCTTTCGGCCACCATCTTCTGCGGGGGAGCGCACATTCACGGGGGTGCCAACGGGAGACTCCATGCCGACATGGATTCCAACGGCTGGCCCCAGTCCGGCCGGAGCCGCGCCCTCGGGGCTTTGCGCAAGGGCTTTGCCTTCCACTGCGCCGGGGACCAGCATCTCGCCACCATCTTCCACCAGGGCCTCGATGAATACCGCGATGCCATCTGGTCCTTCTGTGTCCCCTCCATCGCCAATCTCTACCTGCGCTGGTGGGAGCCCCTCAAGCCCGGGGCTAACCGCGAACCGGGAGCGCCCGGGTATACCGGTGATCACCTCGACGGGTTTCACAACAAGGTGACCAACTATGCCGCCGCTAATCCTGAGAAGAAACCGGCCGGAAAAATTCTAAACACGCGCTCAGCAGGATTCGGGATCGTGCGTCTCAATACGAAAAAGCGTGAGATCACGATGGAATGCTGGCCGCGCAATGTCGACATCACCAATCCTGCGACCAAGCAATATCCGGGATGGCCCCGGACCATCTCCCAGTTCGACAACTATGATCCTCCCTCCTGGGGAGAGCTCGGGGAGCTGACCTTTGACGTGGAAGATCCCGTCATCCAACTCGTAGATGTGGCCACCAGTGAGATTCTTTACACGGTGCGCGCCAACGGGAAAACGTTCACCCCGGGTGCGCCGAAGGGAAAGACGTTTATCGTGAAGGCCGGGAAAGATGCGGCTGACACGGTCATCCTGCCGAAGGCCAAGGTCGGCAGCGACCCCCGCAAGATTACCCTCAACTGAGTGTTCCGGGGGCCGGGACTCACCCGGCTGCGATGGGTTCGACCCGGACTGGACACACCTTGAGCTCCGCCGTGTGAGTCGTCGGATCGTAGCCTGATCCGGTCAGGGCGTTCACGGGAGTGTCCTCGAAGCTGAAGCTTGTGAAGACTGTGCCCGGGGGAGACTTGGTCGTCGCCTTCACGATGATGTCTACGGTTCCGCGTGGGCTTGACATGCGACACGCTTCGCCGTCGGCGAGACCGAGGCGGGTGACGTCGTCGGGATGAATCTCCAGGGACTCACCGGGAAGGAAGTATTCCATTCCACCGGCGCGACCGGTCTGGGTATGAGTGTGGTAGCTCTGCAGGCGACGCCCCGTGGTGAGCCAGAGGGGATATTCGTCGTTGATGGTCTCCGCCGGATCCCGGTAGGTGGTGCACGAGAAGATGCCGCGCCCGTTCACGAAACCATCCTGGTGCAGGCGTGGTGTCCCGGGGTGGTCCCTGTCGGGGACCGGCCAGTGGTATTCACTGTTGTCGATACGGTCCCAGTCGAGACCGTTGTAGAGTGGCGAGACCTGGCACAGCTCGTTGAACACGTCTTCCGCCGATTCGTAATCGAAGCCCTCGAAGCCGAGCCGTTTTGAAATTTGAGTGATGATCCACCAGTCCGGCATGGCTTCGCCCTGGGCTGGAACGGCAGCGCGCAGCCTCTGGACCCGTCGTTCGGTGTTGGTGCAGACACCGTCGGTCTCCGCCCACGCCGTTGCGGGCAGGACCACGTGGGCCAGCTTGGCGGTTTCGGTGAGGAAGAGATCAATGACGATGAGGTGGTCCAGGCTTTCCAGGGCGTGCTGGCAGTGGGCGCGATCGGGATCGCTCAGGAGCGTATTCTCTCCGTTGATCACCATTCCAAAGACGCTCTCCCCGCACCGTTCGAGGGCGGTGACCTTGGTCATGCCGCGTTCGAGGTCGACCCTGGTTCCCCACAGGCGTTCGAATTTCTCCTGGTGGGCGGGATCATCCACCGGTTGAAAGCCGGGGTAGTTGTTGGGGATGGCTCCACAGTCCCCGGCGCCCTGGATGTTGTTCTGCCCACGCATCGGGTTGATGCCGGTGCCTTCCCGGCCAAGGTTGCCGGTCATGAGCGCCAGGTTGCAGAGGCTCTTGACATTGTCGACGCCACAGATGTGCTCGGTAATGCCCAGGGTGTAGTAGATGGCCCCCCGTTCAGCCTGGCCATACATCCGGGCTGCCGCTTCGATGTCCTCCGCGGGGACCTCACAGATCCCGGCGGCCCATTCGGGGGAGAAGTCCCGGACGTGTTCGATAAACTCCTCGAGTCCGGTGGTGCGTTCCGAGGTGAAGGACTGGTCAACGAGGTCATCACGGGCGATGACGTGGGCCATGGCGAGGAGAAGGGCGGTGTCCGATCCGACCCGGATGGGAAGGTGCAGGTCCGCCCGCTTTGCCAGTTCGATCTGTCGCGGGTCGACGACGATCATCTTTGCTCCGGCCGCCACGCCCTTCTTGATTCTCGTTGCCGCAACGGGGTGACACTCGGTCATATTCGTGCCGATGCAGAAGATGACGTCGGGTTTGTCCATGTCCGCGAGGGGGTTCGACATGGCTCCGCGTCCGATGGTAGCCGCCAGACCGGCGACGGTGGGGGCATGTCAGGCACGGGAGCAGTTGTCGATGTGGTTGAGACCCCACCCCGCGCGCATCATCTTCTGCATTGTGTAGGCCGCCTCGTGGGGAGCGCGACCGGAGGCGATGGCGTAGAGCGCTTCCCGGCCGTGGCGTTCGACAACCGTGCGCAGTCCGTCGGCGGCCCGGTCGAGGGCATTGTCCCAGCTCGTGGCGTGGAGTTTGCCATCTTCGCCCCGGACCATGGGGGCCTTGAGCCGGTCGTCGTGCTGGACGAACCCAAAGGCGAACTGCCCCTTCACGCACAGGGCCCCTTCGTTGGCGGGACCATCCATCGCCGGCAGAACACCGACGAGTTTGTCGCCCTTGCTTAACAAATCGACCGAGCATCCGACCCCGCAGTAGGGGCATACGGAGCGCGTCTTCTCGATTTTGCCAGGGACCTCAACGTGCTTGAGGGCCTTCTTGTCCGCCAGGGCCCCGGTTGGACAGGTCTGGACGCATTGGCCACAGAATGTGCAGTCGGAGTCGCGGAGAAGCCCATTGAATTCGGTCGTGATCCGGGTGTCGAAGCCACGGTTCATCACACTGATCGCGTGGTCGCCCTCCTGTTCAGCGCAGACCCGGACGCATCGGTAGCAGGAGATGCACTGGTCGTAGTCGCGCAGGATGAAGGGGTTGTCGTCGTCGTCGCGGCTCTGTCCGGATTGCCTGCCCTTGAAGCGTCCGCGGTTGGCGTCGTATTTCTCCACGAGGGTCTTGAGCTCCTGCGATGCGTAGCCTGCGAGTTCGTCCACTTCCACCTGGCGATTCTCGGATACCACGAGTTCGAGGAGGGTGCGGCGGTGTCTCTCGATGGCCTCGGTTTTCGTGCGGACCTTCATCCCTGCGGTGGCCCGGGTCGTGCAGGACGCCACCGGGTTACGGGCACCCTCAAGTTCCACGACGCACAGCCGGCACCCCCCGAACGGGTCCAGCCTTGCGTCGTAACAGAGGGTAGGAACATCTTTTTTCTGGCGGGAGCAGATCTCGTAAAGCGTCTCCCCCTCCGTGAACGGGACGTTCGCTCCGTCGATGTTGACGGTAGGGCTCGAGGCGGGTTCTTCCTGGCCTTGCTGGATCATGAGGTCGTGCTGTTCACGTGTGTTTCTACCTGGTCTGGGAACCATCGTGCCAGACTCTCGGTGATAAGGGGAGCCGCCATTCCCAGACCACAGGCACTGGTGGCTTTCATGGTGGCGCCGATATCATGGACTTCTTCTTGCCAGCTTTCAATCGAAGAGGGCCCGCCCGTGTCGAGGCGCTCCGTCAACCTGGCCGTTCCGATCCGGCAGGGGAAGCACTTGCCGCATGACTCGTGGGCGAAGAACTCCATGGCGGAATGGGCAACGGCCACCATGTCGCGGGAATCGTCCAGGACCATGATGCCGCCGGCACCGAGGAACGATCCCTGGGCGCGTATGCTCGGTTCGTCCAGCGTGACATCGAGCCCTTCCCCGGCGAGAAAGCCACCGGACAGGCCCGCCATCGTGACGGCCTGGATGGAGCGTCCGCCGGGGGCGCCCCCGGCCCATTCATGGAGGAGCTTGGACAGCGGGAAACCGAGCGGGACCTCGTAGTTGCCCGGGCGGCACACGTCCCCGGAGAGGCTGATGACCTTGGTTCCGGCGTGCTCGCCGGTGCCGAGTTGGCGGTACCAATCGGCCCCGTTGGAGAGGATGGGTGGGACCGAGGCCAGCGTTTCCACGTTGTTGACGACAGTTGGCAGATCCTCGTATCCGTGCGTAACGGGGAAGGGGGGACGATTACGTGGGAAGGGGTGCTTGCCCTCGAGGCTGTTCAGCAGCGACGTTTCCTCGCCGCAGATGTAGGCACCGCCTCCACGCCGCACCCAGAGATCGAAGCCAGTCTGATCGCCCAGGAGTCCGTTTGCCCGGGCCTCCTCGAGGGCTCGTTCGAGGATCTGCTCAGTCTCCGGGTATTCATAGCGCAGGTAAATGAAGCCTCTTGTGGCGCCTGTTGCGTGGGCGGCAATCGCCATCCCTTCGATGATCGCGTGCGGGTCCAGGTCCATCAGGGCGCGGTCCTTGAAGCAGCCCGGTTCGCCCTCGTCAGCGTTGCAGACGATTGTCTTTGGTCCGCGAGGGTCCTCCGCGACGGCGTTCCATTTGCGCCCGGTAGGAAACCCGGCGCCCCCGCGACCCGCCAGCCCGCTGTCGGTAACGGTCTCGAGCACGGCGGCGGGATCAGTTGCCAGTGCTTTTTCCAGTCCGAGGTAGCCGCCGGTGCGTCGGTAGCCGTCGTAAATGGCGCGGTCCGGTTCCCGGATGGAGGCGAACACGCACTCCTCAAGGCCGCCCGGGCTCGGGGCCGGAACGGGAGAGTGCCAGGGTTTCATCTGGTCATCGCAGGCCACCAGGGTCTGGCGCCCCTTGAGGACGGGGACCGGGTCGTCGCATCGGCCGGAGCATGCCATCGGAGTGGCGCCCTCCGCACGCATGGAGTCGAGGAGGGCGTCAGCACCTTTCAACCTGCAGATCGGTCCGGTGCACACTCGCGGGGCGCTCTGTCCGGGAGCATGCTGTGAGAAGTGGTGGTAGAAGGTGACCGTTCCATAAAGATCGGCGATCGGGGTTCCAAGTGCTTCTGAAATGGCACTGATAGCCTCTTCGCCCAGGAACCCATCGCGGTCGTGGAACGCATGAAGGATGGGCAAAAGCGGGGCCTCCGTGTCCGCCCATCGGGTGAAAATTTCTGCGTCGGTGGGCGACGGCATGGCCCTTGAGTATCCTTCGCTTGTGGCTGAGTCAACCTTGCAGGGGCAGGGAGGCAGGGCCCCGGAAGTCCCGTGATCCCCTTGTGCCAGCTATTCTGGTGGAGGTCGAAGGAGGCCATTACCGGAATTGTTCCAGATCACCCG
>JAKVCR010000140.1 GCA_022448985.1 Roseibacillus sp.
GTAGGTCCAGCCCTTGCCTTCCTCGCCGACGCGGTTGGCGACGGGCACGCGGACGTCGTCGAAGAACACCTGGTTCACCTCGTGGTCACCGAACCGAATGCTCTCACCACCGGTCAATCGGCTCGTGTGCGCGTCATCCGCGACGGAGCGCCGACGCAAGCTCTCACCGTAAACCTCGAACTGGATGGCACCGCTCTGGAAGGCACTCACATCAACAGCATACCCCGCACCATCACCATCCCGGCCGGACAACCAGCCGCCGAACTGGCCATCACCACCGTGGATGGCTGGGACGGCGCCATGACCCGTATGGCCCTGCTGCGCCTGGTCCCCAGCGAGCGCTATCTCGTCGGCAATCCCCACGAGGCAACCATCTACGCCGCGCAGGACACTCCTGATCCTGATGCGAGTGGCTTTGATCGCTGGCTCACCGCGGCCACCGGCGGCGAGATCTCCAGCCTTCTCGACCTGCTTCAGGGCGACCGGTCCGACCAGCTGAGCAACCTGCTAGGTGCCTATGCCGCCGGCCAGTCCGCCGACGATACCCTTACCGCTCCCGGGCTCACTTTCCGACTGGTGGAGAACCGACCGGTCCTCAGCACCCCTCTCTCGACCTCGGCCGCCGACCTGCGCTGGGAGGTTCATGATGCCGACCGGGACAACCAATGGCGTGATGTGAGCGGCTCCTTCTCCCGGGAACTCTCCGGTGACGCCCTCACTCTCATCGGCCCACCCCGCGGGGAGGAAGACCGCACCAGGCTCTACCGTCTCGTCTTTACCGTGGACCAGGGATCCCTGCTGGACCAGGGAATTGAGAGGTTCACCTCTTCCGGGCGCTACGGCCTCAGGGGCTCCTCCACATGGCGCACGGATCCCGCCACCGGCAATCTCACCAGCACCGCGGGAACTCCCGGTTCCACAAGCCGGCTCATTGTTGAGATTACCGAGCCCACCCTGCTGGAATTTGACATGTCCGTGCAGGAGGGTGGCGAGTCCGACTCCCTCGTCTTCTCCATCAACGGCGAAAGGATGGCGGAAACCTCAGGAGATCCGGTTCAGTTCCGCCGCCAGGTCGATCCGGACCGGCCCATGCTCCTGATGTGGGAATTCAAGGGCCACAGCGGACGGGCCGTTATCGCCAGCCCTGCCTCCGCGGATAACGCCGGCCAGGAATAATCATCCACCACAGGATCATGACCGTTGCGGAAGCAGCTACCGGGATTCGTTGCGCTCCCGCCATTCTCTGCCTCCTGGTCATGCTGAGTTCCTGCAGGGACCCCGGAAGCACTACCGAGTCCTCAACTCCACCCCCGGAGCAGCGGGCAGATGAACTCTTCCGGGTCGGGTCGATCGTGATCCATGAAACCGATCTCACCCACCACCTCAAGGAACACCACGGGGGACGCGCCGACGAAAAAACCCGCCAGAAGGCCCTCAATGATCTTGTCCGGCGGGCCCAGTTCGCCCACGAGGCCATTGAAGCCGGACTCGCTGATGACCCGGTGGTGAACGCCGAGATCAACCGCCTCCTTGAGTCCCGACTGCGCGAGAGCAGACTCAACCCCCTCCTCAAGGAACCCCCGGAGGTCACCGAGGAGCGCCTCCGCGAGCTTTACCAAGCCCAGATCAAACGCTTCCAGTCAGCCGAGACCCGGCAGGCTGCCGTCCTCTGGCTCGACAGTGGCCCTGATCCGGACAAGGCCCGTCGCTACAAGGAACGCCTTGCAGGGGCTCGGAAATTCGCCCTCGAGAACAGGGATATCGCGGACCATCCTGAAAAAGGGTTCTCGGTGCTGGGAGCCGACTACTCAGAGCACTCCGCCAGCCGCTTCCGGGGGGGACTGGTCGGATGGATGGGCCGCGAGGGCAATCTCGATTCATGGAGCAAGGCCGTGGCCGCCATCGCCTTCTCTCTCGAGGAAAAGGGCGAGATTTCCGAGGTAACGATCCGCAGGGAGGGAGTCTTCCTCGTCCGTCTGGTCGACCGGAAACCCGGGGTGACCCGTTCCTTTGAATCCGTCGCTGCGAGCTTGAAAAGAGCAGAGCAATCCCGCCTCCGGGAGAACATCAGGCAGAAGTTCGAAGAGGAAATCCTGTCCCGGCAGGGAGTCGAGTGGACAACCGGGCAGTGACCGGCACAGCCCCGACTACCGGGCAGGCTTGGGATCATCGATGCGGATCCCGTTAGGCATGAAGGGCACGAAGCTGGCTCCTTTCCTCGATACCACATGGACGGTCACGACCTGGCCCTTTTCGGGAACCGGGGAATGCCCCTGCGGCCCCGGCATCGGAGGAATCCGCGTGGCCGGCTGCCAAGCGGTGACAATTACCTTCTCACCAGGCGTCACTCCCTTGCCCTTCGAAACCTTCATAACTTCAAGCCTGATGGTGAAGACCCG
>JAKVCR010000141.1 GCA_022448985.1 Roseibacillus sp.
AACTGGAGGCGAGGGGAGTCGAACCCCTGTCCTGAAGACCTTTCGCACAAGCGTCTACATGTTTAGCGGCCAGTTGGTGTTTCGGGATCCGGACCTCTGTCCGCCAGTTCCGGTTCCCTAGAAACCTGTTTAATCTCGTAAGCTGACCCGGTTCCCCGGCCCTCTCACCAGCCTGCTGGTGGTCGCGGACTGCCGTAGCAGGCGTTCGACAGTCCACGTCGCTGTCAATTAAGCAGCGAGTGCAAGCTCGTTGGAGTCTGCAGTTATTTGTTTTGATCGGCTTTTTAGGAGGCCAACCGATCAACCTCCACATGCAGCCTGCGTTTCCAACCTTCAGTCGAAACCGTGGCGCCCCCGTATTCGAGGTATGTCGTGAATATATCGCCAAACTTCCATATATCAAGCGTGAGGAGTGAGATTCCCATGCGGAGAAATACCCTCATGGGAAATCGCCTATCCGGCCTAGGGGAAGTTACCCGCTTCTCTCAATGGGAGAGGGCTTACCGTTCCGGAATGACGGCAATCCCGATCTTTTCGGTGGTCTTGAAGTAGCCGAGGGGGGCTCCCTTGCTGCCGGTGACGAGCCAGTAGGCTTTTGAAAAGGTGGTCTGGGTATGGGTGGCCCCCGGAGCGAGGGATGCGTAGCGCTTGGAACCCCCTCCGTAGGCCATCCAGGAGATGTGCACGGTTTCCTGTCGTTTGTTGGTGAAGGAGACCTCTGTTCCGGCTCCGGGGATCGAGCTCGGGGGGACGCCTTCGGTGAGCGGGTGCCATTTGAGTTGCTCGGTGGGACCACGCCAGGTGTCGGTCCGAAAGGGAGAGGCGGGCAGGCCTTCCCTGTTGTAGAGATTGGCGCTTGCCGGATTCATGGCGTAGGCGTAGCGGACCGCTACCGGACGAGGGACTTCATCTGCGCGGACGAGGACGGTGTTGCCGTCAATGGTGGCATCAGCCCAGTGCCAGTTCATCTCCTTATCGGCGACAGCGAAGTGTTTCAGTTGGCCGTCCTTCAATTCCTGAACGGGAGTGAGGCCTTCCTTTCTGCCGACCATGAGTCCACTTCCGACGTGATCAAAAAAGAGGCGGATCGCGCTGTCCTCGATCTTCAGGTCCCTGTAGAGCGGCCCGGAGGGAATAAGAGCCTTTTTTTGGTAGGTCTGGTGAAGGGCCCACTGGGCGAGGCGCTTGCCGACATCCTGCTTGTTGCGGGGATGGATGTCATTCGCGGCGCCGATATCGGTAATGACCGCCATCCCGGTGTGGGGGAGGTCGAGGGCCTGGGTCTGAGCCTCGCGGACCTTGGCCCAGCCATCGCCACCAGAGGGCTTGGGATTGGGTTGCTGGAAGTTGGCGAGCTGGACCCAGTAAAAGGCGAGCTTGTCATTACGGAAGGCCCTGCGCCATCCGTTCACGAGCGCGTGTTTCTTGTGGTAGTAGGAGCGACCCTCGGCGCCATTGGATTCACCCTGGTACCAGATTGCTCCACGCAGTGCGAAGGGAGTGAGGGGATGGACCATGGCATTGTAGATCGCGGAAGGGTCCCCGCCGCCCACCTTCGTTGTAGTGGTGTAATCGCCAACGCGCTCGGCAAAGGCGGAAAGTTCGGGTACTGACTTGAAGCCCCCGAGGGTGGTCCACGGCTCGATCTTGGTGCCGCCCCAGTTGGAGCCCACGAGGCCGACGGGAACCTTGAGTTCCTGGTGGAGGCGGCGGCCGAAGTGGTATCCTACGGCGCTGAAGTCGTTCACGGTTTGTGGCGTGCAGGCCTGCCATTTGCCACCTGGTGTTTCGCGTTTTGGCACGGGGCTGACGTGGCGACCGGGGACATCGAAGAGGCGGATGTGCGGGTAGTTGGCGGCAGCGGACTCTTCCGCGGCGTTCATGCTCTGGCGGATGCGCCATTCCATGTTCGATTGGCCGGAGCAGATCCAGACTTCACCCACCAGGATATCGGTGAGCGCAATCTTGTTCCTGCCCCTGATCGTGAGGGTGCGGCCCTCAGCGCTGGCGGGCATGGGCTGGAGGGTGGTCTCCCAGGTGCGGTCGTCCTTTACGGTTGTCTCGACGGTCTGGTCGCCAAAGGAGACGCTCACCATTTCCCCGGGATTGCCCCAGCCCCAGACTGGGACGGGTTGATTCCGTTGAAGGACCATGTTGGGGCCGAGAACCCCAGGGAGCGTGACCTCGGCGGAGAGGGTTGGGGAAAGAGCGAGTAGGAGCAAGGGAAGGAGGCGCTGGAGGTGGTGGCGGCCGATCATGAGGTGCAGTTGACAACACATCCCTCCCTGGAGAGAAGCGCTATCTTGTTGAGGGACGCGGAAAGGGGCCCCGCGTATGCTGGTCTCAGAAGAGTTCGGCGCCGGGAGCGTCGTTTTCGGCGTTGATCGAGTCGATGCCGCCCTGGACCGCCGCTTCGCAATCGCGGGTGAGGTCGCCGATGGTCTGGCGGGTCTGGGCCTGGAAGGCTTCGAGGCGGTCCCGGAGATCGATGGGGGTGCCGATCTGCATGATGCAACGTCGTTTTCCGAGAGGACGAAAGATCCGGGAGTGAACGTCTTCCTGCAGGCGAGCTACTGTTTCGGCGACCCGGTCAAGGGTGGGGTTGGCCGCCATGTAGCCGCCCCGGTAACCAAGGATGCGGAGGGCCAGCATTGCCTCGTCAGCCCAGAGGCTGGCGGCACGATGATCCGGCTCGCGATCCGGGTCGGTCCGGACACCGTGGACGGCGGCCCTGATCCGGCGAATCCGTCCGGTCAGGTCGACATCAGGGGGCACCTGGAGTTTCATTTTTCCCTCGAGGGATGTGATGATCTGTTCAGCGGAATGGTTGATCTGGTCATCGATCGCTGCAGCCTGGTCGGGAGAGGTGTAGCCACGTTGCTGGAGGAAGCGTTGCAGGGCCGTGGTGCTGATGCGCATCAACTCGATGCCGAAGTCAGCACTGCGGTCGAGTTCGGTATCGAATTGCCGGGCCAGGTTGTCGACAATCTGCCTCAAGTCCTCGCGCACATCCTCGAGGTAGGTGAACTTGATAGAGACCGGGACGGCGTAGACCGGTTGGTCGGTCCCGATAGTCTTCTGGGCGCGCAGGGCAATGTAGGAGGCGCCCTCGGCGAAAGGGGCAACCTGGTCATTGCAGAGGTAGACATTGCCTTCCGGAAAGAGGACGAGGGGGTATTTGCCAGCCACCACGATATTGGTGGCGCATTTCATTGATTTGCGGTCACTTCCCTCACGATCAACGCTGAAGGCGCCGGTGCGCTGCATGTACCAAGCATGGATCCTGCTCCGTGCAAAGACATCGTAGGCGGCCATAAAGGATGGCTTGATACCCAGGCGGCGGGTCATCTCAAACATCACCTGGGGGTCACTGTGGGTCGAGTGGTTGGGGAGGAGGAGGAAACGAGTGTCTTTACGGCAGCTTTCACGAAAGGTGTCGAGGCCTCGAATCTCCAGGTCCTCGACAAGGTGGCGCTTGCTGGGGAGGGCAAGTTTCCCGACGACCAACTGGGTCAGGGAAATGAGGAGAGCAGAGGGCTTAGGGGGGACGAACTTGTAGGGAAGATCGGCGAAATCCAGCATCAGCCTCGTCAGTCTAGCAAGACAGGGGGGTGCAGGGCAAGAAATCGGTCGGCGATCTGATTCTTGACCTCGGTGGCATTTGCGATGGCATGAGCTCGTGCAGGAGGACAGAACCCTTCGACTGGCTACCCGTGAGGATGGACCGGAGCTCGTACGCTTGATTGACGAGGTCTATCGAGAATACGGGGATGAGGTAGACCTGGAGGGCTATGACCGGGATTTGCTTGATGTGGAAGGAGCCTACCGGAAGGCCGGTGGCGAGTTTGTGGTAATGGAAGAGAACGGCCGGATCATAGGAGCCCATGCGACTGAGCCGGTTGACCGGGAGAAGGGGATTGTGACCTTTCGCCGACTTTATCTTCCGCCGAGGATTCGTGGCACGGGCGCAGGAAAGTTCCTCATGGACTGGGCGGTGGAGTGGAGCCGGGAGCACGGTTATTGCCGGGTGGAGTTCTGGTCCGACACGCGGTTTGCGCGGGCCCATCGTTTCTTTGAACGCTATGGGTTTTGCCGGGGCGGGATCCGGCATGTGGAGGAAGGGAAGTTGAGTTTCTCGGAATACCATTTCTCAATGGATTTTTGAGCCACACGCGCTTGAGTAGAACCGTGAGGATTGGCCTGTCTTTACCGCTGCCCGGGATTCTCTGTTGCCTCATGGTGCTGTCCGGCGCCGGAGAGAAGATAGAGGGCAAGGAGGCAGAGCAATTGCTGGAGACGCTGCTTCCGGACGGGGAAAGGGTGGCGCAACTCGAGCGGTTGATCGAGCAACTTGGTTCGGAGAAGTTCAGCGAGCGCAAGGCTGCGATGGAACAACTACTGGCTGCTCCACTCATCCCTGCGAGGCTGCTTGGCCGTGGTCTAAAAAGCGACAATCCCGAAATCAGGAACCGAACGAGAGAAATTTCGAGGCAGGGCGGGGCGAGGAAAAGCCAGGCGGTATTTGAGGATGCTCTGCGGGCTCTTCTCAAGGAGGGACGGAAGGGTCTACTGGGGAAGGTGGTGGAGGTGATGGAGAACGGTGTGACAATCAGGGATGCCGCCCTCGCTGCCCGCGCGACAGTAGAAACGGTGGTCGAGGGCGATCTTGCTTTGCTGCAGCGTCTGGCTGGAGGGGATACGGCGACCGCAAGGGGGATGGCGGCAGTTGGTGGTGAGGTTCTCGGGCCGCATGGAATGCCCATTTTACGTATTCTGCTGAAGGACAGGGACTCCCCGGTGAAACTCCGGGCCGCTATCGGCCTTGCGAATCAGGGCTCCCTTGAGGGAGCCCGGACCCTGGGTGAATTCCTGCTCTCCGGGGATGCAACCGAACGGATGAAGGCTTGGAAGGGTCTACGTTCCCTGACGGGTCGGGAATTCGGCTACAATGCTCTTGATTCGGTAGCCAAACGTCGGGAAGGAGCGGCCAAGTGGATTAGATTCCTCCGGGGAGAGGTGGCTCTGACGGGGAAGGTTAAAGAGTTAAAATCGGCTCAACTCTTTAATGGGAAGGATTTGACGGGGTGGACGCATTACCGGCGAGGGAAGGCGGTCGAACCGGGTGAGAAGACGTGGTCGATTGAGGAGGGGGTCCTGGTCTGTCCGGGGATGGGGCCAGGTGACCTGCGGACCAATGATGAATTTGAAAACTATCTGCTGGTGATTTCCTACCGGGCTGCGGAACCGGGTGCCGATAGCGGTGTGGGAGTGATGATGACCGGGGTGAAGGGGAAACCGGCGGATAGGTTCCGGTTTGATGGGGGAGACTACCTGGAAGTGCAGCTCCTCCCGGGCCGTTCCGGGGATCTTTACCGGATTGGAGACTTCAAGGCCCAGGTGGAGGGTAAGGATCTCGGGTTTGCCCACCGACGGAAAATTGAGGTGGAGGAACCCCTCAACCAGTGGCACGAGATGCGACTGCAGGTGCGGGATGGGCAGGTGAAGGTCTATATCAACGGGGTGCTCGTAAACGAGGCCTCGGGTCGGGAGGGTCCAGGGCGGATCGTGCTCCGGGAGGAGCGTTCCCAGTTCGAGTTTCGGGAGATTTCGCTGTTGCCGGCAGGGGAATGAATCCATTCCAGGGCCGTCAAAGCAGAAGGCAGCCTGCCGGGGTAAGAGATCGTTAAGCCCTGTATGACTAAGGTTGATTTGATTCAGCGGGACTTGGGATCTTACCCCGGCAATGGTTGCCGGTCTTATCAATTTAACCGGATCCTCCGGTGGCGATTTTCAAAAGATCCCGGATTGTGAGCAACTCGAGGTGTTTTTTTTAGGGATGTGAAATTTCTCAACTCCTTGATTGCATTGGGAGGGAACAACTGGCGGATTGTTTCCCATGGCCGCTACCAAGAATGTCCTTGCTGAAGGAATCGAGATCATCGGAACGATCACGTTTCAGAACGACATGATCATCGACGGCAAAGTGGAGGGAGAGATCCGATCCGAGAAGGGAACGGTCACCATCGGTGAAAATGCCCGCATCAAGGGTGACGTGAAGACTGGAGAGGTGAAGATGTTCGGGCAGGTGGAGGGGGCTATTCATGCCGAGCGCTGCGAGTTGAAGGCAAACTCGAAACTGGACGGCGATATCACGACCGCGAGCCTCAAGATGGAGGAAGGGGCGGTTCTCTCCGGCAAGATGCAGACCGGGGGTTGACGAGCACAGGGCATACAGGGCTGGTTTCCGGGGATCTTGCTGAAGGCAGAGGTTGTGGTTCCTCCTCAGTTGTCTCCGCTTCGCAGAATCCGCAGATGCTCTATAATGAGATCGATGCGGCCGCTCACATCCAGTTCCTCAAGCAGTGATTGCCGGAGAGCGGGATCTTCCACGAATTTCTGAGTAATGGCGTCACTTGTGATGGCGGGGTCAGGAGAACGGTCTAGGAGTTGTCGGACCTCGGAGATGAGGTCATCGGGAAATCCAAGGAGGAAGGCTTCCACGGCGTCACGCAGACGCCGGGCCTCGCTGGCCCTCTGGTCCTCCTCAAGGGACTCCGGGGCAATGGGGAGGATGCGGGCATAGGGGTAGGGCTTGCCTGGAAGCCACTCGACAAAACGGACCCGACAGAGTCCGTGAAGGAGAAGGTTGGAGTGACCGTCCTTGTGTTCGCGGGAGGCTCGAATGAGGCCCGCTGTGCCGACTTCTGCGGTGCAGGACGCGCAGTCAGGAACTTCGCTGCTTGTTAATGTGCCGACACAGAACATGCAGTCCGTTTCGACTGCTTCACTCAGCATCTGGCGATAGCGCGGCTCAAAGATGTGAAGTGGCAATGCACCCTGGGGAAAGAGGGGAGAGCCGGGGAGCAGGATGGCGCCCAGTTTCTCGGGAAGTTGGAGAGGAGTCACAGGGTGAAATTCAGCGGAGGAGGGGTCGAAATGGGATTTCGGCTCGTTAGTAGAGCGGTGCGTGCGGCTATTGTTCTGGGGGTGCAGGCTGGGGCAGGCAAGAAGAAGGATGCGGCAGTTTCGGGATTTGCGCCGCTTCGTGGTAAAAACGGAATTGCCAGCATGCGAATGATTTGGTCAATGCGTGCTCTATGAATCAGTTCCATACACTGTTCATCGGGTTCTCGCTGGTGGCGAGCACGTTGTCCTGTGTCAGTTCCGCGCGCGGCCAGGACCTCGCCGACATGCTCGTCAACTGGGATCCAAGTTGGCCGCAGCGCTTCGGCATCACGGGGATCGGTTACTCCCAGGAGCAGGACTACGCACTGGACAACCTTGTCGTGAGCGCCGCCCCCGGGACGCCTCCAACCCTGGCCCCGTTATTGGACGGTATAGACCTGGGGCCCCTTCTTTCTGAGATCGACAACGAGGTTAGCCAGTGGGGTGTGAAGGGGGATTTCTGGATTCTACCATTCTGGAACGTGCATGGCATGGTGGGCAAGGTGGATGGTCAAACCGTGGTGAGCCTGAACCAGGCAGCGGTCGCGGAAGCTGCGGGCCAGGGACTGAATCTTCCGGGCAGTATCGAGGTGGACTACGAGGGGACGGTATTCGCGGCAGGGTCTACCCTGGCCTACGGGAACGATTGGTGGTTTGTCTCTGTCACGGGAGTTTATGCCTACACTGAGGTAAAGGGTGATATCGAGTCCATCCCGAGCTGGTTGCTCATGCCCAGACTGGGTGCCCGGCTGGGCAAGTTTGAGGCATGGGTGGGGGCGACGTGCCAGAATGTGTCGGAACGGCAGTCGGGGGTCTTTGACCTGGGTCTGCTGGCCGTGAATTACGACCTCGAACTGAAAGCCTCTGAACCATGGAACGCACAGGTCGGTCTGCGCTATTCCCTTAGCGATTCAGTATCTGTAACGCTTGAAGCTGGCTTAGGGAACAGGGACTCGATTACCGGTCACCTCGAGTGGAGGTTCTAGGGGGTTGTCGAAGCTGCTCTGAGGGACACGAAGGCGGGCGTTTCCTGAAAGGGATCATTCTTCGACGAGATGAGCGGGAAAGTCCGCCACTTTTTCGCAGGCCAGTTGTTCCATGACCTGCTGGAGCTGGCGTTTGAGCATGGCCATGGTGTGATCACCTCCGTTTTTACCGAGAGCCCCCACGCCATACATGAAGGAGCGGCCCAGGAAGGTGAATCTGGCGCCACTGGCGAGAGAGCAGGCGATATCGGGGCCGCCGCGAATCCCGCTGTCGATCATGATGGTCAGCTTGTCCCCAAATGACCTCACGAGGGAGGGAAGGGGTTTGATCGTGGACTGGCCGGCGTCGAGTTGGCGCCCCCCATGATTGGAAGCAATGATGCCGTCGGCACCTAGGCTAAGCACCTTTTCACAGTCCTCTTCGTTGACGATGCCCTTGACCACGAGTTTTCCCTGCCAACGGTCACGGATGGCCTTGATGCGATCCTCGTTCAATCGACCGGAGAAGGTCTTGTTCATGAAAAGGCCGAGGTGCTTCATGCTGAGGCCCTTGGGGATATAGGGGGTGAGGGTCTTGAATTCAGGAGCGCCAGCTGCGAGTTGGGAGAAAGACCAGGTGGGATTCAACATCATCTGGATCACATTCCGCAGGGACATCCGGGGAGGAATGGAGAGTCCATTACGGATCTCCTTGGGCCGGTATCCA
>JAKVCR010000142.1 GCA_022448985.1 Roseibacillus sp.
GGACCTTCTCCCGGACGCCACCGCCCAGACCCGGCTTGCGACCGGATTTCACCGTAATCACCCCATCACCATCGAAGGGGGAGTCGTCGATGAAGAATACCGCACCGAATATGTCATCGACAGGGTGGTTACCACCAGCACTGTCTGGCTTGGACTCACCCTGATCTGCAGCCGCTGTCATGATCACAAGTATGACCCCGTTTCTCAGGAAGACTTCTACCGCTTCTTCGCCTTCTTCAATCAGGTTCCCGAACGCGGACTCAACGGATTCAATCCCAGGATCAATGCCCCCTCGCCTCTCGCAGGCGCCAGCAACGATCTCCCGCAACGACTGGCCCAGGCGACAAAGGCATACCAAGACGCCCTCAAGAAGTCGGGAGCAGATCCGTCCGACTGGGAGAAAGGCCTTCTCGATGAGTTAAATACCACCTGGCAGGCAGGCGTCCCGGTTCGCATGATTTCATCCGGCGGCGCAACTCTCAAGGCGCTGGCGGACCACAGCATCCTTGCCAGCGGGAAAAACCCCGGAACGGACAACTATGACCTTCTCCTTGCCAAGGAACTACAAGGTCCGGTCTCCGCCATCCGACTGGAAGCCCTCACCCATCCCAGCCTGACCTCAGGATCAGCCAGTCGGGGCAGCAACGGAAACTTTGTCCTGAGTGAGTTTGAGGTGAGCTACCAACTCAAGGGAAGCAGACCCGTCCCGGTCAAGATCGACCACGCCGAGGCCGACTACGAACAGAAGAACTATGGAATTGCCGCCGCCATCGACGGCCAAGCCGGGCGTAGCGGCTGGGCTGTAGACGGAAACACCAGACCCGAGAACCGGCTCGCAGTCTTCACCTTCGCCAATCCCATCCCCACGGGAGCAGCCTTGCGTGTCCGCATGGTTCAAGAATTCGGGCAGAGCCATCAGATCGGACGCTTCCGCCTGGCCCTCGCCCGCGGCAAGACCCCCCCTACGCCCCTGGCCATTCAGTCCATTCTCCAGACCGCAGCCGCCCAGCGCACGCCCGCCCAGCAGGAAGAACTCATCAACTACCTCACCAGACGCTTCGGTTCACCGGAAGTTTCCCGGGCCGCCCGCGAGCTCGCTGTTCTTCGACTTGAGAAGAAGACTGCAAGGACCTCCTTCCCGGCCACCATGGTTCTCTCCGAAAAGCCCGGGATGCGCACCACTCACATCCTCGAACGAGGTGAGTATGACAAGAAAGGGCGTCTCGTTGAGGCCGGCATTCCTTCATTCTTCGGCTCTCTCCCAGACGGCCAACCGGTAAATCGCCTCGACCTCGCAAAGTGGATGACCGGCGAAGATAACCCTCTCACCGCCCGGGTAACGGTTAATCGCTTCTGGCAGCAGCTCTTTGGGACCGGGATAGTGAAATCCAGCGAGGACTTCGGGCGGCAGGGTGAGTGGCCCAGCCACCCTCGCCTCCTCGACTACCTCGCGGTTGACTTCGTCGAGAACAACTGGGACGTGAAACGTTTCCTGCGTAACATCGTCCTCTCCGCCACCTATCGGCAGTCATCACACATCACCGCCGAATCTCACTCCCGTGACCCTGAAAACAGGCTCCTTGCCCGGGGCCCCAGGATGAGGCTGGATGCTGAGGTCATCAGGGACAGCGCCCTTTTCTCCAGCGGCCTGCTGCGCAGACAGGTCGGTGGGCCATCAGTCTACCCTTACCATCCAACCGGGCTGTGGCTCGAACTCAATAACCGCCCTGGTTACTCCCGCGCGTATCCTCACCCGAGGGACTCGGCCAACCTCTACCGTCGAAGCCTCTACACCTACTGGAAACGCACCGTCCCCCCGCCATCCATGGCTACCTTCGATGCCCCCGAACGCGAATTCTGCATGATACGCCGAAGCCGCACAAACACTCCACTGCAGGCCTTTGTTCTTATGAACGACCCCCAGTTCGTGGAGGCTGCCCGTTTTCTCGCCGAGCGCATGATCCTTGAGGGTGGCGACTCTCCCAAAGCACGCCTCCGCTTCGGATTTCGCACTGTCACCTCGCGTCAGCCCAGCCCGTCGGAACTCTCCCTCCTGCATGATACCCTCAGGAAGCTCCTGACCCGCTACAAGACCGATCCGGAGGCGGCCGCGAAACTCCTCTCCGTGGGCGCCCTGCCCCCCACTCCCCAGTTCGAGCCATCCGAACACGCCGCCTACACCGGCCTCGCCCGGATTCTACTTAATCTCAGCGAAACCATAACAAAAGGATAAGAGCATGTCCCACGACCCCTGCACCGAGTTTCGCCTCAATCTCA
>JAKVCR010000143.1 GCA_022448985.1 Roseibacillus sp.
GAGGTCGGCCCTGCCCTGCGAGCCCATCGAACTCGAGAAGTCGATTACGTAGCAGATGCGCTCCGCGCGCACGGACTGACCGAAGAAGCTGGTTCCTCCGGCCCCGGTTCCGTCACCGGATCCCCAGCCTGAGCCGAAATCGCCATCAGAGCCGTAATCGAGCGATGGATTCTCGGTCACCTCCGGAACGGGAACAGAAATTGGCGAGGGAGCGGTACTGGCAACCACCTTCGCCATCGCGCTACTGGGAGCCGATGGCTTCCGTTGCACCTGGGTATCCATCCGCTTCTGATCGATCCGCACATCCTCGGGCATGGCGGCCTGGTAAGTGACCAGCGTGGGGCTTTTCTGCGAGAGACTGGGAAGGATAATGAAGGCGAGAATGACGCCGATCAGGGCGACCGAGAGCACGGCGATGATCATGCTCATCGTGGTCGCGATCCTTCGCTGGCGCCGAAGTTCAGCCTCTGTTTCGGGTGACTGGATGTGCCTGCTCATCGTGTGTTGCTTACATCTTCATGCCATAAAACGCGAGAACCTACAGTTTCTTTAGATGAAATCTCATCCCACCCCTCCTGTCGCGGGTAATTCCTGCGCAGCAGGTAACCACAAGCCCCTCTGACTATCGCCGTCGCCGCGCGGCAAGCAGGAGTCCGGCCAGACACATCAGCAGACTGCTCGACGGCTCAGGTGCTCCAAGGGTAATAGCAGGGTTTTGCCCCCCAATTGGAGACGGCGCAAGAGTATGGGGTGTGCCGCTGACCCAGGGCCTGGCCACAATGTTTGAGGTGGCGTCTACGAAGACGGTATCCACCGCTGGCTCGAAAGCAGGGAAGGTTCCAATCTCCAGAATCGCAAAGCCAAGTCCGCTACTCTCAAGACTTGGACTATCTGTGAGCACAAGATACATTGGAGCTCCGGCGAAGTCGGTTGTGTTGATCGCCACCTCACCCAGGCTCTGTATCGTGAAGGTGCCCGCGAATGGGCTCGAATTGACAGGCCCCTCGGTACCATCGAAAACGGTGAATACCTGCAGCAGATCAACTCCACCAGTGACGGTGACCAGCGTAGTTGGATCAGAGATGGTCCCGAGGGCTGCCCATCCTCCATCAACCGGAACACCCCTGTAATCGACTACCGAGTTGGTATTAATCGGTCCGATATTGTTGGTGACCGTGATAGAGGCCCCCTGAACGGAAGCAACCGATAGGAGGAAAAGCAAACACCCGCGAAGCATCATGCGGTTTATCAGATATTAAGCGTCAGCACGGCCCAAGATTAAAATTGAGAACGTTGAACTGTGAATAACCTCTCCCGCTCCGATCCTCGTGGGATCAAAAACATTCCCATCCTCAGGTAAGGGACACCCTTCCCTTCCGTGATCCCAGAACCAGCAGCACCGGTATCCCCACCAGGACGATCAGCACGACCAGGAGAACGACCGTAGTCGTTCGCCCGCGTTCCGCGACGGTCTCTTCCCCGTCTCCCACTCCAGCCTCCTCCGAATCGACCGGACCCGGCATGGTCACTCCGAGCAACTCACCCTCCGTCCAGGGCTCAACCACGAGCACGCCCCGCACCTCCGCCGTATCAATCGGCATGCGCCCGGCGAGGATGGCGTGAAAAACATCGAGGCCCGTGACCCAGCGCTTCACCGGACGGATCACACTCTTCTTCGACACCCCCTCGAATCCGCTCTCCGGAACCCGCGGATCAAAGCGGAACCGGGCCCCGGTATCGATCAGGACAAGTTCCAGGCTCTCATTCCACTCCGGATACCTTTTCAGCAGGCTCGCCATCCGGTAGCCCAGCACCCGCCCACTGGTTGGGAGTGGTGCAGCCGGGTTCGGCTCGAGCCCCCCCGAATCCAGCTCGTGCCGGATGGCGGATGCAATCTCCAGCAACCGGGGACTCAAGGTCCCCGAAGCACCGGGAAAATCAGTACAGAGCGAACATCCCGTGGCCGGTTGCCAGCAGGCCGCGAACAACGCGAACATTCCGAGGGCCGCCTTCATCCCGACGCCCTACTTCTTCGCCTCTTCAATCAACTCGATTACCCGCTCGGGCTTCATCTTCTTGGTCGGCAATGGGAATCCCAGCGTATCACCATTGGCGCGGAAGCCATTGCCATCCACATCGACAAAGATTGGGTTGTGATAGGCACAAGGCTGCATGTGCGCCTGGTCGCTCGTTCCATAGCCGGTCTTCAAATCCGAGTTCTCCCCCATCGCCACCACGATCAAATGGCTATCTTCGTCCAGCATCACCTTCAGGGACTGCTCGAACTTCACCACCCCGTCCCCGAACATGCCGGGGTGGGATTTCCGGGTGAAGTTCAAGTCCTCACGCTGCCTCCCGTTGACCAGGACCTGCACCCGGTCGATGTCAATCCAGTCCGTACACTGCACCTTGACATCCAGGGACACCTCCTTCGCCTCAATGTCCGCGCCGGGCAGGGCGCCATTGGCGGTCACGTTGAGAAATGGCCCAGTTGTCAGCACCATCTGACCCTCCTTCGACTTCCGGGATAGTTCTCGCCAGTCGATCTTGCCCGGGTCATCGGTCGAACTGGGAACATAGGTGCGCCAGCCTCCCACCCCGTTGCCCCACACCGAATGCGCATCGGCGACCGCAATCGCCCAGACGCGCGTCCCCTGGTTTAATAACTGCAACCAGATAACCTCCCGGATCATCGCAATGCTCCCGGCATTGCGCTCGCCCTGTTTGCGCACGCGGTAGGGCACTCCCGCAAGGATGCCGTCACCGTAACGGAACTGCGTCACAAAGTTCTCCGTCTCCAGGCCGTCCAGCACCTCACCAAGCAGGACGTAACCACCATCAAGCTTTCCGTCCCCATTCCGGTCGAAGAACTCCACCTCCATCCTGGGGTGATTCAAGTGCACCCAGCGATCAGACTCCAACCCCTGGAAATCGCGCAGATGCAAGGCATTGATGCGCGCATCATTTTCCCACACTGGCGCTCCGCCATCCTGTGTCCGCGGCACCGGCTTCAACGGGAACATGTTGAGATGCCCGCCCGGTCCGGTCAGTTCCATCCCGGGCACGGTGGCCAGCTCATTACCTAACCCCAACGCCGCAATGTGCGGCCCCCAGTCGTAGAGGCGGTTGTGCTCCGTTGTCGGGGCAAACTCGATGTGCTCCGCTGCGAGATTGATAATCCGGTCGTTCGTGCCACACGTGTTGTCACCGCTGGGGGTGGAGTGATTGTGATAGTCCGTGCTGACCCATCCCTTCGTCTCGACGAGGCGCCGCAGCACACCTTCCACCGCCACCGTCCTGCCCTGCGCGAGTTCGATCTCCTTCACGAAATGCGAATACTCGATGCCCCGGGTCACGGTGATGCGATACTTTCCGGCCGCCAGGGGCACGCGAAAGTCGCCTCGCTCGGAGTGCCACTGGTCGCGACACCCGTAAGCCCGGTTCTGCGGTCCCAGGTTCGGATTCTTCGTCCCTTCCCTCCCCGCGAACTGCACCTTGCAGGGAATCGACTTCCCCGCTCCGTCCTTGATCGAAAACGTCACCACCGATCGCGACCCCAGCTTCACCGTCTCCCCGGCCACATCCACTCCCTCTTCCAGCTTCATCGTTCCCGTGACCGTCTCGCGCCCCTGGTCCTCAACCCGCCAGGCATAGGTTCCCGCGGGAAGCGCCAGGGCCACATTCCCCGAGTCATCCGGATAGCCCACGAGAGTCTTCCCCGGTTCAACTTCCACCTGCAGGGCCGCAGAGTCGGCCGGTTTGCCGTTTTCATCATGCAGGGAAAACCCGGCCGTAATCGCTCCGCCACGTCGCAACCCGGCAACGCCCACCGCGTCCAGGGGTGATTTGCCCACCGCCAGAAATCGCGAAACGGTCAACTCCTGACCTGGCTCAAGTCTCTCCGTCCCCTTCGGGGTCCGGTCCACGCCGTGTGACTTCACCCACGTCAGGGCGTAGCCCGCCTTGTCGGCGGGATCGACCGCGTCTCCCCACAAAAACCCCTTCGAATAATTCGCCCGCCCGAGACCAGTCCACTTGTCCTGCATCTTGATCGAGACCGGAGCCTTTCCTTCGTTGCGCAGCGTGGTCAGGACGGTGACCCCCTGCACCCCGTCGGTCACGATGTAGCGGTAGCGCTTGAAGATACCCTTTCCCACTGCCGCAGTGACCACCGTTTCCACCGCCGCCTCATTCGCTGCAACCTCTTTCCTGGGAACAATCCGCACATACGACACCTCTCCCCGCTGGTCGAGCGGGGCCAGGATCGTGATCTGGTCGTTGTCCGCACCGCGAAGCGTCAGATCATAGAGGCAACCCGGGGTCGCTCCCCCGTCTCCATAAAAGGTGCTCATGTTCGCCCGTCGCAACGGGGCCTTGTGCGAAATCACCGCTTCAACCTTGTCACTGCGCAGAACGAAATCACCAATGATTCCATCCGCCTCCTTTCCGCCCGGAAGCTCATCCACCCGCTCCCTGGTCACTTCCACCGCCTCTGCCGCCGCCACGCGTCCCGTGCCCAGGCCCAATACGGCAAGCAACGCAAATACGCAGGAAACAAGTACTATCATCTCTGCTTTCTTCATGGTTCGAATCAAATAAACTCCCTGAGCGGTAAACAAACCTGCAACGGGAGGAAAGAAGCAATCTCACCCTTCCCCATCCTAACCGCATTTCAGCCATGATCCGCCCGCTTCTTCTCGCCCTTGTCATCACATCTCCTGCCGTCGCCGGGGAAACCAAACGTTACGCCTTCTTTATCACCGGCGACCCTCAGTACCTCGCCGAAAAATCTCCTGCACCCACCACCCTCGACCCCTACTCTGAACAGGCTAACTCCCGCTTCATCAAAATCCTCAACCAGCTTCCCGGACAACCTATCCCCGGAAATCTCGGCGGCGGCCACGTCGCCAGAAACATCCTCGGCGTCATCGTCACCGGCGACCTTGTCGACAGCTTCGACAAAACCGGTGGCCACTACGACGCCATGGGCAAATACGAGTGGCACCGCTACGTCGCCGACTACGGCCTCACTGGCAATGACGGAAAAATTCCCTGGCCCGTATACGACCTCCACGGCAACCACGACGGGCCACAGGGCAACACCTTCATCACCGATGCCCTCATCAAGCGCAACAAAACCCGCCCCCACGTCGGCCACATCTCATCCAATGGCCTCCACTACTCCTGGGACTGGGGCCCCCTCCACGGCGTCTCCGTCGGCATCTTCGCTGGCGAGGGCGAGGAGCGCCGCAAGGGCCACCACTACGCTGCCCGCGCCAGCCTCGAGTTCCTCCGCAAGGACCTCACCGAAAAAGTCGGCAACTCGGGGCGACCGGTCATCGTCTCGTGCCATCTCCACCCCAATGGCCCCGAATACGACTGGCCCGCCGAGGACCTTCGCGGTTTCTGGGAAACCCTGACAAACTACAACGTCGTCGCCCTCGTCCACGGCCACACCCACGGCTCACCGCCCAGCAAGCTCACGTGGGACGGCAAAACCTTCGGCCGCGACCTACCCGACTCCATCGATATCTTCAACCCTGACGACTCCGGCGCCGCCAAAACCGACCGCCGCGATCCAACAAAAGCCGTCGGCCTCTACCATGGCCTGCTCTACGCCGAACTCGTCGATGCCCCCGGCACGGAAGACGACACCTTCGTCGTCCGTTCCTATATCACCCGGGACAACTGGTCCACCCACACCTGGCACACCCGCTGGCAACGCAACGTCTCAATCCCATGAGCCCCACAAACCCCTCTCCCCGCTTGCTCCCTGCCTCTGGGATGTGGTAGGGATCACGGCGATATGAAGAGAATCGTCCCGCTATTTGTCCTGCTCGCAGTTGCGGGCTGTGGTGAGAAAAATCCAGCCGAGGACGTCGGAACCGGTGGTGCTGACGCAGGCAAAGCCGATCCGGCAGCGACCGGTTCAAGCCCATCCGCAAACAGTGATGAGGCCGGGCGGCTACCGGAAAAGGAAGTCGACGCGTCCGAGGCAGGAGCAAAGGCGCTGCTGAGTGCGTTTCTTGCCCCCGCAGCAGACCACGCCAAGCTGTCGGCCGCCCTCGCCCCGACCTCCGGGGACTACACCGCCGCCTTTGTCGGGGACGCGGCTGCCAAGGCCGAGGCGGGCTACAAGCAGGCCTGGGCGGATGGCAGGATGGTCCTGAAGCCCAACGCGGGCCAAACCGAACTTCTTCTCTGGAAGGCCACTAGCGAGGAACTGAACGCGGGGACGGGCGATGCCAAACAGTTTCCCGGTGGTTACCAGGAGATAGCCAAGCACCTGAAACCTGGCGTGACCTGGTACCGGTTCAAGTTCGTGGAACCGGGAGAGACCCTTGGAATGGCCTTTGATGGTCTCGCGTGCATTAACGGACGCTGGACCATCTTTCCCAAGCCCTGGCGCGTGCTCAGGTAGCGTCC
>JAKVCR010000144.1 GCA_022448985.1 Roseibacillus sp.
GAGTCTTTAAAAATCTGTACCTATTTCTTCTTAATATAGACGGCAATAACTACTGGGAATGATAGTTCCCCACGTTGGTTTATGGTGTTCCACGGAACGAAAAAGAGGCGAACAAAATTGTGCGGGAAGCTCTTGTTGATCAGAGGTTATTGCTCTTCGCCAAAATACCCAATGCATTCGCACCCTTCCCGCAGGTTCTTGGCATGTTTTCCACGATCCTTGCGAGGATTGGGTAAGAGCGCTAGAGCTTGCCTGTGAACGACAGCGAATACATGCGCCGGGCTCTGTATTTGGCAGAGTTAGGATTGGGACTAACCAGCCCCAATCCACCAGTTGGGGCTGTGATTGTTAAGGAGGGGAAAGAATTGGGTGGAGGCTGGCATCGAGCAGCTGGGCAGCCGCATGCCGAGGTGGAAGCCCTGAAGGATGTGATGACCCGGCATGGGCCGGATGTGACCAAAGGAGCGACCATCTATGTGACTCTCGAGCCGTGTTCCACCCATGGCCGGACGGGCCCGTGTACCCAGGAGTTGGTTAAGGCAGGCATAAAGCGGGTTGTTATCGGTGCGGGGGACCCCAACCCGGCCCACGAGGGTAAAGCAGCTGGGATCCTGTCAGAAGCAGGGATCGAGGTTGTTGAGGGGATCGAAGAGGCGCGTTGCGAAGAGCTCATTCGCGGATTTGCAAAGGTCCAGCGCACTGGACTGCCGTGGGTCATTATCAAAAGCGCATTGAGCCTGGATGGAAAGATAACGAGAGCTGAGGGCGAGGGCCCATGGTTGAGCAGTGGGGGTTCCCGCGCGGAGGTCCAAGAGCTCAGGGGAGAAGTCGACGCCATCCTGAGCAGCGGACAAACGGTCCGAGCAGATAATCCACGGTTTACGATACGGAGCGGTCATGAGAGAGAAGGTAAAGTGCAGCCCTGGCGAGTTATCTTGACATCAAGAGAAAAGGGATTGCCCCGCGAGGCCGAGATCTTAAGCGATGCCTTTGCGGATCGAACGATGGTCTATACGGGGCAACGTATTGAATGTGTGCTTCGCGAGCTTGTCTCGGACCATGGGGTTGTAACTGTCATGGTAGAAGCGGGCGGACGCCTGGTGGGGCGTCTTCTTGATGAAGGCTGGGGAGACGAAGTGGTCTTCTACCTTGCACCCCTTCTGACCGGAGGTTCGATTCCGGCGAGCGGAGGAGAAGGCGTATTTGACCTTGCACAACGTGTGCGCCTCGTCCGCGTGGAATACCGACGGATCGAAGACGACGTGCGACTACGAGGAACCTTGGCCGGAACAGGGGGCGAATTCGAGCGTTAGCGCAGGCCAAGAAACCTTGGGTGCTAATACCGCGGACATCCCTTCTCCGTTGTTATTACTATAAGTATAGTAGTAACAGGAAAGAGCTCGAATGGTCTGCACAAGCGCACCGATTAGAATGCACTTTCATAAAAGAAGGAATATTCCGGGGGGCTGTGCAAAGCGAAATTGGGGGGCTCACGATTGAGGCGAAGAAGGGGCCAGGGGCGGGACCAAGGGTCGGGGGCCTTAAGAAGCGGCGGAACGATTACGGCGGCCCTTCTCAAGCCAAATCGAAAGAAGGGCAATGTCGGCAGGAGTGATGCCGCTAATGCGCGCTGCTTGGCCAAGAGTGTGTGGGCGGATTTCGTTCAGACGGTGCTGGGCTTCGCGCTTCAGGCCCACGATGGAACCGTAATCTATATCGGGCGGCATGGGGCAGGCTTCCTGGCGGACCATGCGATCAACCTGCTGGCGCTGGCGCAGGATATGCCCTTCATACTTGAAATCCGTTTCAATCAAGGGCCAGAGTTCCACGGGGAACTGCTGCAGTAGTGCGGGGGGCAGATCCTCCCAGCGATTTTCCTCCCGCCGGAACCAGTGATCGAGCTTGATACTCTCGTGGGCCGTTTCCCGCACGAAGCGCGCGGCCTCGGTCAGTGCGCCCAGTTTATCTTCGGTTTGCTTGTTGCGCTGGGCGCATGCCAATCCGAAAGCGCGGGCTATGGGGCCGAGGCGTTGGTCGGCGTTATCTTGTCGCAGGAGGAGGCGGTACTCGGCGCGACTGGTGAACATCCGATAGGGTTCGGTGCACCCTTTCGTGACGAGATCATCGACCATAACGCCGAGGTAAGCCTGGTTGCGGGATAGGACGAGCGGGTTGTTGCCGAGAACCTTGAGAGCGGCATTGGCCCCTGCGAGAAGGCCTTGTCCTGCCGCCTCTTCGTAACCGGAAGTGCCGTTGATTTGGCCGGCAAAGTAGAGGCCCTCAATCAGCTTTGTCTCATGGGTGGGAGGGAGCTGGGGTGGGGGACAGTAATCGTATTCGACCGCGTATCCCGGCCGGATGATTTCGGCCTTTTCCAAACCGGCGATGGTCCGGATAAAAGCGAGCTGTACTTCGTATGGGAGAGATGTTGAGACGCCATTGACGTAGTATTCCTTGGTGTGCCGACCTTCGGGCTCAAGAAAGATCTGGTGGCGGTCCTTATCGGGGAATTTGACGACCTTGTCTTCTATCGAAGGGCAGTAGCGGGGCCCAATCCCATCGATTTTCCCGGAATACATCGGACTTTGATCCAGATTTTGCCGGATGTGGCCATGGGTTTCCGGGTTGGTCCAGGTGATCCAGCAGGGAAGCTGTTCCACGTGGAACCCTTCGGACTTCCAAGAATTCAAGGTGAAAAGATCGCCGTCCTGTTTGCCGATTGTATGGGCTAGGAAACTGAAAAGAGGGGGAGGGTAATCCCCGTCCTGCCGCTCGCATTTACTCAAATCAATGGAACGCCCATTAAGGCGACAGGGAGTTCCGGTTTTAAATCGAGCCACTTCGAACCCAAGCTCCAGAAGAGAATCGCTTATTGTCGAAATAGAATCGCCCATGCGGCCTCCCTGCTCGTTGCGGCGGCCCACGTGCATGAGGCCGCGCATGAAAGTGCCGGCACTTAGAACCACCGTTCGACTCCGGAGCTCGAATTGCAAATTGGTTTGAACTCCCTTGATGGTGGAGCCAGAGAGAAGGAGACGAGCGGCATTGCCTTGGTGAAGATCGATGCCTTTGGTTGTCTCCAGGACGTGCTTCATGCGAAATTGATAGGCTTTCTTATCGCACTGGGCGCGAGGGGCGCGGACGCTGGGACCCTTGCTAGCGTTGAGAAGGCGCCATTGAATAGCGGTGGCATCGGTATTAAGACCCATTGCGCCTCCCAGGGCATCGATTTCGCGAACCATGTGGCCCTTGCCCAGCCCGCCAATCGCGGGGTTGCAGCTCATCTGGCCGATCGTGTCGAGATTCTGGGTCAGGACTGCGACCTCGCAACCGAGACGGGCGGCAGCCAACGCTGCCTCGACCCCGGCGTGGCCAGCGCCAATAACGAGGACGTCGTATTCTTTGGGATAACGGAACATATACGGCTTTGAGGAGCGGCGGAGGCTAACACCTGCATGCCGAAACTCAAGGATGGGAGGAGGGGGAAACCCTTCGTGCAAACTGACCACTTTCCTTCAAGGGAACTGTTCCACGTGGAACGAGGAAT
>JAKVCR010000145.1 GCA_022448985.1 Roseibacillus sp.
GCGCACCACCCCGATCGGCACATAAAACCATGCAATACGCTGGGCGGGTTTCGCGACGGCGGCCTCCTTCCCAAAACTCTCCATCCACGGGAGGGCCAGGGTGGCCCCACCAATACCGCGCAGGAAGGATCGTCTTGAAGCAGGTCTCACTGTTTTTCCGTTATAGCAGGTTTTGATTCACCAGATGAGGACGTTTTTCGCAAAATCCCACTCGATCTACTCACGAACGGGGCGCTCTGCACCACTCCCTCGATCAGGGTCCTGATACGGTAATCGTCCGAAATCGTGCGCGCAACAATGTCGTCGAGGGCGGGCGAATCCGCCGGGGTAATCTCACGCCCGAGAGCAAAAGACAGCAGGTGCTCGGCAAAAGCCCTGGTGAACCTATCCTTCTCTTCCATGATCGCCTGCTTGAACTCCACCACGTTGCCGAACCTGTGTTTCCGGAAAAGGGTCCCCGAGGCATCGACCTCCCGGCCGTTTTCATACTTCTCCCGCCAGCGCCCGACGGGATCAAAATTCTCAAAGGCAAACCCGAGGGGATCAAGCTGCTCATGGCAGCCGGCACAATCGGCACGCTCGCGATGGGCTGCAAAGCGCTCCCGCATGGTCAGATTCTCTGCTCCCTCCCCCTTGTGCCCCAGGGGTGGCACGTCTGCAGGAGGAGGATCGGGCGGATCATTGAAAATCACCCCCGCAACCCAGGCCCCGCGCGTGATGGGCTTGGTCTCGGCCGGACCAGAGGTCATCGTCATCACTGCCGCATTGGTGATCACGCCCCCGTGTCGCTTGTCGGACACCGGTTGACGCTTGAAGTTCAGGGTCACTGGCCCGCCCAGCCTCTCCTTGGTGGGCTCTCCATACCACTTGCGAAGGCGTGGTGTCCGGTAGGTATAGTCCGCTTCGATGAACTCAAGGATGGAGCGGTTCTCAATCAACACCGTCTCAAACAACAGGAGCGGCTCCATCATCATGTCCATGCTGGTCCGGTAATTGGGAGGCGCGTAATAGAAATCCCGGTAGATGGTTTCATCCGGAAGCGATGAGATAATGCGCTCCAGCTGCAGCCACTGGGCCGGGAAGCTGTCGCAGAAGCGTTTGAGCTTCCGGTCGAGCAGCATCCTCCTGACCTGCCCTGCCAGCACCTCCGGCTCGGCCAGCGTGCCACTGCCTGCCAGTTCCAGGAGCTTGTCATCCGGAATGCTTCCCCACAGAAAGAACGACAGGCGGGAGGCCAGCTCGTAGCCGTCCAGCAACTCGACTCCCCCACCTGCGGAAGGCTTGTCATAAAGATAGAGGAACTGTGGTGAGGCCAGCACCGCCGAGACCGCTTCTTTCATCGCCTCGGCAAATTCCCTGCCAGACCTGAGCTGCCCCATCACGTGTCCGAGGTAGCTCTCCAGCAGATCCTTCTCCACCGGCCGGCGGAAGGCCCGCCCCAGAAACTCCCGCAATCGCTTGCGCACCGCACCCTCCAGCTCTTCCTTCTTTCCGGGAGGAACAAAAAACTCCTGCCAGATCCCCACCGTCCGCTTGTCGAAGTTCGAGCTCTGCACGATGCGGCGGCTGAGCTTGAAGAAGGCCTCCATCAGCATGGGGGAAAGCGTCAGATGGTCGGCGCGATTATCGAAACCGTGCTCCGCGCGCAGGTCCTGCGGGAAAGGACCCACCCCCGCCAGACGAGGCTCAATCAGGGCTGATTTGCCAAGCTGACGGCTGCTGACCACCAGTTGATCCGGCATCTTGCCGGTTTCCGGTCGGAAATATCCGGAGCGATCCCGCATCATCTTCTCCGGGAGGGGAAAGACCACCACCTTGAGCTTCAGCAGGTCCACCACCGCATTGTTGTACTGGAACCGGTTCATCCTGCGGATGGGCGTGGGCGCGTAGCCCTTCCCCGCCCTCTCCTTCGCCGCGGCGTGGAGCAGCTTGCGCAGTTCCAGCACCAGTTGCTCGCGCGCCCCGGGATCAAGTTCTGGTTCCTTCTCCGGCGGCATCTCATGTTCATCGAGCACATCAATGATCGTCTCGAGACGCCCAAGGTCGGAGACCAGTTCCGAGACCCCTCCAATCTTGAGCAGGTTCACCTTGCCCTTCACCTTGCCGTCCCGGCCATGACACTTGACGCAGCTTTGCTCGAAGACAGGCCGCACCACGTCTGTATACACCGCGTCCTCCGCCGCCCCGGCACCCACCGGGCACCAGGCCACGAGGGTCAGGATCCAATACACGATTCTCAACCGATTCGCCATGCGATGCCGTCATGTTCGCACCCAGTCCGATGGACTTCAACAGGTTACGCGCAAAATCCGGCATCCGCTGGTTGATGCCGGCTGGCAATCCTCCTATAACGATTTCCCGACCATGAGACGAACCTGCCCGATTCTACTCCTCGCCATCCTTACCAGTGCCTTCTCAGGCCCAGCCACGGCAAATGCGAAAAAGCCGAATATCCTCTGGATTGTCGGGGAGAATCTCTGCCTGGACCTCGGAATTTACGGGATGAAGAACGTCGCGACCCCCCATCTCGACGGCCTGGCCAGGAAGGGACAACGCTACACCAATGTCTATTCCACCTCCCCGGTCTGCGCCCCGAGCCGCTCGGCCTTCATGGTGGGCATGTATGCCACGACCACCGACACCCACCACATGCGTTCGCACCGGGAAGATGACTTCCGCCTCCCGGAAGGAGTCAGGCCCATCACCCATCGCCTTTCCGATGTGGGCTACCTCACTGCCAATATCAAGATGATCGGGAAGCGTCGCGTGGGAACCGGCAAACTCGACCTCAACTTCGTGAATGAGGGTCCTCTCTACCACACCACGGACTGGGCCAAGCTGAAAGGGGACCAGCCTTTCTTCGCCATGATCAACATGGTGGAAAACGAGTACGACATCTACGACCGCCAGACCTACAAGCATGACCGCGTCACCTGGGACGGAGAGGAACAGCATCCCAGGATCGCGACCCCCGGGAACGTGACCCCTCCTCCCTACTACCCTGAGCACCCGGTGGTGCGGGAAGAATGGGCCCGCTACCTGAATTCCGTCTCGGGCATGGATATCCGGGTGGGATGGATCCTGGAGCAACTGGAGAAAGACGGGGTGGCCGACAACACGATCGTGATCTTCTTCGGTGACAACGGCAGGATGGAGCCCAGGGGCATCCACTGGTTGTGGGATTCGGGTATCCACGTCCCCATGATCATCTACTACCCGAAAGGCGTGCCTGCCCCCGCCCAGTTCAAGGTCGGGGGGGTCAATGAGCAGGTTATCAGCCTCCTTGACCTGACCGCCACCACCCTTGGAATGGCCGGAATCACAAAGCCGCATGGGATGCAGGCAAGACGCTTCCTCGGCCGGGAGGTCGATCCCCCCCGTCGCTTTGCCTTCAGTGCCCGGGATCGCATCGATGAAACCGTTCTCCGGATGCGTTCAGTGAGGGGCAAACGCTATCACTACATCCGCAATTACAGCGAGGGAGAGGGTTTTTCCGCCCTCAACCGCTACAAGGAGA